>NZ_CP120131.1:320929-641859 GCF_034039665.1 Mammaliicoccus sp. Dog046 | reverse complement strand
TAAATTATATCCATTATCCGATAAATATCCCGCGTACTTATGCACAAAAACAGTACCCGCAACACCTCTTCTATCTTGTTCATTATCTATAGAAATATCATCACGAACGATAACTGACTGACATTGAATACCTTCCATTTCAGCCATTTCTTGTGCCATTTCAAAGTTCATAACATCTCCGGCATAATTTTTAATAATAAGTAATACGCCTTCTTCAGTGGCTACATGTTTAATGGCATCTAATATTTTATCAGGTGTTGGTGATGTGAACACTTCGCCACATACAGCTGCATCGAGCATACCTTCCGAAACAAAACCAGCATGTGCAGGTTCATGTCCAGATCCACCACCTGATACAAGTGCGACACCTTTAGATTTAAGATTTTTTCGAACAACGACATTGTCACTAATAATTTCAACAGAGTGGTCCATCACTTTGATACCCTCTAGCATATCTGCAACGAAATTCGTCTTTTCTTTCATTAATTTCTTCATATAAATACCTCCCGTCGAATTCTTCATATTACATCTCCATTATAGAACGATTGCGCAAGTAAGCGTTAACAATAAGGGTAATGGTATTTAATTCAGTTAATATGGAACTCCTTGTTTGCACGTTTACATAGTCTTGCTAATAACGACACTCTTGTTTGCACTTTCACCTTATAATGCTAATATGGCACCTCTTATTTGCACGTTTACTCACTCTTGCTAATATGGCACCTCTTATTTACACGTTTGCTCATTCTTGCTAATAACGGCATTCTTATTTGCACGTTTGCTCATTCTTGCTAATAACGACACCCTTATTTGCACTTTCTCCTCAAAATGCTAATAACGCCACTCTCATTTCCAACAAAAAAAGATTATTAATAGGTTATTTAATCCCATTAATAATCTTTTATCTATTAATTCACCACTCGATACACTCTTGTTTCAAATGGTGCCATTATTTTATTGTCTTGTATCGACTTGTAATTGTGTAACAACAATTCTTGATTTTCAAAGTCTATATCATATGTTATTTCGGCTTCTTCATTTGTTAAGTTGCTCATGACTATGACTTGATCATTATTTAATTTTCTCTTATACGTATATATTTGTTCATGGTTGTGATCTATCAATTCATATACTCCATAATTAAATACGTCATTTTCTTTTTTTAATTTTATCATTTTTTTATAAAAGTTTAACAACGATTCTTCGTCTTCTAATTGTTGTTCAACATTGATGTCTACGTAATTTGGGTTAACATGAAACCACGGTTCGTGATTTGAGAATCCTGCGTGTTTACTACTATTCCACTGCATCATTGTACGTGCATTATCTCTATTCACTTTGCTAAATGTTTCTAACAGTTGAGATGTATCTTCACCATTTTCTGTTCTTAACTTTATTTCATTTTTTACTGAAACATCATTAAATTCATCTAAAGATGTGAATGGGTAGTTTGTCATGCCTATTTCTTGTCCTTGATATATAAATGGTGTTCCTTTTTGCAAGAAATAATTCGTAGCATGACTCGTCGCACTTTCAAACCAATACTGTTGGTCATCACCCCAAGTAGAAACACATCTTGGTTGATCATGGTTTTCTATAAATAGTGCGTTCCATCCTTTACCTTCAAGTTTATCTTGCCACTTAGTTAGGATGTTTTTATATTGAATAACGTCAAAGCCACTATCTTCCGTATTCCATAAACCTAAATGTTCAAACTGAAATATCATATTAAATATACCCTTTTCAAAACCGACCCAGTCTTCAGCATCATCCGGACTTACACCGTTTGCTTCACCGACTGTCATAATGTCATATTTGTTAAAAGTTTCATCACGTAATTCTCTTAAATGTTCCAGAATGCCTGGTCGATTTGTATATCGTTCAAAAGCAGCTTTGAAATTCTGTTCATCATCAGCGTATGTGATATCTCCATCTTCAAAAGATTTCTTAATATGAGTAATCGCATCTACTCGGAAACCGTCTATTCCTTTTTCAAACCACCAATTTATCATGTCATATATTGCTTGTCTGACATCTGAGTTTTCCCAGTTTAAATCTGGTTGTTTTTTACTGAAGATATGTAAATAATAGTCGTCAGTTTCTTCTGTTTGTTCCCATGCTGAACCATTAAATATACTTCCCCAATTATTTGGTTCTTTTCCATTTTGACCTTCTTGCCAAATATACCAATCTCGTTTGTCATTCTCTTTGCTTGATTTAGATTCAATAAACCAAGGATGTTCATCTGATGTGTGATTAATGACTAAATCTAAAATAAGTTTCATACCTTTTTCATGTGTTTCTTTCAATAACAATTCAAAGTCTTCCATTGTTCCAAACTCATTCATAATATCTTGATAGTCACTAATATCATAACCATTGTCATCATTTGGCGACTGAAAAATTGGTGATACCCAAATCACATCAATACCTAAATCTTTTAAATAATCAAGTTTCTCTCTAATCCCATTGATATCCCCAATACCATCATTATTCGAATCATTGAAACTTCTTGGATATACTTGATAACAAACCGCTTCTTTCCACCAAATTCTTTCTTCCATACCTTTATTCACCTCTTATTTTTGTTGATTCTCGTTCTATAATTTCGGTAGGAACGATTGTATTTTTTCTTAAAATATTTGGATTCTCAATAAGTTTGATTAATGCGATGCCCGCTTCTTCTCCTAAATGATCAGGATAAATATTCACAACTGTTTGTGGCGGCGATGCATAAGTATTAATAAAGGAATCGTTAAATGTCGCTGTCATCACTTCATCTGGAATTCTAATATTTAATGCATATAGCGCACTTAATAAATTAATATTAATCATACTATCTGATGTAATAATTGCAGATGGAAATGCATTTCTTTTCTTCATACTTGTGATTATTTCTAATAATTCATCCCTGTCAGGATTTGCATGATATATCTCATAGTTTTGTATATTATTTTTTTCACACGCTTGTTTAAATCCTGAAATTCTATCTAATGCTACGGCATAATCATCCGGTTCCGCAATAAAGGCTAAATGTGCATGCCCTTTATTAATCATATATTCTGTTATTTCAAAGCTTGCATCTATATTATCGTTATCGATATGAATAATATCTCTGTCTTGTAATTGTTTTCCTATCACGACAAAAGGCACGTTATACGTTTTTAAAAGGTGCGCAATTGGATCTTGCTCTTTAGAATAAAGCATAATAAATCCATCGATAGATTTTGATTTAATTAAATTTTCAACTTCTTCAATTAAGTCATCTTGCTCAATGGAAGTCGTCATGATTGTAGAGTATTCTCGTTCTTTACATGCGATTGAAATCCCCATCAACACATCTGTAAAAAATGGATTTTGCGTCATTTCTTTTGAGGACGATTTCAAAATTAATCCTATCGTTTTTGCTTTCTGTGTAACAAGTGTTCTCGCAGCTATGTTAGGTTGATATCCTAACTGCTTCATCACAGCTTTTACTTTTTTTGATGTCTTCTCACTAATGCTCTTATGTCCGCTAATCACTCTTGAAACTGTAGATGGTGCAACGTTGGCTTCTCTTGCCACGTCTTTAATTGTAACCACGAGATCACTCCTTCATTATCCTTTAGTTGCTCCGGCAGTCAGACCAGTTACCAAATATCTTTGTAATAATAAGAACACAATTGAAATTGGGATAGCTATCATCATTGCGCCTGCAGCAAATACTGTAAAGTTGTTACCAAATTGATCATTAATAAAATTGAATAATCCTACTGCTAAAGTATATTTTTCGGGACTTCTTAATAAAATTCTTGGCAGAATAAAGTCCATAAATGGCCCCATAAAATTAAACAAAGCAACAACTGCCAATATCGGCTTCGCTAATGGCAACATTATCGTGAAAAATATTCTCAAATGCCCTGCACCATCTATTTTAGCAGATTCATCTAATTCTTTCGGTATTGTATCGAAATATCCTTTAACTAAAAATGCATTCATTGGTATGGAACCACCGATATAAATTAATGTTAATCCAAATAAAGAATCTAACAATCCAATCGTATTTAACAGAATATATATCGCTACCATTGCCATTAATACCGGAAACATTTGTAAGATTAAGAATGCCATCAACCCGTACTTTCTACCTACAAATCTATAACGAGAAAAAGCATATGCTGTTAAACCTACAAATATAACTGAGAATAATGCATTGGCTGATGCTACAAGCAATGTGTTTTTATACCACGTTAAATAATCACTCGATGGATCAGTTAACAAGTAAATATAATTTTTTAAAGACGCATCTTTTGGAATCATACTCGATCCATATAAATTCGAACCTGAATTGAGTGATAACCCTAAAGTCCATAGTAGTGGATAAATAATGATAATAAACATGACGATTAATATGCCATACATTAATATCGCTTTTAAAATATTTTTATTTTTCTTATTCATTAAATATCCCCCTCGTCTTTAAATGTACTTGTTTTTTTGAATTGAATAAACGCAATAATTGCTATAAATAATCCTATAATTAAAGATATTGTCGCTGCCATATTATAATTTTGCATATCAAATGTTAATCGGTACACCCAAGATATTAAGATATCTGTGCTTCCTGCATTTTGGCCAGAAACAGGTGGACCACCCTTGTTAAATAAATAAATTAAGTTAAAGTTATTAAAGTTACCTGCGTATTGCATAATTAATAATGGTGCAGTCGCAAATAAGATGTGTGGAAAAGTAATGTTTCTAAATTTTTGCCAACTTGATGCACCGTCCATATCTGCCGCTTCGTACCAGTCTGATGAAATACTTTGTAAAACACCTGTGAATAATGCAAATACAAATGGGAATCCAAGCCATACTTGAATTAAAATCAATGCAACCTTTGCCCAGAACGGATCATTTAACCATGCAGGTGCAATGCCTAATAATGGCTGTAATATATCATTATTAATTGAACCAAAATCATCATTGAAAATCGCTGCAAATATTAAAATTGTTACGAACGATGGTACTGCCCACGGTAAAATTAATATCGTTCTGATTAGTTTTTTGAATTTGATTAATGGATGATTCACAATAATTGCTAGTAATAATGCTAATGCAATTTGCAATGTCGTTGCTACTAATGTCCATACAATTGTCCAAGTTAAAACATTAAAAAATGTAGTTTTCCAAATCGGTACAGTCACTAATGATTTAAAATTTTCAAAGCCTACCCATTCTAATAAATGTCTAGGTGGCGCATTATATAAATTGTAATTTGTAAATGCTAAGAAACACATGAATAATAATGGGAATACAACAACAAATATTAATAAAAATATACCTGGTGAAATTAATAAATAAGGAAAGGTCTTATCCCATGTGGCCACCATTCTTCCTTTATTATCTTTAATTTCATGTCCTTTGTTATATTGATCAGCATTACGATATGCATCAATGATATTTACAACATATAGCGTTAATGCAAATGCAATTAATAATAATGATATAATCCCTTGTGCTAATAACACTCTTGAATCATCTAGTTTAGGCACTGTACCTAAAGTAAATAATCCCCAGAATCCAATATTCATAAATTGATAAAACACTGAAATAAAGCTTATAAAGAATATAATAAAGATGCTACCTTTGATATATCGTTTGTTATAAAATTGGCCAATACCTGGAATGATTGAAAGCATGGCCGCTAATTTTGGATTTCTCTTCTTCACTATTACACCTTCTTTTATTTTTTAGAGGCATTCATAATTTCAACTTGCTCATCGATGCCATTTTTAGCTTCATCAAGTGCTGCTTTAGGGTCTTTACCATTGGATATAAATGTTGCTGCATTTCCCATCGGATCCCACACTTGACTCATTTCTGGAATGTTAGGCATTGGTATCGCACTTCTCGCTTGTTTTTCATATGGTTTTAATAATTTATTTTTAGAAGATACATCAGTACGACCCGTGATTTCTTGCATATCATCCGTGTATTGCTGCATATTTTCTTTATTCGTTAAATATAATAATAAATCCTTAGCCCAATACTTCTCTTTACTGTACTCTGAAATAAACCAACCTCTTACGCCTAAGAAAGGTTTCATTTCTTTTCCATTGTCTGTTGGGAATGTTGCTGTGCCAAAGTCATCACCGAGTACTTCTTTAAATTCATTCGTTTGCCATGGGCCAGTGATAAACATCCCTACTTTTCCTTCTTTAAATAATCCAACAATGACATCTTGATTGGCTGATTTCGTAATATATCCTTTGTCATACCACGACTGTAACCTCTCACCATTCTTCACTACGGACGGATCATTAACTGCTACTTTTGTTGTATCGAATCCATCTTTTTGTTCTTTAAAAATATATCCGCCTTGTGAGAATAAGAATGGATAATTGAAATAAAAGTTCTTTGCATCAAACATAAATCCATATTGCTTTTTATCTTTATCAGTAACCTCTGCTGCAATTCTCTCAACGTCATCCATTGATTTTGGTGGTGTCTTTACAAGTTTTTTATTATATACAACAGCTGTTGATTCTACGATGGCCGGTAATGCAAGTTGCTTCCCATCATAATTGAGTGCATCTAATGCTTCTTTCGAATAACCTTTTAATTCTTTATCCGTAAAGTCGATTTCCGCAGCTAACCCTTGTAAATATGCGTCTCCAGCTCTATCGTGTGGCTGGAAAAATAAATCCGGCCCTTTGCCTGATGGGCCATCAAGGGATAAATTATCTACTTGATCATCTTGGGCAGTGTTTTTCAATATCACTTTTATGCCCGTTTTCTTTGTATATTTTTCTGTTACTTTCTTATAAAATGCCATTTGTCTATCACCATCTACCCACATCGTGAGTGATTTTGGTTTGGCTGTTTTTTCATCATCGTTTAATGCTTTATCTATGTCTTCTTGTGTTCGATCCGGTCCACAACTTACAAGTAAGATGGTAACTAGTATGATTGAACACATTTTCATCAATTGCTTCATTTACTCCCCTTCTTTCAATTAATATCATTTTGATTACTGACCAATTTTCTCACCGGTATCTTTATCAAAAAAGTGACATTTATTTAAATCAAGTGCGAGTTCAATGTCATCATTTGGGTTAATAACTGTTCTGGCATCTAACTTTGCACAAAAAGATTCATCATTAAATAGACCATGAATCATAATTTCAGAACCTAATAATTCACTAACAAGTACTTTAGTCTTAAATGTTGCATTTTTATTGGCATTAATAAAAATAGGTTCATCATGAATATCTTCAGGACGGATACCAAACCTAATTGTTTTGCCGTCATATCCATTTTGATTTAATAATCTTGCTTTACTTTCACTTAATTTAATAACTTGGTGACCTATTTTTAGTTCATCTTGATTAACTGTCGCGTCAAAGATATTCATTGAAGGTGATCCTATAAACTGCGCGACAAATTCATTAGCTGGTGAATCATATACTTCTCTAGGTGTTCCAATTTGCATGATATCTCCATCTTTAAGTACTACAATTCGCGAGGCCATCGTTAATGCTTCTGTTTGATCGTGAGTAACATATATTGTTGTCGTTTGTAATCGTTCATGTAATTTCAAAATTTCAGTTCTCATTTGAACTCTTAATTTAGCATCCAAATTAGATAATGGTTCATCCATCAAAAAGACTTTCGCATCTCTTACAATTGCTCGACCTAGTGCAACCCTTTGTCTCTGTCCCCCAGATAAAGCTTTAGGTTTTCTAGGTAAATATTCCGTTAACCCTAAAATTTCCGCAGCATATTGTACACGTTTATCGATTTCCTTCTTGTTCATCTTGCGCAATTTAAGTCCGAAAGCCATATTGTCATACACTGTCATGTGTGGATATAACGCATAATTTTGAAAGACCATCGCAATATTTCTGTCTTTCGGTGCTACATCATTCATTCTGTTATTATCAATAGTAAAATCACCTGACGTAATATCTTCCAACCCTGCAATCATTCTTAAAGTTGTAGACTTCCCACATCCTGATGGTCCAACAAATACGATGAATTCTTTATCTTTGATATGTAAGTTAAAATCTCGAACAACTGTATTCCCCTTATCGTACGTTTTCTTAATGTTTTCTAACTTCAATTCAGTCATATTTTCATCCTCCAAAATTGTAATCGCTTACATTATTACATTTATCTTATGTGTAAAATGTTAAAAAGTCAATATTTTTATGCAAACGATTGCATTAGTTTTTTATAACTATTAACAGTTTTAAATTCAATTAATTTATAAATAAGCGCAAACGATTGTTAAAGGATGTGATTTAACCCCTTGCATTTTTAGTACATAGGGTGTACTATAACTCTTGTATTCAGTACAGGAGGTGTACTATTAATGGAAGAAGAATTAAAGAGAGCTTTTAATTTATTTCAAGAATCTATCGTCAACATTCATAGTGAGGTTGCTAAGATTTTAAATAATTCTGGTGTGGATGAAGTTATTTCTAAGGAACAATATCAAACTTTAAGAATCGTTAAAGACTTCCCTAGATGTACATATAGTTTTATCGCCTCGAAGCAAGGCGTTTTCAAAACGGCCATTTCAAACCGAATTAATAAATTAAGTAAACTCGAACTGATTTCAATTCAACAAGGTGAAGATAAAAGAGAGAAAGCTGTCCTATTAACCGATAAAGGATTTGAACTTGTTAGTAGAACTGAAAATATTATATACGAGACATTTAATCGTAAATTATCATCTCATTTCACGGATCAAGAAATCATAACTTTCGTTAAACAACTTGAAAAAGCAAACAAACTTATAACCGGAAAGGATAATGTCAATCATGTTTGATGATATAAAGAATCTATGGACTCATAAATTCTTATTTGTCTCATTAATCGCTGTTATGCTCATCCCCCTCATTTATAGTTCTGTATTCGTCGGTTCGTTGTGGGACCCATACGGCAAGACAAAAGAATTAAAAATTTCTGTCGTAAATGACGATGCAGGCGGAGAAGTAAATGGTAAGAAAGCAAATATCGGTAATGATCTTGTAGATAAATTAAAAGAAAACGATAAATTTAAATGGGAGTTTGTAAAACAAGACACAGCTGACAAACATCTTGAACATGGTGAATCTTATGCTGTTATTACTATCCCATCTAATACAACAAAGCATGCAGGATCAATGCTTGATAAAAATCCTAAAAAGATCGACTTAAATGTGAAGACGAATCCAGGTTACAGTTATACTGGCTCACAAATTGCTGGTAAAGTATTAACAGCTGTTGAAGATAATTTAAGCGCTTCTGTCAGAGAAAAATATATGTCCGAATCATTTAAAGGTATGAATAAACTTACTAAAGGTTACAAAGATACTTCTAAAGCACTTGGACAAATGTCAGATGCAGAATCACAATTAATCAATGGTAACGGTCAAGTAAACTCTGGATTAGAACAACTTGCACCTATGGCAGGCGCTGAAGGTCAACAACTAGTACAAGGTAGCATGCAAGTGACTCAAGGATTAAATGATCTACAACAAAACAACGATAAATTAAAACAAAGTATTGATAAAGCCATTGATCAATCTAAAGGCAAATACTTTGAAGAGAAAAATATAAAAGCCATTAACAAACCGGTCGTTTCTAATGAAGATGACTTAACTGAAGTTAACAACTATGGTCAAAGTTTTGCACCATATATCCTTTCATTAAGTTTATATGTAGGTGCAGTTGCATTTGCTGCTGTGTACCCTATCGATAAACGTATTGGAGATTCTACTGGATTCAAATGGTGGTTAAGTAAATTTTCAATATTTATGATGCAAGCACTCGGTTCATCATTAGCATTAGCTGTATTATGTTTATACGGATTTGAAATTGACATTGCGAATCCAGGTTACTTCACATTGACGTTAGTACTATGGAGTATCGCAGCTTATATGATTGTTCCGTTCTTAACTGTCGTACTTGGTAACATTGGTAAGTTCTTAGCAATTATCCTATTGATACTTCAATTAGGTTCAAGTGAAGGTACATTCCCAATTCAATTGTCAGGTAAGATATTCCAAGACTTACATCCATTCTCTCCAATGAGTTATGTGATAAAAGCACTAAGAGAAAATATCTTTAACTTCACAAGTGATGTATCTTATGGCCAATCAATGCTGATTATTGGTGGTATTGCTATCGTATTTGCAGCACTTACACTACTTGTATACGTTATAAGATCTAAGTATCCTCACTTACGACGAATCGCAAACGAAAATGACTATTAATAAATATGAAAAGGCTGAGACAAAATTGTCTCAGCCTTTTTTTATGTTTGTGGAGCAGAAGATATCGTGCGTTTGATACTGAATCGCACGATATTTCGCCACTACCCTTAAAGTCTTCGTGCGTTTGATACCTAATCGCACGATATCTCAGCACTACACCTTAAGTCTTCGTGCGTTTGACACCTAATCGCACGATATCTCATTCTTTATTTAATATTCAATAACAATCTTACCTATACTATTTCCTTGTTCGATAAGTTGATGTGCTTCTGTTATCGTTTCAACACTTAATCCATTTAACTTTTTATATAGCGTTGTTTTTAATCTGCCTCTATCTAATAATAAAGTGAGTTTGCGTAAATAGTTATGATGTTCAATCATATCTTCTGTCTCATATTTAGGTCTAGTGAACATAAATTCAAATGAGAATGTCACGCTTTTATCTTTTAATGCATTTAAATCTACTTTATCCTTAAAATTCACTAAAGCAACGATTCTTCCTCTTGGCTTAATAATGTCAGCCATCACATTGAAATAAGCATCACTACTATGTGTGTTAAATATATAATCTACTCCATCTATTTTATGCGCTTTTAATTCATCAGGTAAATTGTGTTTATGATTCAACACAATATCAGCACCCATTTTCTCAGACCATCTTCGTGTTTCTTTTCGAGATGCGGTTGTAATAACTGTAAGTCCAAGTTCTTTAGCCATTTGTGTTGCGATGGATCCTACGCCACCTGCACCATTGATAATCAGTAATGTCTTCCCTGTATTCTCTTCAGGATTTGTTGATATATTTAACCCTTCAAAGAGTGCTTCTAATGAAGTTAGTGCTGTTAATGGCAATGCTGCTGCTTCTGCATAAGATAAAAATTCTGGTTTTAATCCAACAATGCGTTCATCTACTAATTGATATTCAGCATTCGATCCTTGTCTCGTGTTCGTTCCAGAATAATATACTTCATCACCTACATGAAATAATTCTACATCTTCGCCAACCGCTTCAACGACGCCTACACCATCATATCCAAGTATCTTAAATTCTCCATCACTTGTATTTCTAGACTTAGTATCAACCGGATTAATACTAGCTGCCTTTACTTTCACTAAAAGGTCTCTACCACTCGCCGTAGGTATTGGTAAATCACGTTCTTCAAATGCATTTGTCTCATTCAAATCAAAACTTGTTGTAAATCCAATTGCTTTCATTAACGGTTCACCTCTTTCTATATTTATAGTTCGATCAAAAATTTATTTATCACCTTTAATTGTATTTTCATCTGCTTTTACTTTTGGTCGAACGACAAGCTCTCCATTACATTCTGGGCATACATAGAATAAATTTTCAGCACACTCTCTACAATACGTATGTTCTTTCACGCATATGAAAGCATTACTTTTCTCATGAAATTCATAATTACACTTATCACAATTCGTTTTCATTTCTAATGCCATTTCAATCACTCCATTAATTTAATTCCATATTCATTTGTATCATAACACTTTTCATAGACCGATATAAATAAAAACAAACCTGCTAAATCATTTGATTTAATACAGGTTTGTCTCTATAAAAATGAATTTATTCACCTTAATCCAATTTTGTAATCATATTTTTTAATAATTGAATTTGGCCAATATGATAATTTGTATGCGTAACCGCAAAAGGAATTGTTTCAGCAAATGTCGTCATACTTACAATATTATTGCTTTCAGTACTTTCCATTTGTGCATCAATATTATTAACAATTCTTTCTAGTTGATCATTTAAATCTGCTTTTAATTCTTCAAAAGAAGTTTCCTCACCATTAAATCCTTGAGGAGATGTTCCTGGTGCATAGAATTGACCTAACTTTTTACCTAATATATTGGCTTCAGAATTCTTTCCGAAGATGAAAGACTCATTCGCAAGTAACATATGACCCAATTGCCATTTAATATTATTATTTGCAAGCTCTAATTGGAACTCAGCTTGTTGATCAGTTACATCTTTTAGAATACCTGCCAACATATTGTATGATACTTCATATTGTTTCTTAATCATAAATCAATTCCTCCTATTTTTGTTCCATGATAGCAAAATAATTTCCTTGTGTATCATGGAAATTGAACACACGACCTTCAGGCATATCAATAATATCATGACCCGTTAAACCTTGATCTTTTAAAGATTCATATAGTTCATCAAAGTTAGATGCTTTAAACATTAAAGAAGGCATTTCTAGACTTACTTCAGGACTATATTTTTTAATGAATGCTTTATCAAATAACACGAATGACGTTTCATTATCATCACTCGGCGCAATCTCTACAGATTTAAAACCATCAGGCAATTCTCCTTCAGATTTAACAACAAAGTCCATTGTATCTTTCCAGAAATTAACTGCTTTTTCTTGATCATCTACGTAAAGCATTACTTGGTTTAATTTTTCTATCATCATATTCACCTACATTTTTTTAGTATCTATAGAATACGCTATAAAAAAATGAAGTGCAAAAATTTAACACTTCATTAATTACCTTTTAAAATATTCTTCAAATCAGTTAACTGATAGATTTCATAAGTAGCACTATCATTCGCGCTTTCCTGATTATGATTATAATAACAAGCATCTATGCCAAACAATTGCGCACCAATAATATCTGATGAATAAGTATCACCCACCATTAAAATATGTTGCTTATTAACATCACCAATCGTATTTAAACAATGTTCAAAAAATCGTTTATCCGGTTTCTCATGTCCAATCTTTTCAGAAATAAAATGATCCTCAAAATAATCAATAATCCCTGAAGCTTTCATACGTTTCATTTGAGTTGAATACACACCATTCGATGCACTATATAGACGATAACCAGCAGCAGTTAAATATTCCAAAATATCAATCGCCCCATCTACAAGCGTATGATTATTATCTAAAATATTTCTAAAAATATCTTCCTTAGCGTATGGATCTACCTCTAAATTTAATGAATCAAAAATCTGTTTAAAACGACCAACTAAAACCGCTTCTTTCGAAATCAACCCTTGTTCAAGTTCACTCCACAGTTGTTTATTGATTGTTTTATACTTTTTAAAATTCGCATCATTAAATTCTACACCTTCAGACTGAAATACTGCTTTAATCGCTTCTTTCTCACCATCGTTGAAATCTAGCAACGTATTATCTAAATCTAACAAAATATATTTATACATAGCATTTCCTCACTTATTTCTTTTGATGTTATTTATATTAATACAAAAAAATCAAATGAACTATGATAATTCTCATAGTTCATACTTTTTAATAAAATTTTTCGATAAATCAAGAGAGTATGAAGTTCGTTTTAGTATGACCATATGGTTGAATTCCATCTATAAATTGCTCTACTTCTTCCATTGACTTGAATCTTACTTTACAAATAAAACAAGCATCTCCTGATATTCTATAGCAGAAATCTACATTATCTATTTTATTTATGTAATTTTTAAAATCACTATACAAATTATTTTTTATAACTATTTCTATTAGTGCTTCAATTTGATAGCCCAATTCTTTGTAGTTTATATCTATAGTATAAGCGCTTATTATATTTTGATCTTCCAATTTATTCACACGCTCTCGTGTTGCTGGTGCAGAAAGATTTATCTGTTTACTTAACTCATTAATAGTTATTCTACTATTTTCACCTAAAATTTTTAGTATTTTTTCATTTATAAAGTCATTCATTAAATTACCCTCTATTTCTAAAGTTATTTTTCATTTATTACTTCTTTTCAATATTCATCAATAAATATAACATACCTATAATTAATCTTAGATAAATAAAGGAGTGATATATTTGGTTTTATTAAATAACAGTACTTTAGGGAATACACCTTTTCAGAAAATATTAGGTCATAATCGAAAAATCTATAATTCTTGGAATGAATTATCTAATGTATTAGAAAATGAAGGATATTTGTCTATGTCTTTAAAAGAAGAACTGAGAAGAATCCTTGCACAAAAGAATGGTTGTCAATATTGTAAAGCTAAAGGTAAACCAACGCATCAATTTACTGATGAAAAGTCATCTGTATGTATAGGTTTTGTAGAAGTATACTTAAAAATGAAAGAAAACATTCCGAGTTATATTATAGAAACTTTAAAAGAAACACTAACCGATGAAGAATTAATAGAGTTAATCACATTTACTTTATTTACAACTGCCCAACAACATTTCGGTTCTATTTTACAAATAGGTGTTAAATAAAAGATATCGTGCGATTGACTCTGAATCGCACGATATCTCAGTACATACCCCTAACTCTTCGTGCGTTTGACACCTAATCGCACGATATCTCAGCACTTACCCCTAACTCTTCGTGCGTTTGACACCTATTCGCACGATATCTAGGCACTTCCCCCTAACTCTTCGTGCGTTTGATCCTGAATCGCACGATATCTCACCTCATACCCACAACTCTTCGTGCGTTTGACACCTAATCGCACGATATCTCGACCATACCCCCTAACTCTTCGTGCGTTTCACACCTAATCGCACGATATCTCGACCATACCCCCTAACTCTTCGTGCGATTGACACCGAATCGCACGATATCTCGGCTCTACACCTCAACCCACAACACGCTATATCCAGAATTTCCATTATATCAAAGGCTAGAACACCTCAATTGATGTCCTAGCCTTTTAAAATTCCTTATCGTTTATAACCTTCTCAATAGCGTATACATTTTTTCTTTTGTTTCAGCATTTAATAATGCATTTCTATAATCATCGTCCATTAATTTTCTGGATAAGCTTTGTAATATTTTTAAATGTGTATCTCCTGCTTCGTTTGCAGGTACTGCTATCATAAAGATCAATTTCGATGGTGTCCCATCTAAACTATTCCAATCGACGCCTTCATTTGCTTTCATAATAGCAAGTTTTGGTTCTGTAACTGCTGTTGATTTAGCATGTGGTATTGCAACGTTCATACCTATTCCCGTTGAACTTTGTGATTCTCTTTCCATTATTGCTGACTTAAAGTCTGTCGGATTTGTCACAATGCCTTCTTGTTCTAAATGACTAATTAATTGATCTATCACTTCTTCTTGAGTTAATTGATTATTTGTAATGGTAATTAATTTTTTGGATACTAATTTTTTATCTTCTTGTTTGTCTTGTTCTTGATTTTCTGTATCTTCAACAACTAAGCCTTCTGGTGTTACTGTATTTGTGCGTTTTAATACTATCGTCAATGCTGCAGTAACTAAAGCACCTATCAACACAGCAACGAAGAACCAGATGACATTATCTACTGCACCTAACACTGCTACAATTGGTCCACCATGTGCGACTCTATCTCCTACATGCGTTAACATTGCAACGACAGCACCTGTCATTGACCCTACCATAATTGAAGGGATAACACGTATTGGATCTTGTGCCGCAAATGGAATGGCTCCTTCTGTAATACCGAACAGTCCCATAGTAAAGGATGCTTTACCCATTTCAATTTCTTGGTCATTAAATTTATTTTTTCTAATAAATGTAGCTAGACCTAATCCAATTGGTGGAATACATATTGCTGCTGCGATCGCACCCATAATCGTATAGTTACCTTCTCCTATCATTGCTGAACCGAATAGGAATGCAACTTTATTTACTGGACCACCCATATCGAATGAAATCATTGCTCCTAAAATTAATGCAAGTACAACTGCGTTACTGCCTTGCATGCCTTTTAACCATGCTGATAATGCTTCAAAAATTGATGCAATTGGTGCACCAATCACATATATAAAGATTAAACCTACTAATACAGATGAAATTACTGGAATAAATATAATTGGCATTACAGGTTGCATTGCTTTTGGTACTTTAATTTTCTTAATCCATAATGCAATATAACCTGCTAAGAAACCTGCTATAATCCCACCAATAAATCCAGCGCCCGCTTCACTACCATAATAAGAACCAGTAGCTGCTATTAATCCACCAATCATACCTGGTACTAAACCTGGTTTATCGGCGATACTATATGCAATATAACCAGCTAGTATAGGAATCATAAAGGTAAATGCTGCGCTACCAATTTGTTGAATTTGGTACCAGAACGTTCCCTCTGGTACAGTAATTCCTTCTGGTGTTGTCTTACCACCTAATGATAAAGCGATTGCTACAAGCAAACCACCGACAACAATAAACGGTACCATAAATGATACACCATTCATTAAATGTTGATAAATTGGATTTTGTGCACGTTTTTCTTCTTTATACTCGTTTGAATATCCCCCTGTATAAACAGAAACATCGTCATCTTGCATTCTCTTAATTAAACCTTCTGGATTACGAATACCTTCCCCAACACTTACGTCTATTAATTTTTTACCATTAAACCGTGACTTATCAACCTTTCTATCAGCAGCAATGATAATCCCGTCCGCTTCCCTTATTTCTTGTGATGTTAATTCATTTTCAACACCGACACCACCTTGTGTTTCTACTTTCATTTGGACGCCCATTTTATCAGCTGCTTTTTGAAGATTCTCCGCAGCCATATAAGTATGTGCGATACCATTTGGACATGAAGTAATGGCTAACAATTTCATGTTTGTTTCCTCCCGTTTTTCTGATTACTTTTATTTTATACGAGAAATCCATGCTTATAAAAAAAGAAATTACCGTTATAACGGTAATTTCGAATTGTAGATAAATTGCCTTTCAATGTTCTTTATTCCAATGTTGCTTGTCAGCCTTCACTTGCAATGTTCAGAGGCTCAATCTCTCTTAATCAACCTTATAATCTCCTCTTTACTATTCGCATGTTTGAGATTTAACATTGTTTCTTCATCTTCAATCAAATCATTAATTTCACGATAAATTTGGTGATAGTATTTCTTATCTTCTTCAGTTAATGCAGTTAGGAATACGATGCTTACATTCTCTTCTCCCCAAATAATAGGCTCTTTTAGAATCGCTAAACTGATTGATGATTGTTCTACATATTCTGTCTTACCGTGTGGAATACTTACACCGTAGCCCACAGCCGTTGAACTTAAAAACTCTCTATGTGACACACTCTGTACAAATGCTTTCTGTACATAACCCGCTTCGATAAGTTCGCTTCCTATTAATTCTATTAATTCATATCGACTCAGATCACTTGTATTCATATGAATCAATTCTGTTTTTAAATACTTCATTAACAAGGACTGATTAGGACTTTTTATATCTATTGAACTTGTATATTTTCCTAAGGACTGTTCATCTTCTGTTGTCAGTAACGGGGATACTTGAATCACAGGTATCGTATCTATATCTAGTTTTATTGTAGTGACAATCATATCGATGTCATTTTTTTGTATATAATCCACTGTTTCATCTACTTTAATCACATCACAAATAATGAAATTCGGAAATCTCTTTTCGATTCTGACACGGAGCATTTGTGAAATGCCCACACCTAAATGACAAACAATGACCACTTTCTTATGTTCTGTTGATTTCATACGTTCATAAGCAGCTTGAAAATGTAACGTAATATAGCCCATTTCATTCTCTGGAATTTTATACTTAAGTTTAGACTCTAGATTTCTAATAGCATTTACAACACTCGAGAAAATAAATGGATAACTTTTTTTAATTTCAGTAAGTAAAGGATTATTTATATTCACAGACAAATACATTCTATCAATTGTCGAAGTCATATGTGTCATCAATCCTAGTTTAAGCTGCTCATCTGTTGAAAAGTCTATCATCGCCTCATGTTTCATTTCATCCATTAAATTCTCAACAAGACGCAGTACTTCCTCTGCTGGTTCTAAATTTGAATCGTGCCTTTCAGGAAGATGTAACGTTAAATAGCGTCTTTCATTTTCATTAATTTTAATTGATAAGTGCTGTTCTAATTGGTCGCATAGCTCATTTAATACATGCGTCATTTCTTTTTCAGTAATAGGTATTTCAATTGAAATGAAATGACCACTTTTAATACGATGAATCATAATTAATAAATGTGTCATCAATTGAGTCTTTTCATCGTTCGTCAATATTTCATTGAATACTTGATTGACTTGATCACTTACAACTTTATATTCAACTGCACCAAACTCTTTAATGAGTATTTCATGATTAGACAGTCGATTCATCTGTAGTGATGCAATAAACCTACTCGCATTACGAAAATCAATTTCTCTTCCTTGTAATTGAATACCTTTCCCTTTTTTAACCACGATAGAAATACTAAACTTCTCCATCCAATCGCCAATAATAGCCAAAGCCACTTTCACTTCATTGATTGAGATGTACATTTCCCGTGCGATATCTTTGAGCAATAAATGTTTGTTTGATGCATTCAACAACAATACAGCAATATTAATAGCTACCATATTTTGATCTTTTGATTCATAAGCTGCATTTAATTGTTCAATTAAATCATCTTCAATGTGTTGATCAATTGCCACATGAATACCCGATCCCCGTTTAATACGAATATCCACACCAGCCAATTGTTTAGACGTTTCAATAATAACCTTCATATCATTTCGAATCGTCTTATCTGAGCTCCCAAGCATCTCACTCAGTTCTTTAATCGTATACAGTTGCTTCCCGTTTGATAATAAATAATGCATAATACGGCGTTGCCTACCGTTCAAATCCTTCATAGCCATCCCCCTTTCTTTAAAAGCTATATGTACCTCATTAATATCTAATTATACGGAATTTATCAAAATATGGAACAGTGGGAGATATTTATTTGGAATATAAAAAGCACCGTCCAGTAATGGAAGGTGCTTAAAACTTAAACAATTAAATTTACTTCTTTAAAAAAGCTAGTCATGTTTATGCAGTTTATAAAAATATATCCTCACACTTAACTTATATAAACCCTCTCACAAACCTTTTTAGTTCTTCATATGCTTCTTCATTTCGCCATGTCCACGCTCTACTTTTAAAGGGATTCTTCTCGTTATTATGTAATTGAATCGTCTTTACAATGATACCTTCATCACTTATGTAGTAAAATTCCCATTTCAAAGTATCAGTAAAAATAAGTTTTTTAACTTTCATAGGTCTTAATAAATCTTTAGCTTTTTCTCTTAAACCACTTTCTTTAACCGTATTTGCAGTATCTAGGTAATTCAAAGGATCAAGATGAAATATAGGCTCTAGGAAAGGAGATTTTACTTCTACAATTGCATTATAATTAACTTTTTTAACCTCATTTTCAGTATTTTCCTTACTTATCTTATTTTCCGTATGCCAATTATCACAAATTACCAAATCAGGTTGGCTACTAATGTATTCACTTGTCTCTCCTGCATATTGAGAAAAATCATGATGCCCACCTTTATTAAAATATGAATGTACATCTTCTACAAATAATTCAGGAAGTACTGAACGTAAAAAGGGTTTTACGATTTCATTTTGAAAATGTATTTCTCTATGGTCCCTTTCAGCATATTTCTCAAAGGTTGAAATATAATCTTTGTATTCCACTGTTATCTCTCCTAAATTATTATTTAATCACACATTTTTTCTATTGTATCAAAGATATTTATCATTATCAAAACTCCTCTTGAGTATTTAAAAATAAATAAATATTATTTCACAACAAAAAAAACACCCTTTGGAATAATCCAAAGAGTGTTGAAACGTTTTTCGTATGAAAATTAACGTTTTGAGAATTGTGGAGAACGACGAGCGCCTTTAAGACCTGGCTTCTTACGTTCTTTCATACGTGGGTCACGAGTAAGTAATCCAGCGCGTTTTAATGATCCACGGTATTCTGGATCTGCTTCTAACAATGCACGTGCAATTCCGTGACGGATAGCTTGTGCTTGTCCAGTGAAACCTCCACCTTGAACGTTTACTAAAACATCATAGTTTCCTTTAGTTTCAGTAACTTCAAATGGTTGGTTTAAATCTAAAATTAATGATTCAAATGGTAAGTAGTCACGTACGTCACGTTTGTTAATTGTTACGTTACCTTCACCAGGTACTAAACGTACACGTGCTACTGAATGTTTACGACGACCTGTGCCTTGATATTCAACTTGTGCCAATGTAGTATCCTCCTCTTAATTAACCACGTAACTCGTAGTTTTCAGGTTGTTGTGCAGCATGTGGATGCTCTGCACCAGCATATACGAATAATTTTTTACCTTGTTTTTCACCAAGTTTGCTCTTAGGTAACATACCTTTGATAGATGTTTCTAATAAGCGAATTGGATTTTTCTCTTTTAATTCACCAGCAGATACTGATTTCAATCCACCTGGGTGATTTGAGTGACGGTAGTAAATTTTATCTTGTTCTTTATTACCTGATAAGTAGATTTTGTCAGCGTTGATAATTACAACGTAATCTCCTGTATCAACGTGTGGTGTATAAGTTACTTTATGTTTACCGCGTAAGATTGATGCGATTTCTGATGATAAACGACCTAACGTTTGTCCTTCAGCATCAACAACATACCATTTGCGATCGATGTTTGCTTCATTTGCCATAAATGTTTGACGCATTATAGTGTCCTCCTAAATTTTAAAAAAAGTTCTTGTTTAAGATGTATGAAATAACCTGTACCAAAGAATAAAACATACATCTTAAATTCCGTATTCTGATTCCTGCTTCTATATCTTAAAACACAATAAGATTCCGGGGCTTATCGTGGTGGTGATATAAAACAATACCGTTGTCTATAATATAATTATTTTGTATTTTTGTCAATTGGTTTTCAAATATTTTCTTTAGATTTTTTGTCATGAATATAGATATCATTTCCAAATTCTTTAACAAGTGCTTCTCTGTCTAAATATATTTTTTCTAAATACAAACCATGCGCTGGAGCTGTATGTGGTACTTTTTTTCTATCACGCTCTTCTAACAACGTATGAATTTCATTTCCGCTTCTTTTACCTTCACCTACTAAGATCAAATAAGCAACCATGACACGGACCATATTATATAAAAATCCTGACCCTGTGACGATAAACTCAAATCCATCTTCTGTTTCTACTACGTTACTTTGATAAATGGTACGCACTTTATTTTTTACTTCAGTTTTTTGAGAACAAAAACTGGTAAAATCATGTGTCCCGACAAAGTGTTTTGCAGCTTCATTCATTGCATTAATATCGACTGATTTCTTCTGTTGTACTTTCGTATCATGTTCGAATACATGTCTCGCTTCGTCAATATAGACTTTATAACGATATTTCTTACCAACACAATCATATCTACAGTGAAAATCATCATCAATCTGTTCAACACTTTGCACGTAAATATCATCTGGTAAAGCTGAATTAAATGCATACATCCACTTTTCATTCGCAATATTTAAATGTGTATCAAAGTGAAAATATTGCTCAATTGCATGTACACCTCTATCTGTTCTACTTGAAGGGTGAATTCTTACAAATGATTGATGCATTCTCTTTAGAATTCTTTCCAATTCATATTGCACAGTGCGTTCATGATGCTGTATTTGAAATCCCATAAACTGGCCACCATGATATGAAATTTTTACTAACATCCTCAAGACATACACCTCAATTTCTTAATAAATATAATATCATCCCTACAATTAAAATTGTAACTAACGCTGAGCTATCCCTTAGTTTCCAATTTAATATACGATAGTTCGTTCGTTGATTCGATGCATTGTACCCTCTAGATTCCATGGCAATCGCCAGTTCATCTGCTCTCTTAAATGCAGAAATAAACATTGGAATTAACAACGGTATGACTGCCTTAAGTCTATTAAATATACTTCCTGCAGCCACATCTGATCCTCTTGCTGTTTGTGCTTTTATAATTCTATCTAACTCATCCATTAGCGTCGGAATAAATCTCAATGAAATTGACATCATCATCGCTAACTCGTGAACTGGAAACTTAAATTTTTTAAGTGGTCTTAACATTGATTCGATTGCGTCAGTTAGACTAATTGGACTTGTTGTTAATGTCATAATCGTTGAAATCATAACTAATAGCATTAATCGAAGTACGATAAACGCACCTTGTGTAACACCATTTTGTTCGATAGTGAATAACTTTAAATCCAGTAATACTGGACCACCTTTAGTGACGATAAGATGCATGATAAATGTAAAGATAAACAGTAACATGACGGGTGTTAAACCTTTAATTAAGAACCATAATTTTATTTTTGCTAAATACATAATGAATAATACTGTCACTAGCATAAATCCATATGTTATCCAGTTGTTACAGAAGAAAATAAATATCATGAATAAGAAAACATAGATCATCTTCATTCTTGAATCTAAGCGATGAATAATCGTGTCACCAGGTATATAACGACCAATAATCATTTTATCTGTCATCACGAATCACCTGCTTCTCATACATTTCTTTAAACATTTCTTCACTTGTAGCAATTCGATCAAATTTCATTTGATGCTTATGCTCTATCGCTTGTTGAAGTTGGATGATTTTTGGTGCTTGTAAATGTGCTGTTTTGAGTAATTCATCATTAGTGAATATATGTTCTGGTTTATCTTCAGCTATGATTTCACCTGATGCCATAACTTTAACTTCCTCTGCATATTTCAACACGATATCCATTTGATGTGAAATTAATATAATCGTCATCCCCAATTTCTGGTGGATATCGTTGAATAATTCCATCATCTCACGTTGTCCCTTTGGATCTAAGCCCACTGTAGGCTCGTCAAGGACAAGTATCTCTGGTTGCATTGCTAATACGCCAGCAATCGCAATGCGTCTCTTTTGGCCTCCTGAGAGCTCAAAAGGGGATCGTTTTAATATGCTTCTGTCCATATTAAATAAATCGATTAAAGACTCTGCTTTATCAATGGCTTCTTTCTTGTCCATACCATAATTTAAAGGACCAAATATAATATCTTTTTCGACAGTATCTTCAAACAACTGATGTTCGGCAAATTGAAAGACGATACCAACCTTTTTACGGACAGGTAATAAGTGCTTTGCTTTTGATTTATGTTTTACTTCCGTTTCACCAATGATAACTTTGCCTCTAGTTGGTTTTAAAATGGCATTTAAATGTTGAATTAACGTCGATTTCCCTGAACCTGTATGACCGACTATTGCATAAAACTTTGCTTCGTTAAATGATGTTGAAACTTCATTTAAAGCTCTATATTGAAATGGGGTCTTAATGCTGTAATCATAAATAACTTTTTCAAAATTAATATTCATAATCGATCTACCAACTGTTCTAAAGAAATAAATTCATAACTGTTATTAATTAAAGTGTTCATACGCATAGAGAACGGTAAGTCTAAACCTATTTCAGTAAGATACGCCCCATCTTTAAATATTTCACTAGGTTGACCTTGTTTATAAACGCACCCTTTATTCATTACAATGATTTCATCCGCATTTACTGCTTCTTCTAAATCATGTGTAATAGATACGACCGTTAATTGATGTTCATCTTGCAAAGTTTTAATCAAGTGCATAATACTTTCTTTGCCCTCTGGATCTAACATTGCAGTTGCTTCGTCTAAAATCATTATTTCAGGTGACATTGCTAGGATGCCAGCAATCGCAACTCTTTGCTTCTGTCCTCCTGATAAATGACTAGGTTCAAATGTCTTCATTTCAGACATCCCTACTTCTTGCAGTACTTGATCAACAATGTCATGCATTTTGTTATACTCAACACTTTGATTTTCCATTCCAAATGCTACATCATATTCAACAGTTGAACCAATAAACTGATTATCTGGATTTTGAAACACGATGCCAATACTTTTTCTTAATTCTTCAACCGTTTCTTCAGTTAAAGTGGCATTACCAACTTTAATCTCTCCACTAAAAGACTGATGAATACCCATCAATAACTTAGCGATTGTAGATTTACCTGATCCGTTATGTCCAACAATAGAAGTCCATTGTCCTTTATTTATATGAAATGAAACATCATTTAGTGCAACAGGCTGATCTTCACCATATTTAAACGTCACGTTAGAAAACTCAATCATTCTTTCCTGCACCATTTATATTCATCCTTCAATATATTAATTATCTTTATATTTTACAGCATACTACCGAAATTGTAATCATTAATGGCTTTAAAATATAATACATAAATTGACGCAAAAAAAAATCCGAATAAACGGATTTAAATTAAAAAAGCGCGCACTCCACCAGAGACGAGTTCACGCGATAAGTCATTCAAATGTGGTGGAGTACTCTGAGCTAGACAATATTTATGTGTGGTAAACATTATCATTGCACTCATTTGCTTTGTGTGTGTTAAATAAACTGTATTTATAAAGAATGATTGAAGTGACTTTCGTCACTCCAATAAAGAATAAATTATACTAATTCAATAATTACTGATTCAGCACCGTCACCGCGACGTGGACCAACTTTCATAATACGAGTATATCCACCTTGACGCTCTTCATAGCGTGGCGCAACATCATTGAATAATTTTTGTAATGCAGTAATTGTTTTGTCATCTTCTAAGATTTTAACGTCACGTAAAGTTTCAGCTGCTCTACGACGTGAAGCTAAATCACCTTTTTTACCTAAAGTAATTAAGTTATCAACAACTTTACGTAGTTCTTTTGCACGAGCTTCTGTAGTCTCAATGCGTTCAGAAACGATAAGTTGAGTAGCTAAGTCACGTAACATTGCTTTACGTTGATCAGAAGTACGACCTAATTTTCTGTAACCCATGAATTAACCTCCTTTATTAGTCTTCTTTTCTTAAACCAAGACCAAGATCTTCTAATTTATATTTAACTTCTTCAAGAGACTTACGACCTAAGTTTCTAACTTTCATCATATCTGCCTCAGATTTGTCTGCTAATTCTTGTACAGAGTTAATTCCTGCACGTTTTAGACAGTTGTAAGAACGTACTGATAAATCTAATTCTTCAATAGACATTTCAAGTACTTTTTCTTTTTGATCTTCTTCTTTTTCAATCATGATTTCAGCATTTTGTGCTTCATCAGTTAAATTAACAAAAATGTTTAAGTGTTCAGTCATGATCTTAGCACCTAAAGAAACTGCTTCTTGAGGAGATAAAGAACCATCTGTCCATACATCTAGTGTTAATTTATCATAATCACTACTTTGCCCTACACGAGTATTTTCAACAGTGTAGTTAACACGACTTACTGGAGAGTAAAGTGAGTCGATTGGAATGACACCAATTGGCAAATCACTTGTGTTATTTTGTTCAGCTAAAGCATAACCACGGCCTTTATTAGCAATTAAACGCATCTTAAAGTGTCCACCTTTAGACACTGTTGCAATTTTTAAATCTGGATTTAAAATTTCAACATCGCTATCATGCATAATATCTTTCGCAGTAACTTCACCTTCATCTTTAATATCGATTTCTAGTGTTTTGTCTTCATCAGAGTAGATTTTAAGTGCTAAATTCTTGATGTTCATAATGATAGTTGTAACGTCTTCTACCACATTTTCTACAGCTGAGAATTCGTGAAGAACACCTTCGATTTCGATATTTTTAACTGCCGCACCTGGTAATGAAGATAATAGGATACGACGTAAGGAGTTGCCTAGTGTTGTACCATAACCACGTTCTAGCGGTTCAACAACGAACTTACCGAATGTAGAATCATCACTAACTTCTATTGTTTCAATTCTAGGTTTTTCGATTTCAATCATTTAAATATATCCTCCTTATAAACGTCGATTAAACTTTATTAATTTCTATCCAGTGACTCTTGAACATTAGAACTAACAAAAATTATACACGACGACGTTTTGGTGGACGACATCCGTTATGAGGAACTGGTGTTACGTCTCTAATAGCTGTAATTTCTAATCCAGCTGATTGTAACGCACGGATCGCTGATTCACGACCTGGGCCAGGACCTTTAACTGTAACTTCTACAGTTTTTAAACCATGTTCCATTGCAGTTTTTGAAGCTGTTTCTGAAGCCATTTGAGCTGCAAAAGGAGTTGATTTTTTAGAACCTTTGAATCCTAACGCACCTGCTGAAGACCATGATAATGCATTACCGAAGTCATCAGTGATCGTTACGATTGTATTGTTGAATGTTGAGCGAATATGAGCAACACCACTTTCGATATTCTTTTTCACTCTACGTTTACGAGATACTTGTTTACGTGCCATTTATATGTGCCTCCTTTACTTATTATTTTTTCTTGTTCGCTACTGTTTTAACTGGTCCTTTACGCGTACGCGCATTGTTCTTAGTGTTTTGACCACGAACTGGTAAACCACGACGGTGGCGAATTCCACGGTATGAAGCGATTTCCATTAAACGTTTAATGTCTAAGTTTCTTTCACGACGAAGATCACCTTCAACTTTGTAACCGTCAACTACTTCACGGATACGACCTAATTCGTCATCAGTTAAATCACGAACACGTGTGTCTTCAGATACGTTTGCTTCTTTAAGAATTTTTTGTGCTGTTGTTTTTCCGATACCATATACGTAAGTTAACGAGATTACTACGCGTTTCTCACGTGGTACGTCAATACCTGCAATACGAGCCATTTATTTACACCTCTCTTTTATTAGCCTTGTTTTTGTTTGTGTTTTGGATTTTCACAAATCACCATTACTTTACCTTTACGACGAATAACTTTACATTTTTCGCAAATTGGTTTTACTGATGGTCTTACTTTCATCTTTGTATACCTCCTTGTATTTGGAGTGACGATTATTTATAACGATAAGTGATTCTTCCGCGTGTTAGGTCATACGGAGACATTTCAACTGTTACTTTGTCGCCAGGTAGAATTCTAATATAGTTCATACGGATTTTACCACTAACGTGTGCTAAAATTTCATGTCCATTTTCTAATTCTACTTTAAACATAGCGTTTGGTAAAGTATCTAATACAGTACCTTCTAATTCGATTACATCTTGTTTAGCCATGATCATTTCCCCCTTTTTCTTTTCATTATCGTGAAATACATGTGTATTTCATGCTTTAAAACCTGGTCCAAAATTAGAGACATACTTTAGGTGATTAAATCACATAGAATAAGCACAGGTTTATAAAATTGGGATGATTTAATACTTAAGATTTGCATTCGACAACACTTCAAATACTTATCGCTTCTCGTAATCACTCCGATTGAATTTCAAAAACCCACATATTACCTTGATTCTTAAAAATCGAACGCAATCACGCGTTCAAGAATCACCTAAAGCTAGGCGAATTCGGGGTGAAAGCGTCATTACTATAATGATTCAAGAATTTGAATAACATCTTCAGTAACATTATCAATTTGTCTAGAACCATCGATGTTTTTAAGGACACCTTGATTGTCATAGAAATCTAAAAGTGGTTTTGTTTGTTTAACATTGACACTTAAACGATTTGCTACTGTTTCAGGGTTATCATCTTCACGTTGGTAAAGTTTACCGCCATCAAGATCACAAACACCTTCGACTTTTGGTGGATTAAATACTAAATGATATGTTGTTCCACATTCAGAACAAATACGTCTACCAGTTAAACGATTCATAAGCTCTTCTTCAGCAACTTCAATGTTAACGACAGCGTCAACTTGACGGCCTAGTTGGCTTAAAATATCATTTAATGCTTCAGCTTGTTCTACTGTACGAGGAAAACCATCTAGCAAGAACCCTTTTTTAGCATCTTCTTCAGCAAGTCTTTCTCTAACGATTCCTATAGTCACTTCATCTGGTACTAGTTCTCCACGATCCATGAAAGATTTAGCCTCTTTACCAAGGTCTGTTTCTTCCTTAATCGCTTTACGGAACATATCACCAGTTGAGATATGTGGAATAGGGTATTTCTTAACAATTTCACTCGCTTGAGTTCCTTTACCTGCACCAGGTAAACCCATTAAAATGATGTTCATAAATGCCCTCCTACTTGTTTATCGTCTTCTAAAGCCTCTATATTCTCGTTGATTGAGCTGCGCTTCTAAAGTTTTCATAGTTTCAATTGCAACACCGATAACGATTAGTAAGCTAGTACCACCAACTTGTATTGCTTGAGGTAAATTCATCAACTTAATAGCTAAAATCGGAATAATAGATATTACAGCTAAGAATATTGAACCAACAAACGTTAAACGATAGAGCACTCTAGTGATGTATTTTTTAGTTTGTTCACCAGGTCTTATACCCGGTACATAACTACCTTGTTTTTGTAAGTTTTCTGCCATCTTTTCAGGATTAACCTGAACAAATGCATAAAAGTATGCGAAAGCTATGATTAATACTATATAGACAATCATACCAATATTATGTGATGGATCTGCATACTGTGTCACTGTTTGAGCCCAATCTTGTTTTGGGAAGAACAGTGTCAATGTCTTCGGAAGCATGAAAAATGCCATCGAGAAGATTACAGGAATTACACCAGCTGAGTTAACTTTCAAAGGTAAATATGTTGCATTGGCAGATAATGTACTACCAAAGCCTTGTTGTTGACGCTTAGCATATTGAATTGGGATTTTACGAATAGCTTGAAGTACATAAACAGCACCAACAGTAAGTAAAATCATTCCAACGAATAAACCAATCGCTTTTAACCAAGCCATCGTTGTATCATCTGCACCAACAAAACTTTGTTGATAAAACTGAATTAATGAATTAGGCATAGAAGATAAAATTCCGGCAAAGATAATAATAGAAATACCATTACCAACACCAAATTGAGTAATCTGCTCACCTAACCACATTAAGAAAGCTGTTCCTGCAGTTAAAACAAGTGCAATTAATAAATAATTTAACACTGATGTATTTGCAATTAAATTACCACCAAGCATGTTATTAAATGAATATGACATACCTAAACCTTGAACGAATGCTAAAACAATTGTAAAGTAACGCGTAAATTGATTGATCTTTTTACGCCCAACTTCACCTTGTTTAGACCATTCAGTAAACTTAGGTACAACATCCATTTGCAATAGTTGCATAACAATCGAAGCTGTAATGTAAGGCATAATACCCATAGCTAAAATTGAGAAGTTCTGCAAGGCACCTCCACCGAATGTATTAAACAAATCAGTAATACCTTGCGAACCTTTATTTTGATTAAAAGCATCTGGATTAACACCAGGAGCTGGAATATAAGTTCCAACTTTAAAAATAACGAGCATTGCTAGTGTAAATAATATCTTGTTACGAATATCTTTAGTCTTTAGAAAACTAACGATCGTTTCAAACATTAGATCACCTCATGCGTTCCGCCCTTACCTTCGATTGCTTCAATTGCTGAAGCTGAGAATTTATGAGCTTTTATTGTTAATTTCTTCTCTAATGAACCGTTACCTAAAACTTTAACGCTTGATTTTTCTGATTTAACAACACCTGATTCAACAAGTAAAGCAGGAGTGATTTCAGTTCCATCTTCGAAACGATTTAATTGATCAAGATTAACAATTGCATATTCTTTACGGTTGATGTTAGTGAATCCACGTTTTGGTAAACGACGGAACAATGGTAATTGTCCACCTTCAAAACCTAAACGAACACCGCCACCTGAACGTGCTTTTTGACCTTTAGTACCACGTCCACTTGTTTTACCGTTACCTGTAGCCATACCACGACCTACGCGGTTACGTTCTTTACGAGCACCTTTAACTGGTTTCAACTCATGTAATTTCATTTTGGCACCTCCTTATTACTTTAGATAAATTTATTTTTCAGTAACTTTTACTAAGTGACTTACTTTGTTGATTTGCCCACGAATCGCAGGATTATCTTCAACTACTACAGTTGAGTTTGTTTTTTTAAGTCCTAGCGCTTGAACAGTCTTGCGTTGTGTTTCAGGACGACCAATAACGCTACGAGTGAGGGTGATTTCTAATTTAGCCATAGTGTTTGTTCCCTCCTTAATTTAATAATTCTTCTACTGATTTACCGCGTAGACTAGCTACTTGTTCGGCATTTTTAAGTTCTTTAAGTCCTTCGATTGTAGCACGAACCATATTGATTGGTGTGTTTGAACCTAATGATTTACTTAAGATATCAGTGATACCAGCAAGTTCTAATACGGCACGAACTGGTCCACCTGCGATAACACCTGTACCAGGTGCTGCTGGTTTAATTAAAACACGACCTGCACCAAAACGTCCAATAACTTGGTGAGGAGTTGTTCCTTCAACACGTGGAACTGTTACTAAGTCTTTCTTAGCATCTTCCACTGCTTTTTTAATAGCTTCTGGTACCTCTTGAGCTTTACCAGTACCGAAACCTACGCGACCATTTTTATCTCCAACAACTACTAAAGCTGTAAAACGGAAACGACGACCACCTTTAACTACTTTAGCTACACGGTTAATCGTAACTACGCGCTCTTCAAATTCTTTAACTTCTTGTTCTTTACGACGCATGAGTGTCCCTCCTTTAAATTAAAATTGAAGTCCGTTTTCACGAGCTGAATCAGCTAATGCTTTGATACGTCCGTGGTATAAATATCCTCCACGATCAAATACTACAGCTTCAACGCCTTTTTCAGACGCGCGTTTAGCAACGATTTCGCCAACTTTTGCTGCTGCTTCTACATTACCTGATTGCTCTAAGTTTAATTCTTTATCTACAGTTGATGCTTGAGCGATTGTTACACCGTTTAAGTCATCAATAATTTGAGCATAAATATGTTTGTTTGAACGATATACATTTAAACGTGGTTTTTCACTTGTTCCAGCTAATTTAGCACGTACGCGAGCATGTCTTTTCAAACGAACTTTATTTTTGTCGATTTTAGCGATCATGTTAGTGCTCCTTTCTTATCTTAATGGTTACTTACCAGTTTTACCTTCTTTACGACGAACATATTCGCCTTCGTAACGAATACCTTTACCTTTATAAGGTTCTGGTGGACGGATTGAACGGATGTAAGATGCAACCGCACCAACACGTTCTTTAGAAATACCTTCTACTTTAACTTTAGTGTTTTTATCTACTGATAATGTGATTCCATCTTCAGCGATAATTTCTACAGGGTGAGAATAACCAACGTTAAGGATTATGTTTTTACCTTGCATTTGAGCACGGTAACCAACACCTATAAGTTCTAAGTTTTTCTCGAAGCCTTTAGAAACACCTTCGATCATGTTAGCAATTAATGCACGAGTTGTACCATGCACTGTTTTGTGTTCTTTTGAATCAGAAGGACGTACAACTTCGATGCTGTTGTCCTCTTGTTTATAAGTCATTTCTTCATTAAAAGTTCTAGTTAATTCACCTTTAGATCCTTTAACTGTGACTGTGTTACTTTCGATAGTAACTGTAACGTCTGCAGGGATCTCAATAATTTTCTTACCGACACGGCTCATTATGTGGGCACCTCCTTATAATTTTATAATTACCAGATATAAGCTAATACTTCTCCACCGATTCCACGTTGTCTAGCATCTTTATCAGTTAAAACACCTTCAGATGTAGAAACAAGTGCAATACCTAAACCGTTAAGAACTTTTGGAAGTTCATCAGCTTTAGCATAAACACGTAAACCTGGTTTAGAAATACGTTTTAAACCTGTGATAACTCGCTCGTTGTTTTGACCATATTTAAGAAACATACGGATAACACCTTGCTTATCATCTTCTATGAATTCTACGCTTTTTACGAATCCTTCTTTTTTAAGGATTTCAGCGATTTCTTTTTTAATGTTTGATGCAGGTAACTCTAATTTTTCGTGACGTACCATGTTAGCGTTACGCACGCGAGTTAACATATCTGCAATTGGATCTGACATTGTCATTTGTGTTTCCTCCTTTCATTCTTTTGAGTTTACCAGCTAGCTTTACGTACGCCAGGGATTTGGCCTTTGTATGCTAGTTCACGGAAACAAATACGGCAAAGTTTGAATTTACGATATACTGAGTGTGGACGTCCACAACGTTCACAACGAGTGTATTCACGAACACCGAATTTCTGTTTACGTTGTTGTTTAGCGATCATTGATTTTTTAGCCACTTAATTAGCCTCCTTTATAATTAGAGATTACTTTTGAAATGGCATACCGAATTGTGTTAACAATTCACGAGCTTCCTCGTCAGTGTTAGCAGTTGTAACGATAACGATATCCATTCCTCGTACTTTACTTACTTTATCATAGTCGATTTCAGGGAAAATTAATTGTTCCTTAACACCTAAAGTGTAATTTCCACGACCGTCGAATGCTTTTTTAGAGATACCACGGAAGTCACGTACACGTGGTAATGAAACTGAGATTAATTTATCAAAGAATTCATACATTCTTTCTCCACGTAATGTAACTTTTGCTCCGATAGGCATTCCTTCACGAAGACGGAAAGTCGCAATTGATTTTTTAGCTTTTGTAACTAATGCTTTTTGACCAGTGATAGCTTCAAGTTCTTCAACTGCTGAGTCTAAAACTTTAGAGTTTTGAACAGCATCACCGATACCCATATTTACAACTATTTTTTCGATTTTTGGTACTTCCATAACTGAATCATAGTTAAATTTCTTTACTAATTCAGCTGAAATTTCATTATTAAACTTTTCTTTTAAACGTGTCAAAGTGGATCCTCCTTTCACTTAATAATTATTCGTTTGATGATTTAATTTCTTCGCCAGATTTTTTAGCGATACGAACTTTTTTACCATCTACTACTTTAAATCCAACACGAGTTGGTTCGTTTGTCTTAGGATCAAGTAACTGAACGTTTGATACGTGGATAGTACCTTCTGTTTCTAAGATACCACCTTCTGGATTTAACTGAGTTGGTTTTTGGTGTTTTTTAATTATGTTAACACCTTCTACTACTACGCGTTCTTTCTTAGGTAATGCTTCTAAAACTTTACCAGTTTTACCTTTGTCTTTACCTGAGATAACGATTACGTTGTCACCTTTACGTACGTGCATGTGTAGGCACCTCCTTAGGAATATTAATTTTTATCATTATAGATTAAAGTACCTCTGGCGCTAGAGAAACGATCTTCATGAAGTTACCTTCACGTAATTCACGCGCTACAGGACCGAATATACGTGTACCACGTGGACCTTTGTCATCACGGATGATTACACATGCATTTTCGTCAAATTTGATGTAAGAGCCATCTTCACGACGTACACCTGATTTAGTACGTACAACAACAGCTTTAACAACTTCACCTTTTTTAACAACGCCACCTGGTGTTGCATTTTTAACAGTAACTACGATTACATCACCAATGTTAGCTGTCTTGCGACCAGATCCGCCTAAAACTTTGATTGTTAATACTTCACGAGCACCAGAGTTATCTGCTACTTTTAAGCGTGTTTCTTGTTGGATCATCTTTGTTTGACCTCCCTTATCTTTTTACTTCTATTAAATAATTACTGATTCTTCAACGATTTCAACTAGACGGAAACGTTTAGTTGCTGATAAAGGACGCGTTTCTGCAATCTTAACGATATCGCCCATTTTTGCTGAATTATTTTCATCATGTGTTTTATATTTTTTTGAATATTTTACACGTTTACCATATAATTTATGAGTTTTGTAAGTTTCTACAACTACTGTAATAGTTTTGTCCATTTTGTCTGAAACTACTTTACCAACGTAAACTTTGCGGTCATTTCTTTCACTCACAGTAATGAACCTCCTCTACTTGATTATTTGTTATCTGCTGCTTTCTCTTCTTCGATTTCTCTTTCGCGAACGATCGTTTTTAGACGAGCAATCGTCTTTTTAACTTTTCGAATGTTAGCAGTCTCTTCAAGTTGACCAGTTGCTAACTGAAAGCGTAAGTTGAATAATTGTTCTTTAGCTTCTTTGATTTCTTTTTCAATTTCAGTAGTGGTTAAATTTCTGATATCCTTAGCTTTCATTTGTGTCACCACCCAATTCTTCACGTTTTACAAACTTAGATTTAACTGGAAGTTTGTGTGCAGCAAGACGTAATGCTTCACGTGCTACTTCTTCTTGAACACCTGCTACTTCGAACAAGATACGTCCTGGTTTAACTACTGCTACCCAACCTTCAACTGCACCTTTACCTGAACCCATACGTACTTCTAATGGTTTCTTAGTGTATGGTGTATGTGGGAATATTTTGATCCATACTTTTCCGCCACGTTTCATATAACGTGTCATTGCGATACGAGCTGATTCGATTTGACGAGATGTAATCCATGCTGCTGTTTGAGCTTGTAAACCATACTCACCAAATGTTACTTCATTTCCGCCTTTTGAACGACCAGTTGTTTTAGGACGATGTTGACGACGGAATTTAACACGCTTTGGTAATAACATTATTATTTTCCTCCTTCACTAGACTTCTTTGTAGGAAGAACTTCTCCACGGTAGATCCATACTTTTACACCTAATTTACCGTAAGTAGTGTCGGCTTCTTCATGTGCGAAATCAATGTCTGCACGTAGTGTATGAAGTGGAACAGTTCCTTCTGAATATTGTTCTGCACGAGCGATATCTGCGCCACCTAAACGACCAGATACTTGTGTTTTGATACCTTTAGCTCCCAATTTCATTGCACGTTGGATAGCTTGTTTTTGAGCACGACGGAAAGATACACGGTTCTCTAATTGACGAGCAATGTTGTTTGCTACCAATGTTGCATCTAAATCAACTTTTTTGATTTCGATTACGTTGATGTGTACTTTTTTGTTAGTCAATGCGTTTAATTTGTTACGTAATTTTTCGATTTCAGAACCGCCTTTACCAATAACCATACCTGGCTTACCAGTGTGGATAGCGATATTGACACGGTTTGCTGCACGCTCAATTTCAACACTTGAAACTGAAGCTTCTTTTAATGCTTCTGCGATATATTTACGAACTTTTAAGTCTTCATGTAAAAGTGTTGCGAAGTCTTTACCTGCGTACCATTTTGCTTCCCAGTCACGAATTACACCGACACGAAGTCCGATTGGATTAATTTTTTGACCCACTATATTCCCTCCTTAATGATTTAGTGAATTATGCTTCTTTTACTTCTTTTTCGCCAACTACGATTGTAATATGGCTAGTACGTTTGTTAATCGCACTTGCACGACCTTGTGCACGTGGACGGAAACGTTTCAATGTTGGTCCTTCATTAGCGTAAGCTTCTTTTACAACTAAAGTGTCAGGATTTAAATCATAATTATGTTCTGCATTTGCTAATGCTGACATTAATAATTTCTCAACAACTGGTGATGTAGCTTTGTTAGTTAATTTTAAGATGGCAATTGCATCTGCCACTTCTTTACCTCTAATAAGATCTAAAACTAATCTCACTTTACGAGGTGCGATTCTTATTGTTCTAGCAACCGCTTTTGCTTCCATTGTGACTTCCTCCTCTTTTTAGAAATTAGCGTTTAGTCTTTTTGTCGTCTGCAGCATGACCTTTATAAGTACGTGTAGGTGCAAACTCTCCTAATTTATGTCCAACCATATCTTCAGTAATGAAAACAGGCACATGTTTACGGCCATCATATACTGCTATAGTGTGTCCGATGAAGTTAGGAAATACTGTTGAACGACGAGACCATGTTTTAATAACTGATTTTTTTTCACCTTCGTTTTGAGCTTCAACTTTTTTCATTAAATGATCATCAACGAAAGGTCCTTTTTTAAGACTACGAGCCATTATGGCGCCTCCCTTCTTATTTATTGCGCGCGGCATCTAAGCCGCACACGTAAATAAGGTATTATTATTTTTTCTTACGACCACGAACGATAAATTTAGATGAACGTTGGTTTTTCTTACGAGTTTTCTTACCAAGTGTTGGTTTGCCCCATGGAGACATTGGTGATTTAAGACCGATTGGTGTACGACCTTCACCACCACCGTGTGGGTGATCGTTAGGGTTCATTACAGAACCACGAACTGTAGGACGTTTACCCATCCATCTAGAACGACCGGCTTTACCGATTGTGATTAATTCGTGTTGTTCATTACCAACTTGACCGATTGTTGCACGACAGCTTGATAAGATCATACGAACTTCACCTGATTTAAGACGAACTAATACGTATTTACCTTCTTTACCAAGTACTTGAGCACTTGTACCAGCAGAACGGACTAATTGTCCACCTTTACCTGGTTTTAATTCGATATTGTGAATTGTAGTACCAACTGGGATATCGACTAATTGTAATGCGTTACCAACTTTGATATCAGCTTCTGGACCATTGAAAATTTGTTGTCCTACTTTTAATCCTTTAGGAGCAATGATATATCTTTTTTCACCATCTGCGTATACTACTAATGCGATATTAGCTGAACGGTTTGGATCATACTCGATAGTTGCTACTTTAGCAGGAATTCCATCTTTGTTACGTTTGAAATCAATTACACGGTATTGACGTTTATGACCGCCACCTCTGTGACGAACTGTCAATTTACCTTGGTTGTTACGTCCCGCTTTTCTCGGAAGCGGTTGTAATAATGACTTTTCAGGAGTCGTTGATGTAATTTCAGCGAAATCTGAAGATGTCATATTACGACGACCATTTGTAATTGGCTTATACTTTTTAAGAGCCATTGTCGTTTTACCTCCTTAATGGTAATTGTTTTTAGTTGAATAGATCTATTGAAGATCCTTCTTTTAGTGTTACGACTGCTTTACGACGTTTGTTAGTGAAACCATTGTAACGACCAACACGTTTAGCTTTCGCTTTAACGTTCATGATATTTACTGAATCAACTTTCACGTCGAAAATTTCTTCGATTGCGATTTTAACTTGTGTTTTGTTAGCACGTGTATCTACATCAAATGTGTATTTATCTAAAGCCATATCTGATGAAGATTTCTCAGTAATTACGGGGCGCTTAATAACATCTCTTGCTTCCATTATGCGAGCACCTCCTCTACTTTATCCACTGCTGCTTTAGTTATTACGACTTTACTAGAATCTAAGATATCTAATACGTTTAAGCTTTGTGCGTCGATAACTTTAACACCTGGAATGTTACGAGCTGATAATTCAACGTTGCTTTCAACTGTATCAACGATGAATAAAACTTTTTTAGAAAGTTCTAAATTGCTCATTACATTTTTGAATTCTTTTGTTTTAGGTGCATCGAAATTGAATGCTTCTAAAACTGTTAATTCGTTATCACTTACTTTTGCTGATAATGCAGAACGTAATGCTAAACGACGCATTTTCTTAGGCATTTTGTAAGAATAACTTCTTGGTGTTGGTCCGAATACGATACCACCACCACGCCATTGTGGCGCACGGATTGTACCTTGACGAGCACGACCTGTACCTTTTTGTTTCCAAGGTTTACGTCCACCACCACGAACTGCTGAACGATTTTTTACTGCGTGAGTACCTTGGCGTAATGAAGCACGTTGTAAATTGACTGCTTCGAATAATACGTGTTGGTTTGGTTCGATACCAAATACACTATCATTTAATTCGATTGATCCAGATTTTGAACCATCTACTTTTAATACATCAATATTAGCCATAATGTTGTTTCCTCCTTTCACATAAATAATTATTTATTACCTTTTTTAATTGAAGTTGTAAGTTTTACTAAACCTTTTTTAGGGCCAGGTACATTACCTTTTACTAGAATTACATTGTTTTCTGCATCAACTTTAACTACTTCTAAGTTTTGCATAGTAACAGTGTTTCCACCCATACGGCCTGGTAATTCTTTACCTTTAAATACTTTAGAAGCATCTGAAGCCATACCCATTGAACCAGAACCTCTATGGTAACGAGAACCGTGACTCATTGGTCCACGAGAGAAACCATGGCGTTTAATAGAGCCTTGGAAACCTTTACCTTTAGATACGCCTGTTGCATCAATAATGTCGCCTGCTTGGAAAGTATCTACAGTGACTTCTTGACCTACCTCGTATGCTGAAACATCAATGTTTCTGAATTCACGAGTGAAGCGCTTAGGTGCTGAACCAGCTTTTTTAGCATGGCCTTCAGCAGCTTTAGTTGCATATTTGTTAGATTTACGATCTTTTTTATATGCTTGTTTGTCTTCAAAACCGATTTGAACAGCGTTATAGCCGTCAACTTCTTCAGTTTTAGTTTGTAATACTACGTTTTGACTAGCTTCTACTACAGTTACAGGTATTAATTCACCGTTTTCTGCGAATACTTGAGTCATTCCAATTTTTCTTCCTAAGATTCCTTTGGTCATCGAAAGTCGCACCTCCTGTTATTTTAATGAATTATAATTTGATTTCGATGTCTACACCAGATGGTAAGTTTAAGCCCATAAGAGCATCAACTGTTTTAGGTGTAGGGTTAAGAATGTCGATTAAACGTTTATGCGTACGTTGTTCAAATTGTTCACGTGAGTCTTTATATTTATGAACGGCACGGATTACTGTATAAACTGATTTTTCAGTTGGTAACGGAATCGGACCAGACACTTGAGCTCCTGAACGTTTAGCTGTTTCAACAATTTTCTCTGCTGATTGATCGATCATGCGGTGATCATACGCTTTTAAACGGATACGAATTTTTTGTTTTGCCATAATTTTCCCTCCTTGTTCGTCTACTTTATAGTGATAGACTTCTCCACGAAAACTCTCTTACACACCGCCATGGCAAAGCGGCCGGGTGTGTCAGTAACCTCTCGCTTCATCGCTTCTTAAAGTCCAACATTAGATATGATACATGACTTTTAACTATTAATCAATAGTTATCCATATATTTTTTCTAATTGCATCTAACACATACCCAAGTATTATAACGGATATCCGCTAATATTTCAATAGGTAATATTTAAATAGATAATTTGTAATCTAAATGTTATAATATAAAAAGTAATTTTCTACGGGTGGTGAAATCATGAAGAGAGGAATTAAGTCTGTGTTACTTGTTCTTTCTATTATATTAGTAATTTCTGAATTATTATTAGCAATACCGTTTCTCGGGGGAGGAATTGTACTTTCAACAGGTTATAACGCTTTAGTTCTTAATGGTACATTGTATTTCATTGCAACGCTGATCTTATTGATTGATGGTCAAAATTCTGTAAAGGTTATTTTCATCATTCCATTGATTGGTTTAATCTTTAGTTTTGTAGCGATCATTCCTATTGTTGGATGGTTATTGCATATCATTATGTTCATACTAATGATTGTTTTCTTATTCACTATTATCGTAGCTCCTGTCTATGTACCTTCGAAGTACTATAAAACAACATATAAAAGTTAATACTTTCAATATTAAATAAAAACAAACCTGCAACGTCGAAGTTTCTCTTCGGCATTGCGGGTTTATTTTTATAATGTATTATCCATGAACGAATACGAAATATGCGACAAATACGAAGAATAGTCCGTACATAATTGGATGAACTTCTTTATGTCTTTTAGCTACAAGCATTGTTATTGGATAGAATATAAATCCACATGCAATACCTGTTGCTATAGAATACGTTAACGGCATCATGATCATTGTTAAGAATGCTGGTACCGCAATTTCGAATTTCTGCCAGTCTATTTTTCCTAAGTTACTAACCATCAGTACACCTACAATTACAAGCGCTGGTGCTGTTACCGCACTTGTAACCACAGCCATTAATGGTGAGAATAGTAACGCTGCAAGGAAACATAATCCTGTTACGACACTTGCAAAACCAGTTTTTGCACCTACTGCTACACCTGCACTAGATTCAATATAGCTCGTAGTTGTTGATGTACCAAATATTGCGCCGACAATAGTTGCTAATGAGTCAGCAAATAAAGCTTTACCTGCTCTAGGTAGTTTATTATCCTTCATTAATCCTGCCTGGTTAGCAACAGCTACTAATGTTCCAGCTGTATCGAAGAAATCTATAAACAAGAATGTAAGTACTACTATTAAGAATTGTACATTAAATATAGTAGATAAATCTCCAAATGCATGGAAAGCTGCACCAAATGTTGGTGATACACTCGGTACTTTTCCAATGATGCTATCTGGCATGCCAATTTGACCAGTGATCAATCCTGCAATCGCTGTTAAAACCATACCAACGAAAATTGCTCCTGGCATTTTCTTTGCCATCAATAGAATCGTAATAACAATACCGAATACAGCAAGTAGCACTTCTGGGTTATGAATCGTACCCAATGTTACTAATGTTGAATCTTCTTTCTTTACTATACCTGCGCCCTGTAACCCTACAAATGTAATAAATAAACCTATTCCCGCGGAGACTGCCATTTTCAACTCGAATGGTATTGCATTAATGATTACTTCCCTTAAACCACTCATTGTTAAACAGGCAAAGATCACACCAGAGAATAACACGCCTGTTAAACCTGTTTGCCATGGAATACCCATTGTTAATACAACTGTAAATGCAAAGAATGCATTTAATCCCATACCTGGTGCTAATGCTATCGGATACTTTGCAATCAGACCCATAAATAAACAACCAACAAGTGCCGCTAATGCAGTCGCAACAAATACAGATCCTTGATCCATTCTCATTGAATCTGGAATACCCTTAACACTAGCTAAACTTAACATCGATGGATTAACGGCTAATATGTATGCCATTGATAGAAATGTCGTTAAACCACCTAATATTTCTCTTTTATAATTTGTTCCCAATTCATCAAACTTAAAGTAACGTTTCATCGTAAGACTCCTTTTCATTTTCAACACAGTACATTGTATTACTATGTGCAGTAAAAATCAATACTCTTTACGAACATTAAGAAATAATAATTGTCTCATGTTCGTTTATCTGTCATATATGGGTGTGATCTCTTGATGAACGTTCTTTAAAATTTTAAATCTTTCAAAGCATCTTTGAATGGATTGTTTTCTACTTCTTCATTTTTCATATATTGTTTCATTTCTTTTTTGCCTATTTTGCCAGTCTTTTTATTTTTTAATCTTTGATCCATATGTTCTTGCGTTTCTGTATGACCACAAACACATCTATATGTTGCTGTTTTACCAGTACCGTATAAAGTTAATTTCTTCTTACAGTTTGGGCAACGCGCATTTGTTTGTCTTTGTTGATTCTTTTTCGTTTTACATGTTGGATCTTGGCATACGAGCATTTGACCATTTTTTGTTTTTACTTTCAACATAAATTTCCCACAAGTAGGACATTCTGTCGTAGTTACATTGTCATGTTTAAATTTATCATCACTATTTTTTATTTCAGAAACGATCTCTTTCGTAAATGCTCTCATTTCTTTCATAAATGTTTCTTTAGCATACTGACCCTTTTCTATTTGGTTCAATTTCATTTCCCAACTTGCTGTCAGTTCTGGTGATGTCAGTTGCTCTGGAGCTAGGTTCAATAATTGCTTCCCTTTAGTTGTGATTTTTATTTTCCCTTGAATAGCTTCTATTACGTTCGTGCTATATAACTTTTCAATAATGTCTGCTCTAGTCGCAACTGTACCAATGCCTCCCGTTTCATTTAACGTTTGAGCCATTTTTTTATCTTTAAGTTTAAAGAATAGTTGTGGTGATTCCATTGCTTTTAGTAAAGTACCTTCATTAAAGTACGCAGGTGGTTCTGTATCTTTATTAGATACATTTACATTTTGAATATGAACGTGTTGTTGTTCTTTAAATGGTAAGTTTTTGACCGTTGTTTTTTCTTGATGAATTTGTTTAAATCCTAAATCGATAGCCACTTCTTGTACAAGTTTGAATTGTTCGCCAGCACAAGTTAGTTCAACATTCGTTTCTTCATATTGATAAGGTGGTAATAACACTTCTAAAAATCGCTCAGCAACGAGCATATAAATTTTTTCTTCTCTTGGTGATAATTGTGACATATCCGGTCTTACCTCAGTTGGAACAATTGCATGGTGATCGGATACTTTTTTATTATCAACGAAGTGTTTCCCTGCTTTAATTTCTTTCTTAAGTAATGGCGTAGAATAAGATTTAAGCGACGTTGCACTTAAAGAAGCTACTCTTTCTTTTAATGAACCTACCATATCATCCGTTAAATAGTTAGAATCTGTTCTAGGATAAGTTAGTACTTTATGTTGTTCATATAAAGCTTGCATTGTATTAAGGGTTTCTTTTGCACTCATTTTATAATGTTGATATGCCGTTTGTTGAAGACTTGTTAAATCATATAATTTTTGAGCGTACTTTGTTTTTTTCTTTTTGTGTACTTTATTAATTACGCCGTCTTGGTTTTGAACTTTTTTCTTAATTTCTTCTATTAAATTAGCATCAAATGTTTTATCTCCATTTTGATGTGTCCATTTAAATTGATAACCTTCAACATCTAAATACATTTGATAATACTTTTTCGGTTTAAACGATTGAATTTCATTTTGTCTCATCTGTACTAAATTTAAAGTTGGCGTTTGTACACGACCACATGATAATTGAGCATCATATTTCGTTGTCAATGCTCTTGTCGCATTGATACCAACGATCCAGTCTGCTTCACTTCTACTGAGTGCAGCTTTATAGAGATTGTTATACGCTTCACCAGGTTTTAATTTTTTAAACCCTTCTTTGATTGCTTTTTCTGTAACTGAACTGATCCACAATCGTTTTAATCGTTTTTTTATTTTCGCTTTTTCGATTATAAGTCTAGCAACAAGTTCGCCTTCTCTTCCTGCGTCGGTAGCGATAATAATTTCATTAACATCATCTCGCTTCATTAAATGTTGCACAGTGTTAAACTGACTTCTTGTCTTTTTAATTACAACATGTTTCATATAATCTGGAATGATTGGTAACACATTTAAATCCCATTCCTTGAATTTCTTATCATATTCTTCTGGAGTAGCATTGGTTACTAAATGACCTAGCGCCCATGTTACGATATATTGTTTATTCTCAAAATATCCTTTCTTTTGATCATGTATACCTAATGCTTTAGCAATATCACGACCAACTGAAGGTTTCTCTGCAAGAACTAATGCTTTCATATTATTCACCCATTCTTTTTTACATTCGCATTATTATAACATGAATAAAAATGGTTCTAAAGCTATGAAAAACTTTTATAAACGAATAAATAATCGTATAATAGAGGAAAATAAGCGGGAATATTTAAGGAGTGACTATCGTGAACATTCTGCCACTTAATCATATTGATGAAATTTCAACGTATATTTTAGACAAAAATGCTGAAAATAAAAACTATGTAGAGTTTATACCACGCACATTGGATGAAATAAAGTTAAAATTAACGAATACCTTTGACGAGCAATCATTCTATTATATGGAAGACAATCAGGAAATTGTTGGCATACTTGGTTTCGAAAAAATAGATACACACGAAGTAAATGTGTGGGGACCAATTGTTAACGACACGTCTGATGAAACATTAAATGCACTTGAAGAAATGTGGAAGTTACTATTAAGTAATCATCCTGATGTACAATTTTGTCATATCGCCCTTCATAAAGATCATCAATTAAATAATAGTAAACTTAAAAGATTACATGCGGGATACGTTAAGACACATTACACATTAGAAATTCAGCAACCCCCATTAGCAATTGATGAGCATCATCAAATGACACCGTATAGTAAACCATATTATTATGCATTTCATAAATTACATGCTAACAGCTTTAAAGATAGTGATATTTCCGCTGACGACATCATTCATACGCTTGGTGACAATCACGCACTTTATCTATATATCGCTGAAGGATTAGTTAAAGGATACATTTATTCGTCCATCCAAACGTCTGAACAGTTAGCAACAATTCCATACTTAGCCTCTCATCACGATTATAGAAAACAAGGCATTGCCTTTCAGATGATTCACTATGCGACGACGGAAGCATTTAAACATGAAGATGTCCAAACGGTTCGCATACATGTAGACAGCAAAAAGCATGAACAAATTCAATTGTTATACGAAAAAATAGGTTTTAAAATTGTAGATGAAACACATCATTTTAAATACGTTCATACCTATTAAATATATAAATACGCACCGAAAAAAGACACCGGTGCGTATTTTTATTTTCATTTTACAAAAAAATAAAAAAAATAGTGAGCTATATTATTTACTTTAGGTTAAATTCGGGCGTATAATACGTGAAGTAATCGTAGTAATACAAATAATTTTAAGAAAGTGAGTCGTGTGTATGGAATATCTTATAGCTCTTTTACCAGCCCTATTCTGGGGGAGCGTAGTATTAATCAATGTTAAAGTCGGTGGAGGCCCTTATAATCAGATTTTGGGTACTACAATCGGCGCATTTATCATCGGTGTTCTTTTACTCATCTTTGGTGATGTAGATTTCAATGCAACCATCGTTATCGTCGGTATCGTTTCAGGTATCTTCTGGGCACTTGGACAAGGTTTCCAACTTCGAAGTGTTGAATTAGTTGGTGTTTCAATTACAATGCCAATTTCAACAGGTCTTCAATTACTTGGTACAACATTATTCAGTGCTGCATTTTTAGGCGAATGGTCTACTGGTGTACAAGTAACACTTGGTCTAACTGGACTAGTATTACTTATCATTGGTGTAATCTTCACTTCAGTTCAGAAAAAAGGTGAAGGAAACAGTAAAAGCACAAAAGCACTTGGTAAAGCAATTCCAATGTTATTAATTTCAACAGTTGGTTACGTCGTTTATGTCGTAATCGGACAAGTATTCAATGTTTCAGGTTGGGATGCGTTATTCCCACAATCTGTAGGTATGGTTATTGGTGGTATTATCTTATCATTCAAACATAAACCAACAGTGAAATATACTACAGCAAACTTATTACCAGGTGTTATGTGGGCATTAGGTAACATGTTCTTGTTCATCTCACAACCAAAAGTTGGTGTAGGAACAAGTTTCTCATTCTCTCAAATGTTAGTTATCGTCTCTACTTTAGGTGGTATCTTCTTATTAGGAGAACAAAAAACAAAACGCCAAATGACATTTATTTGGATTGGTATCGTTCTAATCATTATAGCCGCATTCGTTATCGGAGCAGCTAAATCGTAATTCAAAAATTTAGGAGTGTTTAATATGTATACAGATTTAAAAGATAAAGTTGTAATTATCACTGGGGGGAACAGTGGTATTGGTAAAGCAACATCAGAACGTTTCGGTAAAGAAGGTTCTAAAGTTGTAATTGGTTATTTAGATCACGTTGAAGAAGCAGAAAAAATCGTTCAATCTATTAAAGATGACGGTGCAGATGCAATTGCTGTTAAAGCAGACGTTTCTGTTGAAGATGATATCAAAAACTTAATCCAACAAGCACATGAAAAATTCGGTCGTATTGATGTTTTAATCAATAACGCTGGTTTCGAAAAACCAATCCCTTCTCATGAAATGAGTCTTGAAGATTGGTCAAAAGTTATCGACATCAACTTAACAGGTGCGTTTATTGGTAGTAGAGAAGTTATCAACTACTATTTAGAACATGATATTAAAGGACAAATCATTAATACAGCAAGTGTTCATGATGTTATTCCTTGGCCAAACTATGTCAATTATGCTGCAAGTAAAGGCGGTATGAAATTGATGATGGAAACTTTATCTATGGAATACGGTAAAAATGGAATTAGAATTAATAACGTTTCACCAGGTGCAATTGTAACAGAACATACACGCGAAAAATTCTCAGATGCTACAACTAGACAAGAAACGTTAGAAATGATTCCTTTAAATGAAATTGGTGAAGCTGATCAAGTTGCTAACTTAAATGCATTCTTAGCTTCAGAACAAGCACATTACATTCATGGTACAACTATTTATGTAGATGGTGGTATGACTAACTATCCAGCATTCATGGGTGGTAAAGGTTAATTCAAACCGAATTTAATATGAAAATTTAAACACTTCACCCCAGAAAGTGTTCAAACCAAACGATACCCCATCGTTTGGTTTGATTTTTTATATATAAAAAAAGAAGCTGGGACATAATATATGTCCCAGCTTCTTTAGCTTCAATTTATACAAAGAAAAATTGATAAATATAAAGTATGATAATTGAAATAACAATACTTAAGTTAGTTGCCATACCTACAATAGGCAAGGTCTTATATTTAAATGTTATCGCATATGATAATACAGATACACCAATAGGAAGTAACCAACCTATAAGTAGTGTTGTTTTTATCATTGGATCACTTACTGGTAGGAAGAAATGCACTAATAGTCCCATACTGAGTCCAAAACCATAATGGAACAATAAGTATTTCACAACTATAGGTAAATATGCTTTTTCAATTTTGAAATTCAAGAACAAACCAAGTAAGATCATTGATAATGGCATATTTGCATTTGCTATAATTTCAAAGAAGTCTATAGCTTTGTCAGGTATGTGTATACTCATTATATTTAAAACAAACATAAGCATATACGTCATCAATGGTACTGTTTTAAGTAAATTCAATCCCATTCGTTTGAAATCGAATTGGTCTCCACCATCATTGAAATAACTACCTACAAAATATGTCACACCAAACATAATTATTGCTGTACCGATATCTAACATACCAAAATAGAGCAAACCATTTTTAGGCCATATTTGTGCTACTAATGGGTAAGCAAATAATCCAATATTTACAGATGCAGCCATCATACCGACTGTACCTCTAATTTGATTATTATACTTTTTCGTAAATAGCCAAATGATTATTACTTTAGCAACTACACCGTATACCAACATTAATATTGGTAACCATCCTAAAGATAAATCTAAATCTGCACCATTTAAATTTACAATTACAAGTGAAGGTAATGTTACGTTTAAGACAAGCGTCGCTAGTATATTACCATCAGATGCTTTAAAGAATTTTAATTTCTTAAGTACATAGCCTAAAGCAATTAATAAGATTATCATTATAAATTTTTCTGTCACTTTATCACTTCTCTCTTTAACTCACATTTATATATATTAACAACTGTTTGTAAACTATGCACACTTTTTGTTTAAAGTTTGTTTAAATTGTACTAAAATGAGTTTAGTTATGCTTAATCACATCTTCAAACTGAACAGTAATGACTTTAGATAAATCATTAGGATCAATTTCGATTTGATACCCTCTTTTCCCAGCACTAACAATAAAACTTGATAAAGATTGCGCACGTGAATCAACGACTGTTTGAAATGCTTTTTTCATTCCAATCGGTGAACAACCACCGCGCACATATCCTGTAACCTTTGTAAGTTGGTCTAATGGTAACAACTCTAGCTTCTTCTGACCTACTGCTTTACTCGCTTTTTTCATATCTAGATGTTCAACAATAGGTATTACAAATACGAAATGTTCATTATTATGATTCATTAATACCAATGTTTTATACACTTGATTTTCAGGTTTTTGTATTAATTGTGCAACCTCATGTCCATCTAAGTGTGATTTCCCTATTTTAAATTCATGAATATGATAAAATATATTGTATTGATCAAGCATACGCATAGCATTTGTTTTTAATTTTTTCACTATATCACCTACTCATCATTATGTTATTTTAAAAGGAGTGTATACAATGGATTTAAATCAACAATTATCTGAACTTAAATATGACTACATTCGCATTCAAAATGATTTAGAAAAAAGAGAATCCACAGGTCATGCTACTGACTTATTAGAAAAGCAACTTGTGCAAATTGAAGAAGAAATCAGTAAGGTTCGAAATCAAATCAATCAAGATTAACGAAAGGAACTCAATATGTTAATACTCATACTATTATTATTCACCTTTATTTACCTCATTATAAGTTATTTAAGTATTTATCAGTTACATACAATGCTTACCCAAGCTTTGCGCTTTATAATGGGCTTAATGTTGGTTGTATTTTTAGGTAGCATTGTCTTTGGATTTGCCATAGAAATTTGGTGGATCTTAGCTGTACTTGTTTGTTTAGTGATTAATATTGAAATCACAGCTTTCAAATATCGTATTGAAGATAAGAAAGCAACGAAGCTATTAAACTATATGACAATATTTATACTTATCATATATATTATTTTATTATTTTTCGTATTTTAAAGTTTAATTTCAAGGAGGGATCATCTACTGAGATGTTTCCTCTTTTTTATATAAATATGAAAGTGACTGTAATCGTTCTGCCCCTTCTAATAATTCTTGATCATTAAGTGCTAATGAAATCCTGACATAAGCGTCACCATTATCACCAAATGGTATACCTGGTGCAACTAATATCGATTGTTCTTTAAGTAAATATTCAACAAATGATTCTCCATTATAATTTGGCGGCGTTTTTAACCATAAGAATATGCCACCTTTCATTGGTTCGAAAGGAATATCGACTGCCTTTAAACGTTGCTCAAATTGGTTTCTTCGTTCTTTAAAGATTTCATTTTGTTGCTCTAGAAATGCGTCACATTGATTCAGTGCGACCGTACTAGCATCTTGCAAAGCTCCAAACATACCTGCATGTGTATGTGTTTGATATTTTTTCAAAGCAGCAATCATATCTTTATTACCTACCGCAAAACCTACTCTATAGCCAGACATGTTATAACCTTTTGATAAAGAGAAAACCTCAACAGCTACATCTTTAGCATTTTCAGTTTGTAATATACTTGGATTTTTCTGTTCAAAACCAAAAGCACTATACGCAAAGTCATGTACAATTTTAGTTTGTGAGTCTTTAAATTGAGCGATGGTTTCATCGAAGAATGATTGCGTTGCTATGGAACCAGTCGGATTATTAGGATAGGTTAAATATATAAGTTTTGCTTGATCAAGAACGTGAGGATCTACTTGATTCCATTGTGGTAAGTAATGATGTTCTGTTTTTAAATCTAAGTAATAAGGCTTAGCGTCTGCTAACAACACACCCGCTAAATAATCCGTATATCCTGGATTAGGCAATAATACATAATCACCCGGCTCCACTACACAAGTTGGTAATGAGACTAAGCCATTTTTCGTACCATATAAAATGCACACTTCCTCTTCAGGATCTAAATCTACATCGTAATGCCTTTTATAGAAATCAGTAATTGCTTTCCTGAAAGTTCCTTTCCCATGAAATGCACCATACTTTTGATTTTCAGGTTGCTGTATCGCTCGAATAAATTCATCTACAATCACTTTTGGAGTTTCTCCATCTGGAATACCAACAGCCATATTAATTAATGGTAAAGGACCATGTTCAATTTTTTGGCCCATTGTCTTACCAAAGTAACTGTCTGGAATATTTGATAGTCGTTTCGACATGTTCACAATAACGTCTCCTCTATCGTTCTAATTTATATGCTCAAGTACGTATATGTTTATATTTTATCAAAGTGACATTCACACACAAGTTTTTCTTACTTATTTACTATGAAATATATCGATGTATGTTAATCAGTTTTAAAAATTTATATGTACAAAAAGACTGGGAACAGATCCTATTCAACAAATTGACATGCTAACGAGATTGTTTATCAGAACTATCTCGTTAGCCTGTCATTTTCTCACTTTCTATAGTTCTTTCAGGTATTTATGATCTCTATTTGTCAGCTAACGAGATTGTTTTCCAGAACTATCTCGTTAGATTTTCTAACGGGATTGTTTATCAAAACTATCTCGTTAGCACGTTGTTTCTTCATTTTTTACAGTAAATTAGGCTTTTATGGGATCAATTTGTCCGCTAACGAGATTGTTTTCCAGAACTATCTCGTTAGATTTTCTAACGGGATTGTTTATCAAAACTATCTCGTTAGCACGTTGTTTTTTCATTTTTTACAGTAAATTAGGCTTTTATGGGATCAATTTGTCCGCTAACGAGATTGTTTTCCAGAACTATCTCGTTAGGATTTTTAACGGGATTGTTTATCAAAACTATCTCGTTAGCACGTTGTTTTTTCATTTTTTACAGTAAATTAGGCTTTTATGAGCTCTATTTGTCCGCTAACGAGATTGTTTTCCAGAACTATCTCGTTAGCGCTCAGTTTCCATGTATTTTTAAGTTAATTTAGGTATTTGCGCGTAAAAATGCCGACATCGGCAACAAAAAAGCAACACAAGAAATGTAATCATTTCTTGTGTTGCTTTTAATTTTCATATACTATTCAACATGTTCAGGTTCGTGCTTAAATATTTTTCGTTTAAATTTCATTATAATCTCATAAGATATTGGCACGACGAGCAATGTTAATATTGTTGATGATAACAATCCACCTATCACGGTAATTGCCAATGCTTTAGAAATCAGTATTGAACTTCCTCCACCAAATAATAATGGTACTAAAGCGCCTATTGTAGCAATAGCTGTCATTAAGATTGGTCTCAAACGTGTTCCTGCTGCTTCGATTAATGCTTCTCTCGTAGACATGCCCGCTTGTTCCATATTAATAACTCTATCGATTAATACAATTGCGTTAGTTACAACAATACCGATTAACATCAGCATACCAATCATACTTGGTACAGATATCGTTTCTTGAGTAACAAGTAAACCTGCAATGACACCAATAATTGATACTGGTAATGAGAATAGTATCGCGAATGGTGCAAGTCCACCTTTAAATGTTAATACAATAACTAAGTAAACAATTAATATCGCTGCAGCCATTGCCATTACAAGTTGTACAATCGCTTCATTTATATCATCATTTGTTCCACCGACATTTAATTCTACATCACTTGGTGAATCAATTTTAGATACTTTTTGATTAACTGTTGATGTTACTTTAGCGACATCATCACCTGTAATTTTACCGTCTACTGAAACGGATATTTTATCATTTTCTTTAGTGATTGTGTCTGGTGATTTTGATTTTTCTAATGTCGCAATATCACTTAATTTAACGGATTTACCTACAGGTGATGTTAATTTAGTGTCTTTCAATTTATCTTCTGACCAATCTGTTTTCATTGGCTTAGACAATTTAACGTCAATGGATTTACCATCTTCGTTTAATTTAGTTACTACTTTATCTTGTGTTGTTTGGTTAAGTGCCATTGCGATTTGACCAGCAGACAATCCAAGTTTGCTTGCTTTATCTTGATCTACTTTGACATCATATTGTTCATAAGAAGTTGATAAATTAGAATTGACGTTATCTACGCCATCTACTTTCTTCATTTCGCTTTCAACTTTTTTAACAGTGCTTTCTAATGCTTCTGTTGATGGTCCTGAAACTTTAACTGATACTTCATTTGCAGTACCACCTGTTGAAAAGTCTTGTTGCTTCCATTCTCCCTTATGGTTAAATGTATCAACTTTGTTCATTACTTTCTTACCAACATTATCCCAATTCGGTGTATCTTTATCGTATTTAACCATTAAAGCCATATCTTTTGTGGCAGATGGATTAAATGGATTTTCTCCTCCAACACTGTATTGAACAAAATCAACATTTTTATCTTTTGATAAATACTTCTCAACTTGTTCACCATGTTTAACGACTTGATCTTCTTTCTCACCTGGAGAAGGTTTATACGTTAACGCCAACATTTTGTCGCTTCCCGTATCAATAAATGATTTCCCAATGTATGGTGTAAATACTAATACGATACTTGCGAGTACAAGTACAATACTTATTACAATTACGAGCCATTTATGGTTCAAATTCCATTTTAAAATATTTTTATATTTACTCGCTAACCACTGTCCTTTTTCTTTTTTAGGCTTCCTAATGCCATTTCTAAAGAAAATATGTGATAACACAGGTACGATTGTCAATGCTATAAGCAATGAAGCTAATAAACTAAATGCTACAGCTAATGCGAATGGTCTAAACATCTCTCCGATTTGTCCTGTTACAAATGCAAGTGGCAAGAACACCACAATCGTTACGATTGTTGAAGACATGATCGGAATAAACATCTCTTTCGTTGCACTTGTAATTAATTGACCACCTTTAAGTGTTTCATCTTTATTTGACATACGTCTATAAATATTTTCTATAACAACGATGGAGTCATCTATCACACGTCCTATTGCAACTGTAAGTGCACCCAACGTTAAAATATTCAATGATATATCTAAAGATTTAAGTCCTAATAATGCAATCAATAGTGACATTGGGATAGACACCATTGCAATGATTGTTGACTTAAAGTCTCTTAAGAAGAAGAGAATAATAATAATTGCAACGATAGAGCCAATTAACGCTTTCTCTACCATTGTTGAAACAGAATCTTTAATCGTTGAAGCTGTCTCCATTAATTGGACAGATTCAATATTTTTATGATCTTTCTTATATGCATTTACTTCTTTATTAACATTATCAACGACATCTACTAAATTAGCATCAGATGTTTTGTTCACTTGTAATGCTAGGGCATCTTTGCCATTTGTTTTAGAAATTGAATCTCTCTTTTTCTCTTTTTTAACATCAGCGATATCTGATAATTTTACAGATGGTATACCTTCAGAAGCATCTGCACTTTGATCAGATGATTGCCCGGCTTGCTGTGCTTGACCCGCTTGCTGTCCTTCACCAGCTGAACTTGAACCACCTGTTAATGGAATTTCTAAATCTTTTAATGCTTTAATCGATGTGAATCTTCCATCTACTACAATCGATTTAAGGTTATCTCCAAATGTGTATAATCCTAACGGAGATTCTTTAGTCGCTCCATCTATATATTGTAATACTTGATCTTCAGTGAGACCTTTCTTAGTTAATTCGTTTTGTTTAAATTCTAAATTAACTTCTTCTAATGTTTGACCAGATAGTGAAACGTTTTGTACGCCATCTACTTTTTCTAATTTAGGAATTAAAGTAGATTCCATTTGTTTTGTGGCTTTTTCTAAATTGCCATCTTTATCAGAAACAGAATAACTCACAACTGGGAATGAATCCATCGACATACGACTCATTTCAGGCTCTTGAGCACCTTCTGGTAAATCTAAATTCTCAATCGTCTTTTTCAATTCTGTTTCTGCTTCATCCATATTTGTTTGGTATGTATATTCTAAGGTAATAGCTGAAGCATTTTCTAACGATTGACTGGATACGTTTTGTACCCCTTCCAGATTCTGAACTTTTTTCTCTACAGGTTCTGTTACATTTTTTAAGACATTTTCAGGTGTAGCACCTGGATATGGTGTCGAAATTGTAATGACTGGTGTCGTAACATCTGGTAAAAGTTCTAACTTCATTTTAAAAGCTGAATAAATACCGCCAAGTAAGACAATCAATGTCATTAACAAGATGGCAAATTTATTATTCAATGAAAACTTAATCATTTTTTGTACCATATATATTCCCCCTTATTAAATTATCTTGTGATTTACATAATGAAAGCACTAAAAATTTAAAGTTTAAAATTTTAGTGCTTTATTTTTATATGTTAAGATTTTTTAATTTTCTTTTCGATCTTTCTCTTATACGTTGTAACAGCTGGTTTCACTTTTTCAATAGCAGTATAAAGTGGTTTATTTAATACATAATCAAATTCACCAATTTTTTCGCTTAAGTATGTGCCCCAAACTCTCTTGAATGCCCATAGTCCATAATGTTCATGATCTTGATCTGGATCATTGTCTGTTCCACCGAAGTCAAACTTATCTGCACCTTTTTCTTTTGCAAAGCGCATCATTTCAATAATCATGCGGTGGTTAGGTAAGAATTCACGATATTCATTTGAAGACGCACCATATAAGTAATAAGACTTTTTACCAGAGAAGATAAGGATACCACCTGATAAGTACACACCATCAGGGTTCTTCTCTTTCAATTCTTCCATTTCTTGAATACGTTTCTCATAGTTACCTAGTTTTTCATCAGCATCATTTAATTGATTGACTACTTTTTTCGTTTGTCTGCGTTCTTGAAGTTTTGCTTTTTCTTCAAGTAATGCATCTCTTTCAACGAATAAATCTTTTAATACATTATTTGGAACGACTTTAACTAAGAACAATTCACAATCACCATCAGGATTTAAATGATCGTAAATGTTTTCGAAGTAAGAAACATCTCTAGTTAAGAAGTTATCTCTTTCTCCTGTTTCTTCCATAATCTTAGCAAAGATTTTTAAATCATCACGATTACCGATAACCAATTCTGTTCCACGTCTTAATGAGTTTCTCACACGTGAACGGTTACGTTTATCAAAGCTTTGCATTAAATCTTCTTCTGACTGATCGACTTTCGTAATCATTGTCATACGTGGCTGAATATATGTCTTACTTAAACCGTCTTCAAACCCTTTATGTTGAAAACCTAAAGAAGTTAAAAATTCTAATACACCTTCTGATTGATCAACTTCAATATCTGGATCAATTTTAATTGCATAACTTTTTTCATTTCTCGCCATTTCTTTAGATAATTCTAGTAATACTTTCACAGAAGTTTCGTCTTTATAATCAACTACAAACCCTCTTGATATGTAGCATAATGTATATGGTAATTTAGGGACTTTTTTGAATAGCAATTGTGCTACACCTGTTAATTGTTCTCCATCACCTACAGCTATACGACGAGAATACCAACCTGTAAGCTTTTTGGATTCTGCCCACTTTGTAAGTTGCAACATATCACCGTTTGGATGTTGTTTTACAAATTCATCATGTTGCTCATGAGTGATATTCATTTTCTTAATCGTCATTTATAAATCTCCTTTTTGTCAATTCGTTCCTTAATTATACAATGAAACTCACTATAATTTCACGTAAAAGACCAATATTTGTTATACTTGTTCAATAAACTATAAAGTTAGGGCTGAAATATATGAGACAGTTATTGCTTACTTTATTTATTATCTTAAACATAATTATGATTTTGATCAGTTTAAACTTTGATTCTACGATTAATTATTTAAGCTATCGTATCATTATCGTTGCTTTTACCTTTTTATTAAGTATCGTTTTTATTCTTGAAAATGCGCGTAAATCGATATTATTTTTAGCAATTATTAGTACGATCATTGCACTCGTTCATTTAGGCATTATCGTTCAAAGTATATACCTCAATGTTTATACAAGCTAATTCGATGATGGTTTAAACACTTTACTGTTAATAAAATATAAAACCATCAACAATATGGATACAATGACAATCGTTATAACAAATGGTATTGGATCACTTTCTCCGTTAATTCCGACTAACGGGGAAACGAGTCCACCGAATGCGAATTGAGATAACCCTAACAAGCTAGTGGCACTACCCGCGCCTCCATTATTATTAGCCATAGCAATTGAGAAACCTGTTGTACCAATTGCTGATACTGGACTCACAAGAACAAAGAAACCAATCATTAATAACCAAATTGGCCAACCTGCTAACAATGTTATTGATACAATGATAACCCCAACAATTTGAATCATTCCAAACAATCGCATTAAAAAGTGTTCATCATATTTATCTACCATCTTATTAATCATTTGACCTGCCAAGATTAATCCTAACCCATTAAATGCAAACATCCAACTAAATAACTGTGGTGATACATGATAAACAGACTGTGTAATAAATGAAGACGCTGAAATATAGCTAAATAATAAAGCATATGTACAACTTTGAATAAACAAAGGCATTAAAAATTTCGGACTCTTTAATAAATTTTTAAAATCACTTAATATCTCACTAATCCTACCTGAGCTACGTTGCTCTTCAGGTAACGACTCCGATAACTTCGTCAATGATAATATAAACATAATAAAGCCGAATATTGTCAAAAGAATAAACACCATTCTCCACGTAGAGAACGATAATATAACTCCCCCTAACACTGGTGCCATAATTGGTGCAATTCCGTTAACTAACATTAAGACCGCAAGAAACTTCGTCAATGCTTTCCCTTTATATAAATCACTAGATATTGCCCGGGAAATAACTGCACCTGCCCCTCCTGTAAATCCTTGAATAAATCTTAAAGCCATCACAATATAAATATTTGGTGCAAACACACATAATATTGAAGCCACTGAATATATAATCAAGACAACAATGAGTGGCTTTTTCCTTCCAATCACATCGGATAATGGACCAACAAATACTTGTCCAATTGCTAAACCAAGCATGAACAACGTCAATGTAAGTTGTGTATGCGAAGTCGTTGTATTAAAGTCTCGACTAATCTCTGGTAATGCTGGCAAATACATATCAATCGAAAATGGACCAAACGCCGTTAACAAACCTAATATAATTATTAAAAATAACGAAGGCTTCGCCATCTTATTTTCGTTCATAAAATTGTCTCCTTTTATCTCTATTCTTACTCATTATATGCATACGCATTTTCAAAAGGCAATGCTATAAACCACCAATTATAAAAATGCTTTACTTTCATGTTGTCATCATTCAAAATAAACTCAGAAACTAAGTATCGGAGTGGAAACATGAATATCTTTTTAACTGGTGCGACGGGATTTGTAGGTGCTGAATTGATTCAATCACTTGCAAAAGATGCACACAAACATTTTTATATTTTATATCGTTCTGAACAAAAAAAGACATCCCTTTTAAATAAATTAGATCCAAGTGTTCATACTAGATTGCATTTTATACACGGCGATATTACGCACGAACAATGTGGTGTCGATTTAGATGCACATCAAATACCTCAAATAGATAAATTTTATCATCTTGCAGCTTTAGTTAAATTCAACTTTGAATTAGCAGATGAATTATATCAAATTAACTATGTCGGCACACAGCATGCATTGGCATTAGCCGAACAATTGCAAACAAAACATTTCTTATATGTTTCAACCGCTTATACGGTTGGAGAACAAGAAAAAGCAAACGAAACATTGCATCTACTTGATTCACCGACAAACAATCCATACGAAGCAACAAAAGTAAAAGCTGAACACATCGTAGCAGCAAATACAAAGATGCATACATCCATTATTAGACCTGCAATTATTATCGGTGATTCTAAAACAGGTGAAGCCGATTCGAATTTCACTTTATATGGATTTATGAAAGCATTGAAAGTATTTAAACGAAGAATTGAGAGAAATAAAGATCAAACCGTATATAGATTATTTGGAGATGCAAAGCATACATCTAATTTTGTACCTGTAGATTATGTTGTAGACGTTCTGACAGTTGCATGTGATTATGCAGAAAATCAAACAATCTATCATGCGACAAATTCATCGCCACCGACAAATGATTTTATATTTGAAACAATCAAGAAGCATCTTGTATTCGATCAATTAGAAGTCGCACCAATATCAGACATTTATTCTATATCTGATGATGAGCGCGTACTTAATAGTTTTATAGATGTATTTGCACCTTACTTTTCAAAATCAATCGTATTTAATGACGAGAATACAGCTCACATGATGAAAAAAGCTGATAAATCAACATTACAACTTTCTAATGAAACATTAGATATGATTATAGGTGTCTATTTTAAAAAGTAACTAATATTTTTGGGAGATATCGTGCGTTTCATGCCTAATCGCACGATATCCCCATTATATTTATATAAAAAAGGTTTCTGGAATATCCAGAAACCTTTTTTATTATCCACCTATATAGTTCATATTAATTTTATTTTTCTTACGTCTCATCACTGTATCTTCAGTACGTTCATCTGAATATCTATCATCTCTGATGTTCCATAAATATTTTAAAGTAGTCAACAGTTCTTCATCTGTCTTCCCGCTTCTCATTTCCGATTTAATATCATAGCCATTCTTTTCTGCAAATAAGCATCCATAAAATTTACCGTCTGATGATATTCTTGCACGTGTACAAGAGGAACAAAATGATGCTGACACACTCGTGATTAATCCAAACTGTGCACCGTTATCTTTATGTTTATAGTATGTGGCTACTTCTCCAAAATAACTTGGATCAACAGGTTCTATTTCAAATTCATTTTCGATGAGAGATAACATTTCTGATTTAGTAACTACTTTATCAAAATTCCATCCGTTATCATTACCTACATCCATGAATTCAATAAATCTTACAACGATGTTCTTTTCTTTAAAATATTGAACAAGTGGAATAATTTCTTGTTCGTTAATGCCTTTTTGTATAACAACATTTACTTTGACTTTAAGTCCGATACTTACGGCATAATCAATTTGTTCAAGTATTTGCGACGCTGAAATATTACGATTATTAATGGATTTAAATAATGCATCATCTAACGCATCTATACTTACATTAATTCTTCTTAATCCAGCGTCATATAAATTTTGACCATGCTTCTTCAATAACAATCCATTCGTCGTTAAACCAATATCATTTATCCCTTCGATACCGTTCAATTCACGAATAAGCTCATGAAGGTCTCGTCTCAACAACGGTTCTCCGCCTGTAATTCTAATTTTTTGAACGCCTAAAGTACTATATAGTCGAGATAAACGTACAATTTCTTCAAAACTTAGCAATGCTTGTTTAGGTAAAAATGCAAAATCATCGCCAAATATTTCTTTTGGCATACAATAATCACAGCGAAAATTACAACGATCAGTAACAGATATTCTTAAATCTCTTATCGGTCTTCCTAATTTATCTTTGATAGGTTGATTCATCATAATGCCTCCTCTACCTAAACAATAGCTAATGCTTTAAATTTTCTAAGTCTTCACTGTAATTGATATTTTGGTACCAATTGCTAGTATCATCTACTACTTGTACATTTAACCACTGCGAAGGTGTATTCTGATATATTTCTTTCATTCTTAATGCTTGTTTATCTAAAGCTGCTTTAATATCTGATTCAACACGATGACTATAAAATGCTAACGTCGGCATTTTCTTACCATCTGCTTCATAACCGGCAATATCTAGCTGTTCTTCCATTACACGAGAAATGAAGAATTGATATAAGTGACTAATTGCTTTTTCAGTAATCAATGGCGTATCACACGCAATGACAAAGTAACATTCAGATTCATAAGACTTCATGGCACTGTATATTCCAGCTAATGGACCATTGTCCTTATATTCCGGTAAATCCACAACCACGTCTTCATGTTCAAATGAATGTTTTAAAGCTTCACTTGTACTGATTACTACTTTCTCGAATAAGTTTGTTTGATTCAATGTTTGAATAATTTTTTGATAAAATACTTCCCCGTCTATCGTTGCTAATGCCTTTGGTGAACCAAATCTACTGGACTTTCCTCCAGCTAGAATTATTGCTATCATTTCCTTTTAACCTCCACTGACTGGTGGAATCAGTGCAATGATATCTTCGTTTGTAACAACGCTTTGATCTTGCACAAATTCTTCATTTACAGCAATTTGATATGTTTCATCCTTTAATTCAGGATGTTGTTCATTTAAATATTGCTTAAAGTCTAACACAGTGAGGTCTTTACTAAGAGTGATTTGCTCCTCTTTTATGTTTAATATTTCTTTTAAATGAGCAAAATACAATACTTTCATGATTCATCCTCCATTATCGATGAAGAATGGTACTGTTTCTGACTTCCTTGCCATTCTTCTCCATCTTCCCATATTTCTTTTTTCCAAATAGGTACAATTTCTTTAATTCGTTCTATCGCGTATTCGTTTGCTTCATATGCATCACGTCGATGTGGTGACGATACACTAATAACAACCGCAATATCAGAAATTTGTAATTCTCCGATTCTATGCGCGATTGCTACAATTGTTCCTGGCCACTTTTCCGCAATTTCATCGCCGATTTGTGACATCTTCTTCTCAGCCATCGGTACATACGCTTCATATGCTAAATACTCTGTTTTAATACCTTTCGTCCATTCACGAACATGTCCTGTAAATACAACGATAGCCCCTTGCTTACTATTTAGCGTCCACTCACGATATACTTCTGGATTTATACTTTCTTCCACAATCTCAAACTGTTTCATTACTCCACCTACTCTTTGCTTAACCATTCTACAAACCATTCTAGAAAAGCAGCTCTTTCCGCTTCTTCAAATGCATTGAATGTATATTTAATATTTTCTAAAGTTTCTTCTATAGGTTGATCGTTTTGTTTTAGTACGATTTTTGGATATTTTGCAGATTTGAAGCCTTCTATCAATAGCACATCTGGTTTTACGGATAGATCTCCCTCAATGATTTCTTCTAAAGTTCTATCTACTTTAGTCACTCTTTCAATCAAATGTTTACCCATCACAATACTTTCGTTAGCACCATTTTTTATAAAGGATAAACTATCTACTTCTTTATGATTCAAAGAAATGTCTTCTTCACCATGTCCATGGTGCTTTATCGTTGAAACGACGATTTCCCTATCATTACATATGCGTATTAATTCATTAATTAAAGTTGTTTTACCATTATTTTTATATCCAACGACTTGTAAAATTCTCATAAATTCAATTCACTTTCATATGATTGGTGATCTGTGAGCAAGACTTTTACTTCGTCTCCCTTTTGATATCCTCTTGAGCCACTTGGTAATATAATCATACCATTACTATTCGCAATTGAAACAACTGCATTGGATTTATTAAATCCTGAAGGTTCTGCGTAAATGCCTTCGCTAGAAAAAGTTAACTTCCCTCTTATAAATCTTGTGAAAGGATTCGCTTTTGTAAAATCAGCATCAAGTACGGCATCTACAATGACAGAATAAATTTCATTTGCACCCATCATTTTTAAGACAGCTGGTCTAGTGAAAAGGTGGAACCCTGAATAACAAGCTGAAGGATTTCCTGATAAACCAAACAATAATTTATTTTGTTTATATGCGACCGTCGTCACACTACCTGGACGCATTTGTACTTTATTAAACAGTACTTCTGCTTGAAGTGCCTCATAGACTTTCGGTAAGTAGTCATAATCACCGACTGAGACACCGCCTGTTGTAATGACGATATCATGGTTGTTTAAAGCTTGATTTACCACTTTAATACAGCCTTCTAAATGATCTTCTTGTATTTGATAAATTGTACCCTCAATGCCAATTTGTTTACACATTGCTTGTATCATTGGGCCGTTTGAATTTCTAATCTTACCTGGTTGAAGCGGTTCATCTGGGGCTACTAATTCACTTCCAGTTGCAATAATAGCGATTGTCGGCGGCTCATAAACGTGCACATTTTGATAACCAAATGTTGCAAGTACAGCAATTGCACCACTGTTTATCGTTTGACCCTTTTTCAATACAAGTTCGCCTTCTCTACATTCTTCACCTTTAAATGAAATATTTTCACCTTGTTTAAAAGGTTTTCTGATAGAGAATTGGTTTTCCTGTTCAATTGTTTGTTCAAACATCACGACTGCGTCTGCCCCATTCGGGATTTGCGCGCCAGTCATGATACGTACCGCTTCACCTTTGTTTAATGTTACATCTGATGTCGTACCCGCACCGATATGATCAACAACTTTAAAAGAAACACGGTTGTCACCACTTGCATCATTAGAATCTTGACTGTTTATCGCAAATCCATCATACGGTGATTTATCAAATCTTGGAATATCATATGTCGCTTTAACATCTTCCGCCAATACTTTATTCAAACTATCTTCAATACGTATCTCTTTTACTTCTTTATGTTTAATTACATTTATAATACGTGAAATTGCTTCTGAAACGGGTATCGGTGTTCTCTTTTCAACTGTCATTTATTTACACTCCTTCTCTATTTATTATTTGTTCCGTGTTATAATATTTGCAAGAAAGGATGAGTTTAATGTCTGATTTTACACACTTTAATAATCAAGGTCATGCTAAAATGGTTGACGTTTCAGATAAAGAAACGAGTACGCGTATCGCTATTGCGCACGCTAGTATCAAAGTTAAAGAAACCATTTACAATCAAATTCAAGAAGCAACAAATAAGAAGGGCGATGTGCTAGGAACAGCACAAATCGCAGGTATTATGGCTGCTAAAAATACTAGCCAACTCATACCAATGTGTCACCCACTTCAATTAACAGGTGTAGATATTGATTTTGAATGGACTAACGACAACACCTATACGTTAAACATCACAACAACTGTAAAAACTAAAGGCCAAACAGGCGTTGAAATGGAAGCACTCACTGCTGCTAGTGTTACTGCATTAACAATTTATGATATGTGTAAAGCCGTAGATAAAGGAATGATTATCGGTGAAACTTATCTGTCCCATAAATCTGGTGGTGTAAACGGCGATTTCAATCGACCTTAACTATTTATTAAGCTCATACACGATATGATTTAATTCAGTCGTGATGAGCTTTTCCATTGCCAATTTTACTGCTCCTGTTGAACCTGGTAGTGCAAAGATGACTTTATTACGCTTCGTACCTGCAAGCGCTCTTGAAAGTATTGCTTTAGAACCAACATCCTCAACATAACTTAAATATCTAAATAATTCTCCAAACCCTTCAATCTCTTTATCTAACAATGGTTTAATGGCTTCAATCGTTACATCTCTTTGACTAATACCTGTACCACCCGTAGTAATAATAGCATCAATATCTGCATTCAACCATTCATTGATTTGATCTTGAATTTGACCTATTTCATCTTTGACGATGCGATAATTAGAATCCTTCCATGCAACATTTAAATCTTTTAAATATTTTTGTACAAGTTGTCCGCCCTTATCTGTTTCAGTTGTTCTTGTATCACTGATTGTTAGAATGGCAACTTTAATATCTCGATTTATGCTTTGTATGGTACTCATCATCAATTCTCCTAACCGAACATTTTTTCTACAAATTGTTTACCTTCGCTCGCTGTATCAATACCATGTATAAGTAGTCTTCCACTATTAAAAGCAACTACACGATGATCATCATATAAAAATTGAATCATATATGCATTTGAACGATGCAAGAGTCTATTTTGTGCGACAAATTTTTCAATTGCTGCTCGATTCAATTTCTCATTGATATATTGGACAGTATGACGACCACATAATTCCGTAACATGTTGATCTGATTCAGCAAGTTTTGGATAACTTGGAGAAGCGCCACAAGTTTCGCAATCATCACGTTGCATTTTTTTAAATCCAAATGTTTGATGTTCACCTTCCCAAACGTCACCATATGTCACTTTCGGCGTAAAAGTGTTTCCAGATAAAATCTTCAATGCATCAGCAACTTGTAAACTTGCTGCCATTGTAACTGCTGGATTGATCACACCGACTGTATCACACGTTCGACTAATCACAGGTAATTGTGGTAACACACAATTAAAGCATGGCGTTACACCTGGAATAAAGCTTGCTTGTACATATGTAGATTCTAAACATGCACCATAAATCCATGGAATTTGACGTTTATATGCAAAATCATTAATCAATTGTCTCGTATTAAAGTTATCTGTTGCATCAACAATAACATCAGAATAACCAGCAACTTCGTTTAATAGTTTTGCATCACATTGGGCAATGTAAGTTTTAATTTGAATATCTTCTCTAATAAGCTTTAAATGTCTTTCAGCTGCTACAACTTTAGGCAGCATTTCTTTAATATCTTTCTCTACAAATAGTGTTTGTCTTTGTAAATTAGACGATTCTACATAATCACGATCAATTAAATTTAATCGTTTTACGCCTGATCTCGCTAACTGTTCAGCAACATGCGTGCCTAATGCACCCATACCTATAATCGTTACACTACTTGCTTCTATTTTTTCTTGTCCTTTTTCGCCTATTTTGTTAAATAATATTTGGCGAGAATAGCGTTCATTCATCTTTATCAACCTTTCACGAATCACTTTATCTCCATTATAGAGTGAAAGACTTATATCCTCAACGAATAGAGGTGAATGAGATATAATTTTCCTTGCTTAAACGAAAACATCTCATCTTCTATTTACGATTACAGCAAAGATGAGATGTTATTATGTTTATGCACGTTTTTCGATTTTACTCATATGCATCATTGTTAATAATGCAATCACGCCAAAGATAGCTAATAACAGGAATGCAAGATGGTTTGATCCAAACATACTCGTAACTAGCGTAATCACAAGTGGTGGGAAGAATCCGCCAAGTCCACCCATCATTGATACAATACCGTTAACGACACCAACTTCTTTATTGAAATGTGTTGGTACAAGTTTGAATACTAAGCCATTACCAATACCCGCACTCACACTGATTGTTAAACAACCAATTGTAAATAAAAGAATATGTTGTGATAGTGACAAGATGAGTGCGCCAGCAATAATACTGATAAAGAACAATTTCAGTACATTCAATGCATTAAACTTATCACCTAACATACCACCAATCGGTCTTAACAATGTTGCTATCGCAATAAAGATACCCGTTCTAATTCCAGCATCTACTTTATCAATTTCAAAGTGTCCTACTAAAAAGTTCGGTAAAAACAAACCAAATGCGACAAAAGCACCGAATGTAATAAAGTACCATAAGCTAAAGTAATATAATTTGTAATTATTAATGACAAGCTTCGTTTGTTGCATCATAGGAATTTTGACTTTAGGCTCTTGTTTATCTCCAAAGATAAACATCAGTGCTGCAAATAATACTAATACAAGTAAATACAATTGTACTGTATGTTGCCAACCAATGAATCCTGCAATCGGTGGTGCTAAAAATGCTGAAACAGCTGTACCTAAATTACCCATGCCGTAAACACCATTCGCAAATCCATGTTTCTCTTTAGGATAATATTTTGGTATAGACGTTACACCTACCGAAAATATAGCGCCCCCTAATCCAATAAAGAATCCCGCGACAATTAACCCTGTAGTAGATTGCGCCTGACTCAAATAAAATACCGGAAATAATAATATAATAAAACTCGTTAAAAATACGATTCTAGATCCTACTAAGTTCGTATAGTAACCAATCGGTATTCTCAAGATAGAACCTAGTATGACTGGTATCGCTAAAATAATTGCCTTTTGACTTTCAGGAACAGCGATATCCTGAGTGATATATGGCATTAATGGCGCTAAAATTGTCCATACCATAAACCCAGCCATTAGACTAAACGTTTGAAGTGGCAATTGAAATTTCCCTGTGTTCGTTTTCATATTTTCACCCTTATTCTTATGAAATATTTATTTTGATGTCACATTTATTGTATGTTAATTGTGAAAACATGCGCATAAGGATTTACCCTTATACAAATAAGGAAATTCCCTAAATCATTATGCGTTTCATAGTTGGATTGCTATGTGAGTGGGTTGGCATATTAATATCGTAGTCGTTATTTGCACGTTTCACCATTCTTGCTAATAACAACACCCTTGTTTGCACGTTTCACCATTCTTGCTAACAACAACACCCTTTATTTGCACTTATCTACTAAAATTAAAAAACCTGTAAGCACTAAATAGTGTTTACAGGTTTTTGCCGTATTAGAAATCAAGCATCTTTTTCTTTAACGCGTACTCGACGAGTTCTGGACGTGATTTCAGTTCTAATTTATCCATTATGCGTGCTTTGTGTGCTTCTATCGTTTTAACAGATACGAATAACTTTTCAGCTATTTCTTTATTGCCATATCCTTTTGCGATTAAAGGTAAGATTTCTAATTCTCTTTGAGATAATATTTTAAATGGGTCTTTCGAATGATGATCTGTCGATTGTTTAGGATTAACTAACTCATTGACTAAGGAACTCGTGACTTTAGAATCAATATACATATCTCCTCTATAAATCGTTCGCACTGCATTTACTAATTCTTCATCTGGCGCATTTTTAAGGATATATCCTTTTGCACCGTTTCTTAACACATGAAATAAATATTCTTCATCATCAAACATGGTTAAGATGAGTATTTTTGTATGTTGAAAATCTTCGGAAATTTTTCCAGTTGCGATTAATCCTGACTCTCCCGGCGGCATACTCAAATCCATGATTAATATATCTGGTTCATGTTTTGCTACCATTTGATATGCTTCTATACCATCAGCGGCGGTTGCTACTACTTCCATATCATCTTGATAATTTAATATCATTGAAAATCCTGTTCTTACTACTGCATGATCATCTGCGATTACGAGCTTCATGTTTCTTCCCTCACCGTCTATGCTATTGGTACTGTTAATTTAATATTTGTACCTTTTCCAACTTTACTTTCGATATTGAACGTACCACCAACAATTTCAGCACGTTCTTGCATACCATAAATACCAAGTCCCGAGCCTTTTGGTTCACTTCCTAATACGAAACCAACACCTTGATCTGCTACTTCTACTTCTATAAAGTTTGATTCACAGCTCATATGCACATCAACACTATCCACTTGTCCGTATTTCAAAGCGTTAAACACCGCTTCTTGCACGATTCTATACACTACCGTTTCTATCTCATTATTAAATCTAATATCATCTGAATCATTATGGTAATGTACAATAAATCCAAAGTTTTTTTCTAACTGTTTAAAATAAGACTTAAATGCTGCGTTTAATCCTAAATCATCTAAAGAGGATGGCCTTAATTCTAAAGATAAGTTTCTAGTATCATCAATCAATTTGGACATTAAACGCTCAATGTGTTGTGACTGTGTCTTTAAATTCTCGATATTATCTTGATATTTTAACAATCTTAGTTCAACACTTACATTGAGTAATTCTTGAACGACGCCGTCATGTAATTCTCTTGAAATTCGTTTACGTTCATTCTCTTGTGCTGAGATTGTTTTTTGCATCATCGTTTGTTGATGTAACTTTTGTTGTCTTTCAATTTGTGGTGAAACATTCTGTAACGTATATACTTTCACATCATCTTCCTGACTAATGGTCTGATAAGTAGCAGTAAACGGTTCTACTTTACCACTATTTGTTTGCATATATACTTGAAAGCTACTATTGCCAATCGTCGTTGATTCTAAGAAACATTCTCTACATGATTGTATCGCAAATTCGTTAGAGTAACCTTCACAACGACTACAAATTGCATGCGTTAATGAGGACTGATTATCTTCAGAAATGACGCGTCTCGCCGCTTGATTCATGTTAATAACTTGACCTTTACTATTAAGAAAAACAATCATTTCACTCGTTTTTTCGTAGTATTGTTCTAATATTTGTGTCAATTTGGATGTTTCTTGCTCATTCATGAATTAATCATATCCTTTCCGAAAAACGGGCCAAATCGTGTGAATTGATCAAGGTCAACGGATGGTAATGGTTTATCTTGTCGTTGTCCAAGTAAAATGACGCCACAAACTCTATTTTGTTTCCATAAAGGAAGTGCAATTAATGATGTTAATTGTTCACTTTGAATAATTGGATAGTTAAACAATTGATCATAATACGGACTTTCCTTAACATCTGTAATCGTCATTGCTTTTCCACTCTTAATAACAATACCTGCAATGCCTCGTCCACTTCTAAGTACGATGTTTTTATATCTTTGATTTAAATTACCTGAAACATAACGCCACTTTATATGAAATGAATCTGATTCTTCAGATGACATTGCTAATCCGACAAAATCAAAGCCATATGTTTCACGAATATGATTCAGTTGTTCTTGAAATTTAAATTCAACAGACATATTTAAACACTCCTACTTAATTTATCTTTATTTTAATTCGATTTGTGCTTTCTGTAAATAATATAACTTCTACTAAAATAGTTTAATGGTACACTCCATACATGTACGAGACGCGTAAACGGCCACATTGCTGTTATAAATAATCCAGATATAATGTGTACTTTAAATGTCCATGGTACGTCTATCATAAGTGCCGCATCTGGATTAAATATTAATAAACCTCTGAACCAAACTGAGATCGTTTGTCTATAATCAAATTCTGGTGTTGTCGCATTAGTCCATAACGTTGCAACACACCCCATAAATACAATTACTAATAATAATAAATTAACAAAAATGTCTGACACTGTACTTAATCGTCTAACATTTTCTTTCGTAATTCTTCGTGCAGTGAGTAATATCATACCTAGAAATGTCATAATACCGAAGATACTTCCGATATAAACCGCGCCAATATGATAAATGTGATTAGTAACACCCACCGCATTTAACCATTCTGCCGGAATACCTAATCCAACTATATGACCGAATATAACCGGTATAATACCTAAATGAAATAAGATACTCCCCCACATTAATTGCTTTTTCTCAATAAATTCACTCGATTTTGCCGTCCATGAAAATTGATCATATTTATATCTGAATATATGACCGATAATAAATATTGCCACACATAAATATGGGTAAATCACCCAAACAAATTGATTAATCACCATTGATCACCTTCTCTTGCTGTTGTTCCACGACACATGTTTTTAATGTTTCTCTTAAAGCTTGTATAAGATGAAAGTACGGACTATTTTGTTCCCCGAGTGATTGCATAAGTTCATACGTACCATCTTCAATGACCATGACAACCAGTGTTAAACTTTCTTGTGCTCTACTGTCACCTCTCCAATCAGCTGCATATAAAAATTCTAGCATCAAAGGTAAAAAGTCTGAGAGTTCACTTTTGGGCATTTCTAATCCAAACATTTCATATAATACTTTTAATCTTGCAAGCATCTGACCGCGCTCTTTTTGTTCATTAAACTTATTGTATGTCATATAAAGCGTCGTCTTTTTTTCAAAATCAAATGTTCGTGTATATACTTCTTGAATGTCATCGAGTGATATTTCATGCATATTCTCCCAATATTGTTGTACATTAGCATATCCTGGATGTTTGTCATCAAATGCGTGTTCAAACGCTTTTGGATGAAAATCCAACTTCTCAGGATAGGTCAATTGATTACTGAAGAAGCCAAAACTTTCTTTATACTGATACAATGCATCTAAATTAATCACGGAAAATCCCTCCATAGAAATTCTCGTTATATATTTGTTGACCAGATTTATTTTCTGAAAGTTCTTGAACACCACATCCATCACAATTCATGCCAAAATTTTCATCTCCATAACCTTGGCTACCTTGTGCTCTGTACGTATCCATATATCCTTCTTTATGTGATGTTGGTACAACAAAACGATCTTCATGTTTTGCGATTGCTAGTAATCGGTACATATCCTTTGTTTGTCTTTCAGTGAGGCCAACACGATTTAATCTAGAAGTGTCGAATGGTTTGTTACTGGATTTAGCTCTCATATAACTACGCATCATAGCCATACGTTGCAATGCACTTTTAATCGTTTTCGTATCTCCCGCTGTTAACATATTAGCTAAATATTGAACGGGCAATCTCATTTCTTCTATTGCTGGGAATATCATATCTGGATTTCTGATTGAATCTTTCCCTTCGAAATAATTCATGATTGGGCTTAATGGTGGACAATACCACACCATTGGTAAAGTTCTATATTCTGGATGTAATGGGAATGCTAATTTATATTCAATTGCCAATTTATATACTGGTGAATTTTGTGCAGATTCAATCCAGTCTTGTGTGATGCCATCTTTTTCTGCTTGTTGAATAATATCTTCATCAAACGGATCTAAAAATAGGTCTAATTGTTTTTGATATAAATCCTGTTCATTTTCAGCTGAAGCGGCTTCTTTCACTTTATCTGCATCATAAAGTAATACACCTAAATAACGCATTCTACCAGTACATGTTTCTGAACATACAGTAGGTAAACCTGCTTCTACACGTGGGAAACAGAATGTACATTTCTCTGCTTTATTTGTTTTCCAGTTGAAGTAAACTTTCTTATAAGGACACCCTGTCATACAGTATCTCCAACCACGACATGCATCTTGATCGACAAGTACAATTCCATCTTCATCCCTCTTATACATAGCACCTGATGGACAAGAAGCTACGCAGCTTGGATTTAAGCAGTGTTCACACAATCTTGGTAAGTACATCATAAATGTTTGATCAAAATTAAATTTAATTTCTTCTTCGATTTTTTGAATATTAGGATCTGTTGGACCTGTCACATGACCACCAGCTAAATCATCTTCCCAGTTTGGTCCCCATTTGAGGTCTAATTTTTTACCTGAAATGACTGACTCTGCTTTAGCGACAGGTGAGTGTTTGCCTTCTTTAGCAGTTGTTAAGTGTTTATAGTTATATGTCCATGGTTCATAATAATCCTTCATTTCAGGCATATCTGGATTATAGAATATTTTACCGAGCGCAATTTTAGATAGTTTGCTTCCAGATTTTAATTCTAGGTCTCCTTTTTGATTGAGCACCCATCCACCTTTATATGTTTCTTGGTCCTCCCATCGTTTTGGATAGCCTATACCTGGCTTCGTTTCAACATTGTTAAACCATATATATTCAGCACCAGGACGATTTGTCCAAGTACTCTTACAAGTCACACTACATGTATGGCAACCTATACATTTATCTAAATTCATTACCATTGCTACTTGTGCTTTAATCTTCAAGCCAATCTACCTCCTTCATCTTTCTAATCGCAACATACACATCACGTTGGTTTCCTATTGGACCATAATAGTTAAATCCATAACTCATTTGTGCATAACCACCTACGAGTTGTGTCGGTTTTAAATGGATACGTGTTGGTGCATTATGAGAACCACCACGTGTATCTGTAATTTCTGAACCTGGTGTTTCAATATGCTTATCTTGTGCGTGATACATAAACATCGTACCTCTAGGCATTCTATGTGATACAACTGCTCTAGCAGTGACTAATCCATTACGGTTATACACTTCTAACCAGTCGTTATCATTAATATCATGTTCTTCTGCATCTTCTTTTGAAATCCAAACTGTTGGACCACCTCTGAATAGCGTCAACATGTGTAAATTATCTTGATAAGTTGAATGGATATTCCATTTACCATGTGGTGTTAAGTACCTTAATACGAGCGTATCTACGCCACCTTTAATTTGTTTATCTTTCGTGCCAAATACCATTGGTGGTAGCGTTGGTTTATACACTGGTAAATTTTCTCCAAACTGCAAGAACACTTCATGGTCAATATAATAACTTTGTCTACCTGTTAATGTTCTAAAAGGAACTAACCGTTCGATATTCGTTGTGAATGGAGAATATCTTCTATCTAATTTATTAGAACCTGGAAATACAGCTGTTGGAATCACTTCTCTAGGTTGAGCTGTAATGTTCTGGAATGTAATTTTCTCAGACGCACGTTCAGATGAAATATCTTTTAATGTCATACCTGTTTGATTTTCTAAGTCTTCGTATGATTTTTGTGATACTTTACCATTTGAAGCGGAAGAAACATTCAATATAACATCAGCGACTTTTCGTGCTGTATCCATTCTTGGCAGACCATTTTTCACTGTTTCATCTTCCCAAGTATCTAACATTAATTTCAATTCATCATATTGTTCTTTCACGGAATAACTCACACCGTGTGCACCGATTTTCCCCTTTTCTAATAATGGTCCTACCGAAATATATTTATCATAGATCTCAGTATAATTTCTTTCTACTACAGCAAAACCTGGCATTGTTTTACCTGGAATCGCCTCGATTTCTCCTTTAGACCAATCTTTCACAAGGCCATAAGGTGTTGAAATTTCTTGTTTTGAATCGTGCGCTAAAGGTGATGTAACGACATCTTTAAATGTTTCTTTCATATGCGTTTTCGACAAATCAGATACGCCTTTTGCTAATGTTTTAAAGATGTCCCAATCTGATCGAGATTCCCATAATGGATCAACTGCTGGATTAAATGGATGAATAAATGGGTGCATATCTGTTGAAGATATATCATGTTTCTCATACCAAGTTGCAGCTGGTAATACAACATCTGCATATAAAGGTGTTGCTGTCATTCTAAAATCTAATGCAACTAGTAAATCTAACTTACCTGTTGTATCTTCTCTCCACATAATTTCTTCTGGTTTTTCAGTTTCATTCGGGTTTGCTAATAAGCCTGACTTCGTCCCCAATAAATGTTTCATGAAGTATTCTTGACCTTTAGCAGAACTTGAAATTAAATTTGAACGCCATACAAATAATGTTTTTGGATGATTTTGTTTTGCATCTGGGTCTTCTATCGCAAATTTTGTTTGCTTATTCTTTACTGAATCGACTGCTCTTTTAATAATTGCTTCATTCGAATCATCGCCCGCTTCTTTTGCTTCTTCACCGAACAATAGACTATTACAATCAAATTGTGGATAAGAGGGCAACCAACCTAACCTTGCAGCTAATACATTGTAATCTGCAGGATGCTTATGTTTCAGTTCATTAGAAAGTGGTGATTGTAATTTATCTACACCAGACTCTTCATACTTCCATTGATCCGTCGCAAAATAGAACCAACTTGTCGCATTTTGTAATCTTGGTGGACCTTGCCAGTCTTTTGCGAATGCAATTGTGGACCATCCTTCAATCGGTCTACATTTTTCTTGACCAACGTAATGCGCCCATCCACCGCCATTCACACCTTGGCAGCCACAAAGAATGACTAAATTCAAAATCGAACGATAAATCGTATCTGAATTAAACCAATGATTAATTCCTGCACCCATGATAATCATTGAACGACCTTCTGTATCAATCGCATTTTGCGCAAATTCACGTGCCACTTGAATCACGACAGATGCTTTTACGCCAGTCACTTTTTCTTGCCATTTAGGAGAATATAACGACGTTTCATCTTCAAATCCTTTTGCTTCAAGTGGATGATTTAAACGTCTTACACCATATTGACTTGTCATTAAGTCATAGATTGTCGCGATATATGCTTTTTCACCATTTGCCTTTTCAATTTCTTTAACGATAATTGGACGTTCGAACGTACCATTTCCTTCATTATCAAAATACGGGAATTGTATCGTCATCACTGAAGATTCATGTTCTTTCAGTGAAAGTGCTGGATCAAGTAATGTACCATCTTCATTTTCTAAACTTAAATTCCATTTAGCACCTTCTTCATATCGCTGTCCCATCGTGCCATTCGGAACAACAAGTTCCCCTTTATGTTGATCATAGATTACAGGTTTCCATTCAGCATGTTCCGTTTCCATACCTAAATCACTTGCTCTTAAAAATCGACCTGCTTTATAACCCTCACCATGTTTATCTAGTTGAATGATAAACGGCATATCTGTATATTGTTTAGCATAATTAATAAACATTGGTTCTTGCTTTTCTTCATAAAACTCTTGAAGTATCACATGTGTCATCGCTTGAGATAACGCTGCATCTGTACCTGGATTTGGTGCTAGCCAATTATCCGCAAATTTAACGTTTTCGGCATAATCTGGTGCAACTGACACAACTTTAGTTCCTTTATATCGTACTTCAGTCATAAAATGTGCATCAGGCGTTCTTGTTAAAGGTACATTTGATCCCCACATAATAATGTAGCCCGCATTGTACCAATCACTAGACTCAGGTACGTCCGTTTGCTCTCCCCAAATTTGTGGTGATGCTGGTGGTAAATCGGCATACCAGTCATAGAAACTCAACATTTCTCCACCTAATAATGAAATAAATCGAGCACCTGAAGCGTAACTAATCATCGACATTGCAGGTATAGGTGTGAATCCAGCGATTCTATCTGGTCCGTATTTTTTTACGGTATATATAATTTGTGCTGCAATCAGTTGTGTTACATCTCTCCAATTGACTCTTACATGTCCACCTTTACCTCTCGCATTTTTATACATGTGTGCCTTTTCTTCATCTTCAACAATGGATGCCCAAGCAACAACTGGATCTCCATATTCTTCTAAAGCTGCTTTCCATAATTTCCACAGTTTCCCTCTGACGTATGGAAATTTAATACGTAATGGACTATATTCATACCAAGAAAACGATGCACCACGCGGACATCCTCTTGGCTCAAATTCAGGCATGTCTGGTCCACACGATGGATAATCGATTTGCTGATTCTCCCATGTAATCACGCCATTTTTCACAAATACTTTCCATGAGCAAGACCCTGTACAGTTCACGCCATGCGTTGTTCTGACAACTTTGTCATGACTCCATCTTTCTCTGTACATCTTTTCCCATTCTCTACTTTTCTCTTCTAAAATAGACCAATTACCTTTAAATTTTTCAGTTGGCTTAAAGAATTTCAAACCTAATTTAACCATATATGGTACCTCCTAATTTTTGCCCTTTTCTACTAACTACATTGTAAAAAAATTCACAAACTTTTTATATTAGGGGATTACCTATACATCGTTCGAAATTCCCTATTTCACTTTGAAAATTAAAGCATAAAAAAGCCTGTCGATTAGGTTTCACTTAATCGACAGACTTTATGTTTTAATTTCATAATTTCGTACATTATTTAATTTCTATTACTTCATCTGATAGCGTTGTAACTTCTTTTTTAGAATGTGAAACGAGTATGATTGGAATTCGCCACGTTGCAAAAATCTTTTGAATTAATCTCATTCCTTCTTCTTTCGTTTCATCATCTAAACTTGAAAATGGTTCATCCAATAATAACAAGTTAGGTTTCACGCTTAATACTCTGCATAACGCAACTCTTTGAGATTCTCCACCTGATAGCGTTGAAGGATATTGATCTAAACAATGTTCTATATTTAATTGCTTAATCAAATGTTCAGTATCTTTATTCGGTCGGGTCATATAATGAATATTTTCATGAACTGTCATATGCGGAAATAGCTGATAATCCTGAAATAAATATCCGATTTTTCTATCTTGTACCTTCACTTGATGCCCGTGATGACTTAACGTTTCATTATCTATACGTATGAATACATCATCTGCTTCTGCTAAACCAGAAATAATATTTAACAACGTCGTTTTGCCTATGCCCGATTTTCCAACGATGGCATAAATTTTCGGTACTTCTGACTGGATATTTAACGTGATTGTACGATTTTTAATTATTTTTTTTATATTAATGTGAATCATACATATCACTCCCACTTATGGTTTTTCTGATTTAATATATTTAATGCGCTGATCACACACACTGCAAAAGCAATCAACACGATGACCCATAACCAAGCTTGATTCTCTTCACCAGATTGTACTAAAAAATATATTTCCAGAGGTAACGTGTTCGTTAACCCTGGAATATATCCTGCAATCATAAGCGTTGCTCCAAACTCACCTAATCCTCGAGCAAAACTCATAACAATACCTGAAAATATTGCACGTTTTGTTAGTGGTATAACGATTGTCCAAAATATCTTTCTTTCACTCGCACCCATTGTTCTAGCTGAGTTTAACATCTTAGGATTAATGGATTGAAAACCATTGATCACATGTTGATACATAAGCGGTATGCTGACAATTACTGCAGCGATGACCGCACCCACCCAACTAAATATGACTTGAATATGTAATGTTTGGTCTATTAAATGACCAAACCATTGATTTTTTGAAAATATAATCAATAAAATAAATCCCATCACAGTTGGTGGTAAAACAATGGGTAACATAATGACACTTTCTATATATGGTTTAAGTTTACCATTGTAGCGGTGCATTAACTTTGCCAGAACAATACCTAATATACATACAATAATTGTACTTATTAATGTTACTTTCATTGATATCCATAATGGTGTTAAATCTGGCATAGATTAAGCTCCTAACCTTCAAAGTGATATTCTTTAAATATTTGTTTAGCTTCTTTTGATTTTAAGAAATTAAACCACTCTTTTGATTCTTTTTTGTCTGTAACAAGCCCTGCTCTGTATATAATTGGTTCATCTAATGGGGCATCTGTTAATTTAACAATGTTTTCTACTTTTTTATCTTTACCTTTATATAAATCTGTTTCATAAACAAATCCAATTTCAGCATTTTCTTTCTTAACATAATTCAATACTTGTTTAACATCTTTCGCAAATACAAATGTACTTGTCATACCTTCGTATAATTTTTCTTTCTTCAAGTATTCAATCGCATATCTTCCTGCCGGTACACTTTTTTCTTCACCTACCGCAACTTTAGAAGGTGAACTTACGTTTTTAATTTTTTTGATGTTAGAATTCTTGTATTTAATCGCAATTAATTTGTTTTTAGTATAGTCATACACTTCTGATACTTTTTTATTATCTTTTAGTGTGTCTACATCTTCGGTATTTGCTGACATAATAACATCTACATCAGCACCCGCTTCAACTTGCTTTCTTAAACTACCAGAACCACCGTAATTAAATTTAATATTTGTATTAGGGTGTTGTTTTTTATATTCTTTTTCTAGTGCTTTAGTGACATCTGTTAAACTTGCTGCTGCAGATACAGTTAAGTGCTTTTCTTCATTTTTTTTATTAATTTTGTCTTGGTTAGATTCCGTATTACACCCAGCCAATACAACTAATAATGCTACAACGAGCATAAACAATCGTTTCATAAAATAATTTCCTCTCTATAAATAGTATAAACTTAATTTACACCTTTCAACTACGCAATGAAAGAGCTATGTATATTTTTTCACAAATACTTCTTAATTCATAGCATAAATTAAAAAAAGTTAGGCGTATGTAAGTCTGAAATTTTACTATAAACAATGTATTTATAAGTAAAAGTGAGGCTAGCGAGATTGTTTTCCAGAACTATCTCGTTAGATTTTCTAACAGGATTGTTACTCAGAACTATCTCGTTAGCCTTGCTCAATATTGCTTGTCCGCCCTCACTTGCAATGTTCAGCGCCTCAATGTTGCTTGTCGACCTCCACTTGCAATGTTCAACGCTCCAATGTTGCTTGTCAGCCCTCACTTGCAATATTCAACGCTCCAATGTTGCTTGTCAGCCTCCACTTGCAATGTTCAGCGCCTCAATGTTGCTTGTCGACCTCCACTTGCAATGTTCAGCGCCTCAATGTTGCTTGTCAGCCTCCACTTGCAATGTTCAGCGCTCCAATGTTGCTTCTCGGTCCTCACTTGCAATATTCAGCGCTCCAATGTTGCTTGTCGACCTCCACTTGCAATGTTCAGGATTTTTTTGCGCTGACTCCTGCAGAAAAAGCATGCACATAAAAAAATGCCGACAAAGTATATAACAATGTCGACACTTTTTTACTATTGTAGTGGTATTTCTTCTAATTCTTTAACTGGTTTCTCGTAATAATCTCTGTCTTTCTTCGCATTAAATCGATCAGCTTTTTCTAACTTAACAGTTATGTTGTAATCAGGAATTTCTGCAAATTTCTCATATCGTCCTCTTGGTAACAAGTAGTTTCCTTCTGGGAAGTATACTTCAACATTACCTTTTAGAATGTCTACATATTTTGCGACGCCTTGGAACACACCGAAGCCATTATGAAGTACAACACCTTCACCTTCAGCTATACTCATTGATTCAGCATCTTCTTTATTCATTAAGACATCGTATCTACCACCTTCGTTAAAGGTTTCGTGTTCGCCATAAACCATAGAGTTAAATTGTTTACCACGTCGTGTCGTTAGCATAAAGTCGTCCGCTTTTTTATTTAAATTCGGTATGTCTACGCCAATCAAATGACCTTTTCCATCATCAGTTGGACAAATACCATCTTCACACAACCAAGCACCGCCCCATTGGAATACGTCTCCTTGTTTTTTCAAATATTGGACGCCTTCGTAATCTGGATTGGCTTTAGCGATTTCTTCTCTTATCTCTTGTCCATCTTTAAAATCAACTAAATGTGCCGTTTCAGGTTTGATTCTTTTAGCTAAATCAATATAAATCTTCCATTCTGATCTCGCTTCTTTAATTCTATTTTGATTACCTTCAATTTGAGGTGAATAGTATACCATACGTTCAGTTGAAGTTGATGTACCTCCGCCATCTTGTTCATAACGCGTCTTAGCTGGAAGTACAATAACCGTTTCTTTCGCATCAACTAAAGTTGACGTATTTAAAATAATATCTTGGTGGACCCTTAATTCTAAGTTCTCTAATGCTTCTTCAACAAATGTCGGATCTGGCATTGTTTCTAAGAAGTTTCCTCCAGATAAATAATAGCATTTAATTTTTCTTTCATGATCATCTGGTAGCATCGCATTTTCCAACGTTACACCTACTGTATCGCCTTGCCAATCGGCGATATCAAAGCCCCATAACTTCTCAATACGTTCATGATTTTCTCCATGAAAAGCACCCCCTGGTAACACAAATGGATCACAACCCATTTCACCAGTACCTTGAACACTTGAATGTCCTCTGAATGGCATTAACCCACTATGTTTTCTACCTAAAAATCCTCTTAGCAGCGCTAAATTACATACTTGAGATATATTATCTGTAGCAAATTCGTGCATCGTTAAACCAAGTGCCCATGCAAATACAGCATTTTTTGCTTTCGCTAATTCTAATGCTAAATCATAAATGCGTGATTTAGTAACACCGCTAGACTGTTCAATCTCTTCCCATGTTTGGTTTATAACAGTTTCTTTCAATTCTTCATAACCTGAAACATGTGACTCTACAAATGAATGATTGATTGCAGAACCATAAGATTCTTCTTCCATTTCAAACCAATGTTTCATAATGCCGTGCATAAATGCTATATCTCCACCGATATTCACTTGATAGAAATCATCTGCAACATTCGTACCAAACAATGCTGATTCCGCTACTGAAGGTATCCAATATTTATCCATTGCAGGTTCTTTATATGGGTTCACGACGATTATTTTTGTCCCTTTCTTCTTAGCTTCCAACATATATTTAGTTGAAACGGGTGACGAATTAGACGCAACACTTCCCCAGAAAAGTAATACATCTGTACCGATCCAGTCTTGGTAATTCGAAGTTGAAGCGCCAACACCAACAGATCGTTTCATTGCAGTTTTACTAGGTGAATGACAAATTCTCGAAGCATTATCAAGATTGTTAGCTCCTAAGAATCTCGCAACTTTTCCGGCAACATAATACGACTCATTTGTAATACCTCTAGAAGTTAAGTAAAACGCATAATTTCTAGGATTTAATGATTTCATCTTATCCGCGATTGTATTCATCGCTTCTTCCCATGAAATACGAATAAATTTACGATCACCTTTTCTTCGCATCATTGGATATGGAATACGACCTAAATTTCTTAATTCTGAACTATTATATTTTCTTAATTCATCTATGTCTTGATGAAGAATTTCAGGTTTAATTTCAGGCATTGTATTTAACCTTAATACATTAAAACGCGTTGTACATACATGAGGACCAGTTAACGTTTGATCACTTAATCCTGATACACCTAGCGCACAACCATCACAAACACCTTTTGTAATAATATTTTTAGCATAATTTAAATTATCTTTATTGTCCCAAACAATTTTCATTGTATCTCTAATATGTTTAGGCTTCACTTTACCTAATCCAAAGGGTATCGGACTAACCCAAAATTCAGGTGCAAGTTTCATGTCTTTCTTCATTGGACCTTGATGTTTTGTCTTCCCCATTTTTATCCCCCTCTAATAATTCGATTACTTTCATTATATTCAAATTGAAATATAATTGAAAGTGCTTCCACTTTATATAACACTAATTTATAAGTATAATCATTATATTAATAGCTTTATAAGTGGGGGAAATCGTATGAATAGGGATATGACTTACAATCAAAATATTTTAAAATATGAAAACAATCAGTTCGTCGAGACAACTGATTTTTACGTTACTGAATTCCCACTAACTATCATGATCAATGGTGAAGAATTTGCTACGATCATCTGCTCTCCAAAAAATTTCAAAGAACTCGTTTTAGGATTTTTAGCTTCTGAAGGTGTCATCTTTAGTGGAAAAGATTTAAAACAAATCACAATCGATGACTCAAAAGGGTTTGCACATGTTGAATTAACCCACCCGATTGATCCACGTACTAAACAGTATACGCAACGCGTCTTATCATCATGTTGTGGAAAAAGTAGAGCATTCTACTTCAATAATGATGTTCAAACTTCTAAGGTATCTCAATCTAAAGTAACCATCAATGCGGATCAAATTTTATCAATGATGGAAAGATTACATTCAGAAAGTAAAGTATTCAAACAAACAGGTGGATTACACAATGCAGCGATTAGTGATGGTAGTGAGTTTTATGAACACCGATCAGACATTGGCAGACACAATGCTTTAGATAAATTATATGGTTATTGTATTCAAAACAATGTATCTATTCGAGATAAAGTGTTGATATTTAGTGGTCGTATTTCCTCGGAAATATTAATTAAAGCTTCAAAAATCGGTGTCGGTATTATTTTATCTAAATCCGCACCAACGAACTTAGCAATCGAATTAGCAAATGACTTAAATATTACAGCTGTAGGATTTATTAGAGACGGTAGTTTTAATGTTTATAGTCATGCTGAAAGAATTATACAAAATTAATAAAAACACACTGAACTTATATTTATAAGTTTAGTGTGTTTTTTGTTCAGATTAGTTTTTAATATTCTTTTAAAGCTTCATATTGGAAACCACTATATTTATACCCTTGTGCTTGATACATATCTTTAGCTGTATCTTCTCCGTCAGCAACTAATATAATTGGCTTATCTTGTGCAATTTTTGAGACATAAGCTTGCATCTCTGTTCCAATGCCTTTCCGACGTAATGATTCATCCACCGCAAAACTATCTATTTCAACATAATGCGCTTGTTTCCAGACAAGTAAAATTCCAGCTGGTTTATCTTTGTAATAAGCAATCACTTGAATTGGATTGGTCGCTGCGAATTGTTCTTTATTCGTAGTAATTTTTAATTCTGCATAATCTTCGCCATATTCCTTATCAAATTCATAAGATAAATTCATGAAATCTACTAAATTATCATCATTTGTTTCAACAACTTCTATCGCTTCATTATGCTTTGTATGAAAATCTTTGTCATGATTGATATATAATTCTATCCAACTATATTCGTAACCTTGTTCTTTTAAATATGAACCGAGTTGATCATCAATCATTTCATTTTCAGGAAATACAAACTTTAAAAATGGCTGTTCATGTTGTTCGTGTAGCTTTTTCAACATATGTTCATCGTTCTTAAATGTTTCTAAATCAGGCATTTGTTTATAAACAATCTTATTTGAATCATATTGAATACGTTTATGTAATGTTTGAAAATGGGTATAGCGATCAGTATCTTCTAATATATCTCCATCTGTTTCAATATCACTAAATGTAACCATTACAACACCTCATCCATTTTGTCTTAATCTCTTAATTTCAGGTACATTCTTTAAACTAAATAGTAACATAGTTGCAAGTACTGCTTTAACAATATCCCCTGGCAAGAACGCAGCTGCTAGTTTGTATCTATGTATAATAGAAACATTCATAAATTCACCCATAGCATAACCGCCTATGATATTCAGTAACAACACACCTATGATTAAGTTCACACACAATGCGTATACGAAGGTTAATTTTTTCCACTTTTTATCTATAAAGAATCCAATAAGAAATGCGACAATTGGATATCCAATTAAATACCCTGCAGATGGTCCAAAGAATACACCTAGTCCACCTCTACCTCCTGATAATACAGGTAACCCGATTGCTACAAGTAGTAAGAAGATAACAACACTTAAAGTCCCTCTCTTATACCCTAATAAACAACCCGCTAAAATAATTCCTATATTTTGTAATACAATTGGTACTGGCATAATAGGTAATGGAATCGGTGGAATAAATGCCATTACAGAAATAAATGCGGTAAACATTGCAATCATAACGATATCTCTTGTTTTCAACTTACTCACTCCAAATCTTAAGATATCAATGATTATACCACATTGTTAACCATTCTGTAATAACAGTTAACAATTAATTGTGAAACGCTGAAATCGCTCCATACAACGCCGAGTCATTGCCCTTTGATGTCGTTGTAATTGTAGCATGACCGTATGCTTCGGGTAGGAAATCATCTATAAATGGTTCGATAAATGAAATTAAATTTTCACGTTGTTGTGAAATGCCTCCACCAATTAAAATAATTTCCGGATCAAATATTATTTGAATTTGTGCAATACCTTCAGCAACATCTTTACCCCATTCTTTTAATACAGTATTTGCTTTAACGTCCCCTTTTGCTGCTTCTTCAAATAATTGTTCAACTGATAAATATTGATGGTATTGTTGTTTGATTTTATTTTTAAGAGCTGTTGTTGATCCTCTGTCTTCATAAGTCTTCTTTGTTTCTTTATCATATAATAAATAACCAATTTCACATGCTCTATATTGATAACCTTCTAACAATTGATTTTCAAAATAAGCACCACCTATACCCGTGCCAATTGTAAGTAAAAATATTGATTTATATTTTTGTTGATTGTCACCTAATTCACCTAACAATGCACAAGATACATCATTATTAATCACAACTTTATTCGTAATGTCTGATAATGCCTCTTTAAAGTTCGTCCCATCATAATATGGCATTGTCGGACCTGCATAAGTAATAACACCTTTTTCGGAGTCAACAACACCTGCAGTTGAAATACCAACATTCGGATTTTCTAACTGAAATTGTTGTTTATATGATTCAATGATTTTCTTTACTTCTTCTAATATGCTGCCTTCTTTATTACTAGGTGTTTCAATTTTTTTATAACTATGCATTTGATTTTGATTATCTATGACACATGATTTGATGTAAGTGCCCCCGATATCTATTGAAATATCCATATAATCCCCCTACTTAGATAAATGTTCAGTCAAAATAGATTTCGCTAATGGTGCGTCTTTACTTTCAATTGCTTTAACAATTTGACGATGCACATCATTCGTATGCGTATAATCAATCAAGTCTCCCTCTTCTTCAGCATGATAAAAATACGATTGAATAACGGAACTTAATTGCTCAAATAACACATTACCTGATGATTTTAAGATAGCTTGATGAAACGCCTTATCATTTTCAAAATGGTTTGTAACATCTTCTTCTACAATTAATTTGAGCTGACTAATGTCTCTATTTAAGTTAACAATTTCTTCAATAGCCGCACACTCAAATATAATTCTTAATGAAAGTAAATCTTTCTTAGATCCATTCGCCACTTGAAAACTAAATAAAAATCCTTCTAATAAATGTGTTATATCTGGTGCTTTAATGACGGTACCTCTACCTTGAACAGTTTCAATCACACCAGTATGTTCCAAATAACTTAACGCTTCTCTTACTACAGAACGACTTACACCATACATCTCCGTAAATGCTCTTTCTGTAGGTAATTTATCTCCTTCTGATAAACCGGTATTTAATATATAATTTTTTATTTCTTGCAATACTTGTGCCTTTAAACTCTGTACTTCAACTTTATTTAAATTCCCCATTATATTTGCCCCAATTCTTCGATCCAATCAATCACTCGTGTTAAATGCTTATTTATCACATCATGTCCTAAAGAAAGGTCTTTTGTTTCAAGTGCATTAATGATTTCATTATGTTCTTTATATGAACGTTTAATATCTTCTTTATCAACAATTTGATTGAATTGGTTCTTTATAAAGTATTCTTTAATCACTTTACTCATCGATATGAGTGTCTGATTATTTGTAAATAATATGATTGTTTCATGAAATGATGAATCATATTCTGCTAATTTTTTAGATTGTTTATTAGATTTATAATAAACATCATTGATATCTTTTAATTTTTGCGCATCTATTGGAATACTATTCTCAATAATAAGACGAATAGCGCCAAGTTCTAAAATCTTTCGAACTTCTAATAATTCTTTAATTTCAAATCCATGAACTTTCATATGTGATTCAAATAACATAGACAAGTGTTCATTCTTATCAGTAATAAACATACCGCTTCCTGACTTCACCTGTATTAAACCACTTTGTTGCAAACGACTAATTGCTTCTCTTACAACTGTTCGACTCACACCAAGTTGATCAATGAGCATCTTTTCTGAAGGTAGTTTATCTCCATTTTCAAATTGATTTTCAGCAATATATTCCTTTAAATTCTCAACTGCAACATCAACTAATGACATGCGTTTCATCATCATCTCTACCTCCTATATTCTTATTTATTTTATCATATCTCATCTTGTAAAATGTAAAAACGTTTGACACGTCAACAAGAAATCGCTTACAATGTGATTATAAATTGGTCTGACAATATTATCAATAATAAAGAATAAGGAGTTTTTATATGAATGGATTATATTCAGCATTACTTGTACCTTTTGACAAAGAAGGCAATATTTTAGAAACGGGTTTAAGACAAATCATTCGTCAGAACATTGATGTTCAAGGTATAGATGGATTATATGTGAATGGTAGTTCGGGCGAGAATTTTTTAATGAACACTGAACAGAAGAAACGCGTCTTTAACATTATTAAAGATGAGGCAGGAAACGACATTAAACTTATCGCTCAAGTAGGCGCTCTTGATTTACAAGAAGCGATCGCATTAGGACAATATGCAACAGAACTCGGATATGACGCATTATCTGCAGTAACACCGTTCTATTATCCATTTAGTTTTGAAGAAATTAAATACTATTATGATGCCATCATTGAAGCTACTGGTAATGATATGATTATATATTCTATTCCAGCATTAACAGGCGTTAATTTATCTATTCAACAATTCGAAACACTATTTGAAAATGAAAAGATTATTGGCATTAAATATACTGCAGCAGATTTTTATCTATTAGAACGCATTAGAAAAGCTTTTCCTAACAAACTTATATTATCAGGGTTCGATGAAATGCTTATTCAAGCAGTTGTGTCTGGTGTAGATGGTGCCATTGGTTCTACTTATAACGTCAATGGTCGCCGTGCCAGAGAAATATTTGAACTTGCTCAACAAGGTGACATTCAAGAAGCCTATAAAATCCAACACGAAACAAACGATATCATTGAACAGATTCTAGCTTTAGGTATTTATCCAACTTTAAAAGCAATTCTATCTACTAAAGGCATTGAAGCTGGTGAAGTTAAACGACCACTATCACCTTTAAATGACGAAGCATTAGAAACAGTTCAAACACTCGTTACAAAATACAACTTATAATTTATTGTTGAACAAAGGGGATGTAAAACTATGAATGAAGTCGGTTTTGGTACTGGAAATTGGATTGCACTTATCATTTATTTACTAGTCACACTGCTCATCGGTGTCTACTTCACTAAAAGAGCTGGTGAAGATACGGAAGCATTTTTCAAAGCTAAAGGTAAAGTTCCAGCATGGGCTGTTGGTTTCTCAATCTATGCCACTACATTAAGTGCAATTACATATATGGGAACACCCGAACGCGCGTTTAACACAGACTGGTCTTATGCAGCTGGAAACTTAGCGATTATCGCAATTATTCCATTACTCATATATTTCTATATACCTTTCTTTAGAAAGTTAGATGTGACTACAGCATATGAATATTTAGAAGAACGTTTCGGAATTACGATGCGTGTCATTGGATCTTTAGCTTTTACGCTATTCCATATTGGACGTGTAGCTATCGTTATTTACTTACCAACGTTAGCAATTACGTCTGTGTCAGATATTAATCCATACTTAATTGCGACATTAGTTGGTATACTTTGTATGGTTTATACTTTCATGGGTGGTATCGAAGGTGTTATTTGGAGTGATGTAATTCAAGATATTATTTTAATAGGTGGTGCAGTTGCAGTCATCTTCTTAGGGGCATTCCAAATTGACGGTCACTTTGCTACTGTTGCACATGAAGCAATGCAAGATAAGAAATTTATCTCTGCAGAAAATTGGAAATTCGGTTCTGCAGCAGCTGCCATACCAATCATATTTATCGGATCTATCTTTAATAATTTACATCAATATACGGCCAGTCAAGATATTGTACAACGTTATCAAACAACTGGTACGATCGCTTCAACAAATAAGTCTTTATGGACAAATGGACTACTTGCATTTATAACAATCCCTATCTTCTACGGTATGGGTACTGTGTTGTATTCTTTCTATCACAATGTTTCATCGTTACCGAAAGATTTTAATACATCCGCAATTGTTCCTTACTTCATACTGACAGAAATCCCACCGTTTGTAGGTGGACTATTAATTGCAGCTATTTTTGCAGCTGCACAATCAACTATATCATCAAGTTTAAATTCGATTTCAGCTTGTGTTGTCGTCGATTTGAAACAACGTTTTTCTAAAAGTAATGATTCCTCCAAGGACGTTCTTTTAGCTAGATTAATTATAATTGTTGCTGGGTTGTTTGGTACTTTAGCTTCATTATATTTAATTAATCAGAAGACCAATGAAACCTGGGATCTCTTCTTATTAATAACAGGATTATTCGGAGTACCGATTGCCGGTGTCTTTGCAGTAGGTATATTTACTAAACGTGCGAACACATACGGCGTTATTATCGGATTAGTTGTCGCTGCAATTTCATCTTATTTTATAGGAAAAACAGATATCACACCGTTCACAATATCAGTTATAGGATTTTTCATTGCATTTATTGTTGGTTACTTAGCAAGTCTACCTTTCTCAAAACACAATAAAAATATTGTAGGATTAACAATATTCACCATAAACGATCAATATGTGAAAGACAATAATGGAAGCAGGACAGAAATCTAATTTATAAAAACACTAAAAGCGACTGAGACATTATATTATGTCCCAGCCGCTTTTAGTATTTTTACTGACTATTTATTTGCTTTATCTAAAATATGTTCTTTTAAATATTTTCTTTGTACTTCTAATGAATAAGGATCATTATACCAGAATGTTTGTGCATCAATTTCAATTACGTGATCATTCTTAACAGCTGGAATAGCTTTCCATGCTTCAGTCTTAGTGAATTCAGGTTTTGCTTGTCCTTTTGTTACTGGTAAGAATAAATAATCTCCGGAATATTTTTCAATTTCTTCTTGAGAAATCTTCTTCCATCCATCTTTCTTCACGTCTTTTTCAACGCTTGTAGGCATCTTCAATCCAAATGCTTGGTATAGAACTTCAGTTCCTCTTCCCCAGTTCTCGCCGTAAGTATAGATATCTTTTTGGAATGCTTCAATGACAGATACATTTGTGTCTTTTCCAATTTTATCTTTAATTTCTTTCCCGTCTTTCTCTGTTTCTTTCTTCCATTTCGCTACCCATTTTTTAGCTTTATCTTCTTTTCCTACTAATTTCCCTAATTCTACTTGCATGTCTAAGTAATTATGTTTTGCATAGTTATATGGAATGGTTGGTGCGATTTTTTGATATTTCTTAACATTCTTGTCAGTATTATAAGTAATAATCAAGTCTGGTTTTAAAGCTGCAACTTGTTCCACATTATCTTCACTGACTTTTTTGATGCCTTTAATTTTATCTTTAAGTATTGGTGTTTGATCCGTTGTTGCCGGAACGCCAACAGGTTTTACACCTAAATGTAATAATCCTCCAACATAAGATGGTGCTAAAACAACAATTCTCTTAGGTTTTTTAGGAATATCGATTTTTTTCCCGTCATCTAATTTATAATTCACTGTCTCATTATTGGATTTAGACTTGTCCCCATTATTGTTACCACAAGCTGCAACGAGAACGGCTAAAGCCATAACCAACATTAAAAGTTTCTTCATAATTGCCTCCTAATTGATAATGAATTTCATTTACGTCATATTTTATTATATATCCCTTAATGATTTATAGCAATATAAATTTCAACGTATTTATTTCTCGCTCGGCAATGTTTTTACAAAAGTAAATAGCACAACTGTTTGGCAAAATAACATGAAACACAAACCTAACCTTATATAGAAGTGATCAACCATCCAGATAGAAAAGCCAACGACGATATATAAACTAATAAGTAATTGGAACTTTTTCTTTAATGTATAACCTTTATATTTTTGAAAATCTTCGACATATGATTTATATATTTTAGTTCTAACGAGCCAACGATGAAATCGATCAGAGCTTTTGGCAAAGCAAATGACTGCCAACAATAAAAATGGCGTCGTTGGTAACAATGGTAATACAGCACCTACAAAGCCTAATATTGTTGCAAGTATACCGATCGATATGAGTACAAACTTCATGTAGCTACCTCTCTTTAATCAAATTACATTCATTATAGGAATGCCCCATAAAAAATTGCAAGCGAAACATTCCCGTCATATTGTTGAACGTATTTTCAAATGCTCAAATAAATTAACATCTTATAGAATCGAGGGGGTTTAATTGCAAGAAAATAAATTAAAGGGCACCTTACTTGTCATGCTCGGGGCGACATTTTGGGGTCTTGGAGGAACTGTAACTGAAAAGTTGTTTACTGAATATGAATTACCTGTCTCTTTATTTGTTGCAATTAGACTTTTACTGAGTGGCTTTTTATTATTGTTAATAGCAAAATTCATACAAAGAAAACCATTAACCCCTGTATTTAAAGTAAAGCACGCTTTAGTACAATTATTAATCTATTCTTTATTCGGTATGCTCGGAGTTCAATATACATTTATGGCGACCATTGATAAAGGTAATGTTGCAATCGCAACGCTTTTACAATTTTTAGCACCGGTTGTTATCCTCATTTATTCATTATTAGCGAGGAAGAGTACATTTCGTTGGATGGATATCATCATTATCACATGTTCTTTATTTGGAACGAGCTTATTATTAACGAATGGTGATTATTCAACATTATCTGTTCCACCACAAGCAATTATTTGGGGATTACTCACTGCATGTGCTGCCGCATTCTACACCGTATACGCTGTAAAATTATTCGTGAGTTGGCCGTCTTTAGTCATCATAGGATGGTCAATGTTTATTGGTGGTATCGCATTATCTATCATCAATTTAGATTTTTCTTTTCCATGGCATTTACTCGATGTTAAAGGAATCATCTATTTTTCATTTGTCATTACATTTGGAACGATGTTTGCATTCTGGATGTATTTAGAAAGTGTGAAATATATTAGTCCACAAACAACTGCTTTATTTGGTGTATTAGAACCCGTAACTGCTGTTATCTCTTCAGTACTTTGGTTAAAGGTACCTTTAGGGCTATGGCAGAGTGCCGGTATGTTTGTTATATTGGCTGTTGTATTATATATGTCGATAGGTTCTCGTCCAAAAATAAAAAAGGGATCGGGACAGAAATCTAATTTATAAAAAAAGCTGAGACATTACATTATATGTCTCAGCTTCTTTCTTCTATTGCTTTCTTTGCTAATTTTGAAATCGTAACATCATCCATAGGTGGATTATGTAATCCCGCACGTACATCTCTATAATATCTTTGTAATGGACGTTCCATTTGTAGACTTTTCGCACCTACAATACGCATAGCTGTATCGATCACTTTAATCGAATGATTTACGACAACATGTTTTGCTGCGCCAAGCTCAACGTCAATTTGAGATTGTGTGACGGATGGATTTAAATAATGATGAATAACACTATAAAGATAATGTCTCGCCATAGATAATTCTAACTCCATATTCCCAATATTTTGTTGAACAGGTGGAAGATCAGCAATTACACCTTCTATACTCCCTGGACTATACTCATTCGCAAAGTCTACCGCATAATCACGTGCTGCTTGTCCAATACCTAAATACACTGCAGGTATATGTAAATTCCACGGATTAATTTGATTACCTCTTGAGTCACCGGCAACTTCAACTAAATATCTTTCTTGCACTTTCACATTATTTAATACTAAGTCATGACTTTCCGTTGCTCGCATACCTAACATATCCCAATTTTCAACAATCTCTAATCCTTCAGTTTCACGAGGGACTAAGAAAAATCCAACTGATTCTTTTTCAGGAATATATGCACCTATCAAGAAATGCGTTAATCTTTGACTCATCGTTGTAAATGTTTTAACACCATTTATGATGTAAGTATCGCCTTCATGATCAGCATAAGTACTTGGTCTTGCACCACGCGTCGGACTACCAGTTTCTGCTTCACTTACCGCACGATTGACAATTGCACCGTTCAAAATGTCCTCTGAAAATTCTTTAAGTAACGATTCTGACCAAATGCGTTCTTGATATATTTGTCCAACTACACCCATATGCCAACCAATTGCTAGTGCCGTAGCACCATCAATCTTTCCTAGTGTTTCTTGAAATAGGATGATATCTTCTGGCGTTGCACCTGAACCACCATAGGATTCTGGTAACACAAGTTTTGTATATCCTTGTTCAATTAACCAGTTGATATTGTCATAAGGGAACTCAGCATTTAAATCATTTTTATTCGCATATTTTTGTAATGCTTCTTTATGATTTTCAAGTTTATTGACCCACTCTTCTTGAAAATCATTCTTTATAAATAAATCCCTACTCATCGTATCCACACTCCTTATTCATACTTTATCATTGTAGGTATGAGCTTTCAAGATTAATCCGACTATATCAATAAGTTTTGATACCATTTTGATTGCAGATAATATCGTGCGATTGACCCTGAATCGCACGATATCTCGGCTCATACCTTTAAGTCTTTTTCTCATTAACTACCATATAGCAAGAGGCTGTCGAAATGTTATCATTTCACAGCCTCTTTTTATCTTAACTATTTAGTAGCTTTCGCCTAATTCATTAAAGTTTTGATCATTATATACTTTTTCATCCATTTGACCAGTTACTTTTGCAGTAGCTGTTCCGGCTAACATTGAATCATTTACATTCAATGCTGTACGACCCATATCAATCAATGGCTCTACAGAAATCAACACACCTGCTAAAGCAATTGGTAAATTTAAAGTTGATAACACTAGTATTGCAGCAAATGTTGCACCGCCACCTACTCCGGCTACACCGAATGAACTAATTACAACAACACCTATAACAGATAAGATGAATGGTAAATCGATATCTACACCTGCACTTGGTGCAATCATAATAGCAAGCATAGCTGGATAAATACCCGCACAACCATTTTGCCCTATTGATAAACCAAATGAACCTGCGAAGTTAGCGATACCTTCAGGGACACCTAAACGTGACGTTTGTGTTTGAACATTCAATGGTAATGTACCTGCACTTGATCTTGATGTAAATGCGAATAACAGTGCTTCTCCAACTTTTTTCAGATATGTAGCTGGATTTAATCCAACAACAGTCACTAATATTAAATGAATAATGAACATTGTTATTAATGCCGCATAAGAAGCAATTACGAATTTCCCAAGTGTCCATACCGCTTCAAAATTACTTGTCATTATAGTTTTTGTCATTATAGCCAAAATACCATAAGGCGTTAATCTCAATACGAAAGTAACGATTCCCATAACTAATGCATAAATTGCATCCACGCCTCTTTTGATTAGACTACCTTTTTCAGGTTCTTTTCTCATCACACGTAAGAAACTAAATCCAACAAATCCTGCAAATACAACTACTGCGATCGTTGAAGTTCCTCTTGCACCAGTGAAATCTAAAAATGGATTAGCTGGTAATAATTCTATAATTTGAGAAGGTAAGTCATCTGCAGCCATGTCTTTTGAAGTTTGTTCAATTTCTTGACCACGACTATTTTCAACGCTACCTAAATCAATTTGTGATGCATCTAAGTTAAATACCATTGCATAGATAATACCTACTAATGCAGCAATTGCTACAGTACCTAGTAAGAACGTAAATATCCAAGCACCTACTTTAGCAAAATTTTGACCAATTGTTATTTTAGTAAATGCTGAAACAATTGAAATAAATACAAGTGGCATTACAATCATTTGTAGTAATTTAATATAACCCGTACCAACGACATCGAACCATGATGCAGTTGTTTCTGTTACTTTTGAATCAACACCATATATAAGATGAAGTACTAAACCAAATACGATACCGATACCTAAACCGATCAAAACACGTTTTGAGAATTTAACATGTTTCTTTGTTAAGTATCCTAAAAGCCCGATAAATAATAAGAAAACAATAATATTTATTATGATCCATACCGTTTCCATAACAAACCTCCTAAATCTTTTAATTCCGATACATTAAATAAGAATACACTTCAAAAACGGCATTTGCAATACGATTTTATAATTCTAAATATTCAGATACAAAAAACCATTCCAAGTTGTCGCAAAGCGACTCCTTGGAATGGTTAAACTTCAATATTAAGTTAGATTAGGATGCGAAGATGGCACCCCTTATTTGCACTTTCACTTCAATATGCTAATAAAGACACCCTTTATTTGCACTTTCACCTCAAAATGCAAACATCACTATCGCACATACTAATTTTATTACTGCTGATTACTCAGCAAGTATATCTTCAAACGTCCATCCTTTTTCTAATAATAAATTTCTATAAAATGGATCTTTACCAATGAGTTTGATTTCATCTGCTAATCGTTCGACTTCATCAATATGATGTGTCGTTAATATTATCAGCGTTTCTGATTTAAGGTGATTTAATAATTGATGGATATCATACCTAGACTTCAAATCTATACCAACTGTCGGTTCATCTAATATCAATACACTTGGATTGCTCAATAATCCAATAAGCAAGTTGACTTTCCTTTTTGTACCGCCTGATAACGTCGACACTTTAGCTTTACGCTCATATAAATTGAGTTGGTCACAGTATGATTCTATCAATTCCTTAGAGATTGTATGCTTCTGAAGTGCTTTAAAAAAGGCAATATTCTCATTCACAGTCATATGTTCAAACAAAGCGATGTCTTGTGGTATATATCCAATAGTTTGTTTAATTTCTTTATTGGTTAGTTTTTTTCCGAAATATCTTATCTGACCTTTGTCTGGCTTTTCTAATGCTGATATCATCCTTAACAACGTAGACTTACCTGCGCCATTCTCACCTAATAATATAGTGAGTCGCTTGTCATTAAAGGTTGTATTAAAGTCTTGAAATATATGTTTTTCTTTATAATGTTTCGTTACGTTTTCAACCGTAATCATTTGTTCAACCCCCTATATTTGTAAAAATAGATAGAAACAGCTGACCGCAATTGCCCACATCAATGCCATAAATAATCTATGACTGATTGTTTGTACTTTCAACAATAATAAGCTCATCCCCAATTCGTATATAACAACGATAATGAACGTTAATAAATAAAATTGCCAACTTAAATGCCACGACATAATCATGCTTGTTATGACCACACTTGCCATGATCAATATGACATGCGTGCTTACATACCAGAAATATATTTTCCATATTGTGCCGTGATATAACCTCAATCTCTCAATCGCTGCGCGTTGGTTGATTCGTCGATGTAATAATATTTGACTGCATCCGATCAATAAGAATAATGCAATGATAATACCAGCACCAATTGAAATATCAGCATTCTTTTTATATGCTTCATACGTAATTTGAGAGTGTGGTGTTTTTTCATTATAAGTTTTTTTGATCTTATTAATACTTATATTTTGCTTTGCGTCTGTTAGATGTTTATGGATGATTACAGGTATTTGCTGTTTATATAATGATTTACTCGTCACTTCTAAAGCAATATTACCGATGAAATCTTCCTTGTAATAAAGTGGAATAGCATCTTTCAATTCATTTTTTTCTAGTCTTTCACTGAAATCATCAGGTATTTGAAAACTCACTACCGCTTCTTTCTTTTTAATCAAGTCATCAATATAAGGTTCATCATCAGGAATGTTAACTACCTCAATATATTTCGTATGTCTCAAATCATTGATAAGTGATTGAGACACTTTGGAATGATCCATATCTTGAATCGCGATAGGCATTTTAAATAGTTTATTCGATGCTGATTGTACCGTGTTCACCACGCATAACGTTAATATGATCATTAATAGAAAGATTAAATATTGCTTCCATTGTTTTTTCACTACTAATGTAAACATAGATTTCATTGACGATACCTCCAAATTAAAGACATCGCTAATGCACCGACCATAATGATGATATTCCAGTAAAACATTGGATGTGTATCTAAAATATAATTATTCAAAATCAATTCAAGTAGCTGATTAAAAACAATCGTCGATGGAAAACCAGAAATATAATTCCCACCTATTTCTTTTAAATAAATAACCGGTATAATTGCGCCTGATAATAGAATCACAACGATTGATAGCACAATTTTACAGAAATAATTCATAGCGTTTCTAAAAGTAATATCTATAAAAATAAATATCATTGTTAAAAAGGCTAAATAATAAAGTAAATGTATGATTAACGTTGCTATGTTGTACATTTCAAATTCAGGTTTTAGAAATGTGAGTATAATCCACAAACCAACGCCCGACCATATGATTGTATACATTAAGCTAAACAAACCTCTCACAATTGTGAGCTTTTCATAGGAAAAATGAAACATCTCTAATCGTGATTTTAAAGCTTCTTTTTGATTCATTTTCAAAATACTAAACATTGAAAAGAAAAAGAAAAATATAGATAAGAAATACATAGATATCGTGTAATAACTGAATGTATCAAATACCTTAACTGATTGTTCATCAAATGAGCCATTCCTATTTAATCCCGTAAACAGCATATCCGTCATCATTGATAAAGTATCCTGTTCAGTCGCACTTGGATACAATGATACATAGGACATCGCACCACCCATTGAAAGCATCAATCGACTATATACTGATTCAGATAATTGTCTTATAACGATACTTTGCGCAGATTGATCATCATAAGTATTTACCTTAATTGGCAATTCTCCATTTTGGTAAAAGGCTTTTGTCATCCCATCTTGAAATATAAAATAACCATCAATTTTTTTACGTTTTAATAATTTGTGCGCTTGTTGTTCATTGTAATGTTTAATATTTAAATCATTACCTAAAGACTGACCGTCACCAACCGCATTTAAAATAATTTTCGTTTCATTTGTTTTGTCTTTATCAACTATGCCAATCGTAAAGTGGTTATCTTTTTGATTATATTGATTCACCGCAATAACAGCACCTAATAATAAAACAAATAATACAATTAAATATACAACTAAGTACCACTTTTTAATTAAAAAAGAGTGGTATATGTTGAACAATTTAAATGTCGACATATAACCACTCCTCACTTTATTATTGTAAATCTTCAGCTAATTTCATTGCAATGTCTTCAAAATTATCTCCAATTTCATCAGTAATATCCATTACTTCTGAATCTGATAAGCTATTGAAGTCTTTAGCGCCTTTTGTATTAAACTTAATATCTTTCTTCAATTCTGTCTTACCATCTAATAAGAATTTAATGTTTTCACCATTAACATCAAAGTTAAGGTTAACTTTTTGTTTTTGCTGGTTATTCTTAGCATCTGTTGTAAGATCATTTACATAGTTCAGTTTAAATGGTTCACCGTATTCTTCTTTGAATGTAATTGCACCTTCATCTTTACGTTTATCACCATTCGTTTTAGATTTATTATCTAAATCAACTGTTGTTTTAGAAAATTCATTTTCTTCAAATATCAATTTGTACTTATCTTTAATATTGTCACCAGAAGTTGATTTACCTTTTAATGATAATGATCCATCTTCACCTGGAACAGTTACTTTATAATCTAATTGTACACCGTCGTCAACAACATTTGTACCAACGATTTTTAATGATTCGTCATCTTTACCTTTAATCGTAATATCACGTTTAAGGATTTCTTTACCATCTACATAAATTGTAGATTTAATAGCTGGGTATTCTGAAACTTTTTCTTTTTTAGCATCTTTTAATGCATCATCAATTTTCTTGTCGAAGTCACTAACGTTTGCTTGTTTCTCTACCACTTTGTTTAAATCTTTATCTTTTTTAGCTTCTTTAAGAATTGCTACGACAACTTTCTTCGTATCTTTAGAGCTTAAGTTCATAGTTACTTTCTTTAATTCTTTTTCATCTTTAAAGATTTTCACTTTTTCTTTATCTTTCTTAAAGTTGTCATCATCTAGCTGATCAACAAGTAAATCACTATAACGTTTTGAAATATCATTAATTTCATCTTGAGAAACTTGTGAACCAGATAAAATTGTATTTAAATTCATTGAATCATTCGTGATTTTTTGTCCATCAGTTGATTCAAGAGGTTCGCCAGTTGCTTTTTCGACACCTTTTTTGATTTCGTTATTTTTCACTTTGTAAATATCATCGAACAATGGAGATTCAACATATTGATTATTTTTATCTGCGCTCCATTGGAAGTTACCGATATTATTATCAGCAATAGTAGGTTTAATACCTAATTTTGATTTTTCTTTTTTAGGATCTTGTCCAACATTAAATACGATGTTCGTTGAATCTATAACTGATTTTGGTACGCCTAATTCAGACACTAATGAATCTGGAATGTCTGCACCTAATTTAAATGTAGATTCATATGACTCGTCTTTCATCTTGTCTTGGAACTTCACTTCGTTTTCAAATCGGTCATTGAAATATGTTTTCCAAGTTTTTGCTGATTCTTGTTCACTTAGCAGATATGTATTCTTAGGCGTATTCGTTATAAAGTAATACGCTGCTGCTCCGCCAATACCGACTACAGCTAAAAATGCTACAACAATTGCAATAATGATAAATTTTGCCTTTTTTGACATTTGAACACCTCTTTTAATTTTATAAATATATCATATCAAAACAAATAACTTTATGAAATAAAATTTAAAAATTTTTTATATTTTTTTATAAACACACATTTTTCCCGGGTGATTAAAACTTGTTCTCATTTTATTTTTACGAATTTTGATAATTTGTTTTTTGGATGGCCATAAAGCAGGATAAATAACCATACCTTTCCATTGTTTCCATAACGGATCAATATAGTAATAATAGTCATCATCAAATCCTACTAATAGCGTGACATGGATATTTGTAATATATTCTTTACCTTTACTTTCTATTTTAAATGTCTTTTTTATTGGTGATTGCCCTAAAATTGTGTGATAAATAACAACCGGGTGACCTTTTTCAATGTGTTTTTCTAATTCACTTAATTCAGTACCTGTTCCATCAACAATATCGTCGTCAAACTGGTTTAAAAATTCAGCTAATACATTCGGAAAAATTGTTTGATGGTGTCCAAATTTCACAAAAAAGTGATTACCTACATAGCCTTTTTTAGGATTATTATCATGCCTCGGCCAATGTTTCATAATATAAGTAGCATCTATTTGTTTTCCATAATAATTAAGCAACATAGAACTTGCTGTTCCTTCGCATCCCATGATCATTGGAATCGGAAATAATTGACTTTTCGGTTTCACATTTAACATATTTTTCATAAGATTACGCCCTTTCATAGATCTATTATAATCCCAAAAAGGGTGAGACAGAAATCTAATGATTAACAATAGATTCCTTCGTCCCACCCTGTCGATGAGGCATTTATGTCTTTGCCACATTATTCACTATAATATTTCAGCTTCAATATCCATCAATAAGTTTTTTATCTTTTTATGTTGTGCCTTGCTTACTTGAATTGCAACAGTACGTTCATCTTTTTCATTTCTCTTTTTAGCGATGAGTCCTTTGTCTTTTAAACTTTGAATCGCTTTAGAAATATAATAAGGTTTAAACTTTGATTGTTTAACAATATCCTTTACATTATAACAATCGCGCTCACCTTTATAGACGTATACTAAAATATACAGCTCTTCAAAAGTTAAAACAAATTCACTTTTTATTTTAGCAAGATGTTCTTTCGCCTTCTTATTAATAGATACTAATTCCACAATATTTCTGATTGCTATTGTTTCCATTCCAAACAACTCCTCTAATTATATTAGCTTATTGTTGAATTGATTATTGTGCAGTCTTTAGTATCTATAGCAAATTCATCCTTTTCAACACAATTTATTAATAATAATTATTATTTTATACTGAGTTTTTAAAACATTCAATAAATTTTTAAAAAATAACTTTTAAACAACTCGGAATTTTTATAAAACCCCTTAGTATCAAGGGTTCTGACGTTCAATCAGACAAATTCTCACTACTGTTCACTTTTGAGTTTTATTATATTTGGAAAGTTTATACTTTATTGAATATGCAACAATACAATGTCAGAAATATTTGTAAAAACTTTATATTAATAAAAAATGCCCTTTAAAGATTACATCAAATTATGATGATCTTTAAAGAGCAAATATTCATTTTTAAATTTTAATTATTTTTTCTTACCTAAAGTATCTACAAAGCTTAATGCAGATAAACCTAATAATGTTAATGCTTGTTTAGCACCTTTGAATCCGTGACCAGCTTCATAATGTTTATAAGCAGCAACAGTCATAACTGATCCTACTAACACAGAACCTAATCTTGATAATGATTTATTACAAGCACTTAAGAATAAGAAGATAGAACCGATTAATTCAAGTCCACCTGCTAATTTCATTGAATTTCTTGAAAGACCGAATCCTTCTTCAAATTGTTGTGCCATACCGTCATCATCTTTAACCTTTGGCTTACTTGATTCAAAAATTTGTTTACCTACATATACATTTAATAAATATCTTAACATTACTTCATTTCCTCCTTGTTTTTCATATATTCATCTACAATTGGTTTTACTTTTTCACCAAGTAGTTGAATTGATTTTAATACTTTTTCATGCGGCATAGAACCTACTGGTAAATGTAACATAAATCTATTAATACCCAAGTCTTCATATAATTGAATAATTTTAGATGCAACTGTTTCAGGACTCCCTACGAACAATGCACCATGAACAATTTCTTGTTCAAATTTATCTAATGAATAAGGTGGCCATCCACGTTCTTGTCCTAATTTATTAATAGAATAAGCACTAGATGGAAAATAGTCTTGTTTTGCTACTTCATCTGTTTCAGCAACATATCCCCATGAATGAGTCGCAATTGGAAGTGTCGCTGCATCAAAGCCGTGCGATTCTGCAACTGCTTTATACATTGCAACATTTCTTCTAAAACGACTCGGCGCACCACCAATGATAGCATAAGTAATTGGCAATCCCAATTTTCCTGCTCTCATCGATGATTCTGGATTACCGCCTGTAGCTAACCAAATCGGTAATTTTTCTTGTACAGCTCTCGGAAATACTTCTAATCCATTAATCGCTGCTCTAGTTTCTCCTTGCCAATTGACTGTCGTTTGTTCATTAATTGCGAGAAGCAGATCTAATTTTTCTTCGTATAGTTTGTCATAATCTTTCAAATCATAACCGAACAATGGGAATGATTCTATAAAAGAGCCACGACCAGCCATAATTTCTGCTCTACCATTGCTCAATGCATCTAAAGTCGCAAACCTTTGATAAACTCTTACTGGATCATCTGATGATAACACCGTCACAGCTGATGATAGTCTGATGTTTTTTGTTTGCGGTGCTGCTGCAGCTAATACAGTCACAGGATCAGATACTGCATAATCTTCTCTATGATGTTCGCCTAAACCATATATATCTAGACCAACTTTATCTGCCAATTTAATCTCTTCTACAATTTGATTAATTCTTTCCTGTGCAGTATAAGGTCTTTCAACACCATCAATAGGTGTTATTTCTGCAAATGAAGACAATCCAATTTCTAGTTTCATATTTTTCACCTCTAATATAAAAAGTATACTAGATATAATTATAGTACTTAATTTTAAATTGTCAATAGCTATACCTTCTATGTTCAAATTAATTATTTTTAAAAAAGAAGACCACTCATATAACGACTGAGTGGCCTTCTTTTTTATATTTTTATTCATTCGATTCATCTTCAATATTACAAAGCTTTAATATTGCCTGTTTCAACGGTATTTGTGCTTCATCTATCCTCAATTGATCGATGGTTTCTGGGTTTAAATAAATACACTTTACTGGTTGATCATCCTGAAAAGCAACGACTGCTTCACCATCTTCTGAACCTTCAAACATCGTTTCCACACTTGCAAAATATTGTCCTAGTACATATATGATCGCATCACAATAGCGAACTCTATCTTTTTTATAATCTTCAACTTGCGCATCATCAATATAATACGCATCAACTAGTGTCATTCCCTCTATGTGTGCTGGTTGATTATTATCTTTAGATTCATTAAGTTGATTGTCTTTTTTAAAAAATTTAAACATACTTAACTATCCTTTCAGAATGGGTAAATGAATTACCTCTATATTATTAATATTTATTTTACCATAGCAACTGGACATTCTTCTATGTTTTCATAATATTCATCAACCACTTCATCAATAACATTTTTAACTTCTACTTCAACATCTTTATTTATAGAAACTAATACGACCCTTTCATCTATTCTATTTCTCTCTTTAAAGATGTAATTCATCTTTGCCAACTTTTTAATCGTTTTATTGATTTTCACAATATCCCAGTTGAATTTATTTTCAAGTTCTTTCAAAGTACATAGTTCATTATTTGATTGATATAAATAAAGTAATATCATGACATGATCTATATTTAAATCTCGTTTATCGTTCACGAAATGATTTAATGATGAAATGATATTATAACTGCTAACCATATCACCTATTAAATTTTCTTTGTTATACGTGATGACTTTGTCTTCAAATTCAAGTTGAAATGCTTGATTAACCTCTTGAAATAATTGCTTTATTTTTATTTTGTGACGAGTTTCTACTATTATATGTACTTTTCTTTCGTCAGTTTTTGAACGCTCTTTTTTATAGTATCCCAAATCGTGTAAATATGAAATGACATGTGTAATCATCGTTTGGTTTATTTGAAGTAATCTTTTAAATTCTTGAGTCGTAAATATCTCTTGTTCGTGATGCACATCGATATATTTCAAAACTTTCAAATGATGCACATTTAATTCAAAACCTTTTTTAAGCATTTGCTTCGTATATATATTCATACAATGTAGATTTAATAATGCGTTTATGTGTTTGTCCATTTTATTTACCACCTTAATTAATTTTTTGTTTAATATAAATATGTTTAATCACATCTGGAGAAGTATAAAATTGAAAAATAAACTTTTCTCCTACTTTTGTATAAATTCTTTCCTGCTTTGTGTACGTATTTTCTGAAGCATTACTTTGATGCTTTATTATGCTCGCCGACTTGATCATAATATCTTGATGTCTATACTCGATATCACCTAACTTCAAATCGGTCACATTAATACTTTGATAAACTTCTTTAATCGCCTTCATATTTGGAAATACGATAATTTGGTACTCCGACATGTACTTTGTCATTAATATCAAACCATTATAGAAGACAATCTCACCTCTTAACCTTATTAAGGTTAAGAGTAATTCAAAAAATTGATATTGGCTTTCTGTATTTAATTGTAGTTCTTTAATAAGGAGATGACTGTTTTGAGAAGGTATCATACTGTCTATCCATGTATCATCGATAATAATTGAGACGTCTTGGCCATATTTTATACTCCATTTCACTATGGATATTAAAGATTCGATTTTATTTGGGATTTTAGGTTGATATAGGATTTTTACAGAGGGATTATTCTTCAATATCGTTGCTGTATTTTTGCTGGTTTCTATTTCTCGATGCACTTTATAGGTGATTTGTTTATAATCATTCATTTTGTGCGACATGCGTTTAGCGAGATAATTATTTTGACTATTCATCACTAACGTCACAATAGTATCTTTTAAATTTTCTTTTATGATTTGAGAAATTTTATCAAATTGTTGGTACGTTGCATCAATATAAAATTTAAATGTGCGTGGTCCATAAAAATATGTGCAATCTGTTAAATAATTTAATAACCTCTTTAGTTTAGTTGTATATTCCACTAAATTTTGTGACCTACTTAATTTGATTTCAAATGAAATATCAAATTGGTGTTCCAATATAAACGAGAACATTTGATGCATGCGCTTGTTACTTTCAAAATCACTGCGACATATATCTTTAAATAACTGATAAGAAAACAGTATATTGTATTGACCCATCTCTCTTCTCATCGATAACAACTTAGTTTGTTGAAAGTAATTGGTTAACGTTTCTATATTTGTTATATAAATAAGTAAGTTTGGTGTTCGTATCTTATCGTTCCAACTGTCTTCTTCTCTAATATTAATATTTACATGACCAATGTTTTGATTAGCAAGTTGTTTGAGTCGATTATGTATCTTATCGAAGTTCTTTAACTGAATCGCATGTTTATGATGAAATGTATAGTAAGTATCATGCATCATTTGTTTTCTAAATCTTGCTGGTGTAATACCATACCTCTTTCTAAATAAATCAATTAACACACCTTCATTGGCATAGCCATTCTCTGATGCAATTTGTGCTAAACATTTCTTGGTGTACATTAAATCAAATGTACAGTGTGATAATCGAATCATTTTCAATAATTCAGAATATCTTAATCCCGTTACTTCTCTTATTTTCTTTGATAAGTTCCGCTCAGTTAATAAACCGTTTCTTGCTACATCTGAAAAATACAATTTCTCTTTGCAATGCGCATACATATAATCGAAGCCTTTTCTTACATCAATATCTTCACTTAAGTTATATTTGTCATCTAAAATACGATACTCATGTAATGTCGTCATAAGTTGATGAATTTGTTCTATGATATTATCCAGATTCTTAGAAGTTGGATTAACATAACAAGTAATTAAATCAATCATGTTGATTTTAAGTAACTTGCTATCTAACTTCTCAGTATTGATAAAGTACTTTTTCTTAAAATTATAAAATGCGTCCAACTCTTCCCTTGAGATGTACAAACTTGCAATTATAGTATTTTTATCAGATTTTATTTCATAACGTTGTAGATCATTAATGATAATAAACTCATTTGCTTCATATTTCTTCATTTGTCCATTAATTAATATTTTACTACTTCCTTCTATTATATATAGAATTAGTAAACCAATATTAAACTCTGAATCAATATCTAATGATTGATAAATTTTCAATTGACTATCATTCAACATCATTTACACCTCTATTCACCTTAAACGTCTCAATTAATGATCAAGCATTATTATAATTCATTAAATATTGTCAAAAATACTATATTCTTGACTTTTTATTATGATATTTTGTACTTATTTAAATTGCTTTAATCCTTTCAGTTCTGATAAATAATGGTTATTAATAATATTATTAATGATGCAAGTCAAACTTTTTATTATGTCTTAAATATTACAAACGTGTAACATTCAAAAATTCCACCTATTCCAACACCCTCCAAACCCTTGATATCAAAAGGATTTAGTATTTAAGTTAAATGTTCGGAATTATTACATGAAATCATTAGATATTTAAATTAAATTACAAAGCCTTAACATTCCACACAAACCATTCTATTTCTGATAAAGTAGATTTTGTTGATTACAGCGAAGAAAAAAACTTAATGAAGAAAAACATATACGAAAAAATATTTTAAAATTATCTAGGAGGATTTACTTATTATGAAAAAATTAGCAACAGCAGCTATCGCAACAGCAGGAATCGCAACTTACATGGCACATGACGCGGATGCAGCAGAAAACACACAAGGATATAATCCAAACGATCCATATTCTTATTCTTACAATTACACAATCGATCAATCAGGTAACTACAACTATACTTGGGAAGGTAACTGGAATCCATCATCTCATTATGGTAACCAAGCTCAACAACAAGTATCTAACAATAACGCAACTTCAAATACTAATGCTTCATCAAATACAAACTATTCACAACCAGCATTCAATGCTGCACCAAATGGTGGCGGTTATGGAGAAACAAATAACACAACTTCTTCAAACCAAAATAACAATAACGTACACGTAACTACTTCAAACAGTAGTTCAGATGTTAAAACATCTACAACTTCAACTTCACGTCCATCAACTGGCGGCGGAGCTAACTTATACACTGCTGGACAATGTACTTACTATGCATTCAGCAAACGTCCTGACTTAGGAAGCACTTGGGGAAATGCAAATAACTGGGCTAATGCAGCAGCACAATCTGGTTACACTGTAAACAACTCTCCAAAAGCAGGAGCAGTATTACAAACTACAGCTGGTGGTTACGGTCACGTAGCATACGTTGACAAAGTAAACTCTGACGGTTCAATCCAATTATCAGAAATGAACTACCAAGGTGTTGGTGTTGTTTCAACTCGTACTATCTCAGCTTCAGCAGCTGGTTCTTATAACTACATTCACTAAGAGTGAATTCAAAAAAGGCTGGGACATAATATATGTCTCAGCCTTTTTTAGTATCTTGGCAGTAGATGACTGAGTTGAAAATACGCTTGTACCAAGCTTTTTTCAACTCTAGTCATCCTTGCCGGGGCGGGACTACGAAATCTTTTTATATAAATTAGATTTCTGTCCCGCTCCCTTTTTATTTTGCTTTATTTTAAGTCTACATCCCCTATTTTACTACGTTCATTTCTATTTAATGATCAACTTCACAATTATAAAATGACGACTTTCTACTATATAATAGATATTTAAAAAACACATTCTAGTTATCTACTATTTTTGACACTAAATCTAATAAGAAAAACATAACTTGAAAACTACATGCATAAAAAGTGCCGACAAAGTCTAAAACTTTGTCGGCACTTTTTTATAGAGATATACATTAATACATGTACGTCTCTTTTTTAATTTATATCACAATATAAAAAGTATATTACAAGGCAATGACATAAGTATTCTCACAATTTAAGCCAAAAGCCTATTTTAACGCATTTCTCCATATATTACTGAGTGTCATATTTTTTCGTAAATATTACTAGAACATTGTATACCATTATGGTTAGGTAACAACTCGATGAAAATCAACACAAACTCAAATTCATCTGATAAAGTATTACTTGTCGTGAGGAAACGACGTTAAATTTAAATTTACAAAATTAAAACATATACGAAATTTACGGAGGAATATTTACAATGAAAAAATTAACAACTACAGCAATTATTACTACAGGTTTAGCAACAACTATTATCGGACATGGAGAAGAAGCATCAGCGGATACGTTTAACAACGTTCAAACGCCTGAACAATCTCAAAGTTTCCATAGCAACTATAATAATAGCTTTAATAGTAACCACTCTAATAACTATAACCAAAATTACAATACTTCAAACATGAATCAATCAGATTCATTAACATCATATTCACAAACATCAACTGAGCAAACTTCAACTGAACAAACATCAACTAAATCAACGAGCTCATCATCAGCTAACTTATATACGCCAGGTCAATGTACTTACTACGTATTCGATAAAAAACAAGCTGATGGAGAACCTATCAGCTCAACATGGGGTAATGCAAACCAATGGGCAGCAAATGCGGCAGCTGATGGATACACAGTAGATAACACACCTAAAGAAGGATCAATCTTACAAAGTACTGCTGGAGCATATGGACACGTAGCATACGTTGAAAATGTTAACTCTGACGGTAGCGTAGAAGTTTCTGAAATGAACTACGAAGGTGAAGGTGTTGTATCTTCTCGTACAATCTCAGCTTCTGAAGCTGGTTCATACAACTACATTCACTAAGATATTGTATTACATTTAAATTATAACTAAATATGAAAATTTATCTAATAACACCTTTAATTTTTAAAGGTGTTATTTTACTTTAAAAAAGCAAAACTTTATCGTTACTATAAATAAAATCTATGATATCATGACGTATACTCATATTATTGATAAGAGTATACTTTTTTAACAATCCCCTTTTGAAACGTTTCTTATGCACTTCCATTTGGAATGCATGATTTTTTTTGTATTTTACACTGCAAAGCTTTAAAGGAGGACTTTTTTTGGATAAAAAAATTAAAAAACCGAGAAAAAGATATATAAGTTTGCCTACTCAAATCTTAATAGCATTAATACTTGGTGTTGTAGTAGGTTATTTTTTACATGGTCAAGATCACCTTATTAAATTCATACAACCTGTCGGCGATGTATTCTTAAACTTAATCAAAATGATCGTAATACCAATTGTATTCTGTTCATTAGCATTATCAATCTCTAATGTAGGCGATATGCATACAGTTGGACGTTATGGTTGGAAAACGATTTTATACTTTGAAATCATCACGACTGTCGCGATTGGATTAGGTATGATATTTGGTAATCTATTCAAACCTGGTCTTGGGTTAGATGCTTCTAAACTACCTAAAGGTGATATTTCTAAATATGAACAATCGGCAGATGCTGCTGAGAAATCTACTTACGGAAATCATGTGATTGACACTATCGTACACATTATTCCAACAAATATTTTCGAAGCATTAACTGCTGGCGAATTACTACCGATTATATTCTTTGCGGTATTCTTCGGACTTGCGATTGCTGCAATCGGAGAAAAGGGGCAGCCCGTTAAAGATGTATTAAACGGTTCACTAGAAGCCGTATTCTGGATGATACATAGAATATTAAGACTTGCACCTTATGGGGTGTTCGCATTTATCTGTGTTACCATTATGACTTTCGGTTTATCAGCATTACTACCATTAGGTAAATTAATGGCTGTAGTTACAGGCGCAATCGTATTCTTTATTATTGTCGTTTTAGGTATCGTTGCTAAAATATGTGGTGTTAACATATTCCACATTATCATCATACTTAAAGACGAATTGTTACTTGCTTTCTCAACTTCAAGTTCAGAAACAGTATTGCCTTCAGTAATGGAGAAAATGGAGAAATTCGGTGCACCAAAAGACATTGTTTCATTCGTTGTACCTACAGGTTATACATTTAACTTAGATGGCTCAGCTTTATACCAATCTATCGCTGCACTATTTGTAGCACAGATGTACGGTGTGCATTTATCACTTGCTGAACAACTTATTTTAATGTTTACATTAATGATTACTTCTAAAGGTATGGCAGCCGTTCCTGGTACTTCTATAGTTGTATTATTAACAACTTTAGGATCTATGGGACTTAATCCTCAAGGTCTTGCACTTATCATCGGTATCGATAGATTACTCGATATGATGAGAACTTGTGTGAACGTTGTAGGTAACTCATTATCAACAATTGTCATTGCTAAATGGGAAGATAAATATGATCACGAAAAAGGTAAAGCATATTTCCAGACTTATAAAAAATCATAGATAAAAAAGATTCGGCTAAGGGGAGCCGAATCTTTTTTGTTTTCTTTATTTTAATGAGTCTTGAATTTTCTTAATTTCATCTTGTTTTAAGTCTACAACTACTTCTCCGTCTTTCGTATCTTCTTTCAAAGCATCTTTCGCTTCTTCTGAATGATATAAGTCTGCAATTTTCTTATATGTTTTATTGTCTTTATCTTTTGTATTTGCAGCTATGAAATTAATATAAGGTTTCGCTGCATTAGCATCTGGATCTTCTAAATAGATTGGATCTTTCTTAGGATCTAATCCTGCTTTTGATGCTACACCGTTGTTGATAATTGAAATATCGACTTCATCTATCGCTCTAGCTGTTTGTTGTGCATCTACTGCTTTAATATCAAGTTTCTTTTTATTTTCAATTATATTTTTAGGGCCACCATCTAAACCAAAGTCTTTATCTAATTTAATGTAGCCTGCTTTTTCTAATAATTTAAGCGCTCTTGCTTGGTTAGACACGTCATTAGGAATAACTACTTTCGCACCTTCTTTTAAATCTTTGATGTTCTTCACTTTTTTAGAGTAAATGCCTAAAGGCGCAAATACTGTTGTTCTAATAGGTGTAATATCTGTACCTTTATTTGCTTTTTCAAATTGATCTAAGAAAGCAAAGTGTTGGAATGAGTTTAAATCAATGTCTCCATCTGACAAAGCTTTATTTGGCACATTGTAATCTGAGAATTGTTTAATTTCGATATCTATACCATCTTTTTTCGCCAGTTCTTTCACTTTATCCCAAACTGCCGTATCATTCGATGCAATACCTATCGTTACTTTTTTATCATCTTTCTTATCTCCACATGCTGCTAATAATACAACTAATGCAACTAATAATGTTAAAACCTTTTTCAAATTAACCACTCCTCTTATTTTTTAATTTCTTCTAACAAGTCTTGAAAGTACATTTCCTAACGATTGAATCACTTGAACCATAATAACGAGAATAACGACTGTAATAACGATGACAATCGTATCAAACCTTTGATAGCCATATGCGAGTGCTAAATCGCCTATACCACCGCCACCAACAGCGCCTGCCATTGCTGTTGCACCGATAAGTCCTATGATTGATGTCGTTAATGCTAAGATTAACGAACCTAAAGCTTCTGGTAATAAAAAGTACCTAATAATTTGAAACGGTGAAGCACCCATTGAATGTGCTGCTTCTATGACACCCGCATTCACTTCTAATAATGAATTTTCAACGAGTCTTGCAATATACGGGGCAACATAAACAGTTAATGGGACAATAGCTGCAGACGTCCCTATCGAGCTACCTACGATTAATTTCGTAAATGGCACAATTGCGATGAGTAATATAATAAATGGCAATGACCTAAAAATATTTATTATCGGATTAAGCACGTAATAAATGATTTTATTTTCCCATATGCCCTTTTTCCTCGTAATCACTAATAGAATACCTAATGGGATACCGATTAATGCACCTAACACTAAAGAAACGGTAACCATGTATAATGTTTGGTAAATTGAATCTATTAATTGAGATGAATCTAATGACGAACCGAACATTACGCATCAACCTCCTCAAATTCGATTTGAGCTTCCTTCAAATATTGAAAACTATTTTGAATAGCTGCTTGTTCTCCTTTTAAACGTAAAGTTAAATAACCTACAGGAATACCTTGTATATCTGACATCGAAGCAAATAGAACATTAATCTGCACCTGACACTTCGTAATCAAATCATTGATAATGGATTGCGTCACTTGCTCACCATCTATGTATAATTTAATATCAACTGCATCTTGATCTGTCTTAATCAATTTACGTAAATTCGGTGAAATATCTGTTGTAATTACAGTAGATACAAAATTCTTAGCTGTTTCAGTTTCTGGATGACTAAATACATCTAGAACAGCGCCCATTTCTATGACTTTCCCACTTTCCATTACAGCTACTTTGTTACATATCTTCTGAATGACACTCATTTCATGTGTAATTAGCAGTATGGTAACGCCAAATTGTTCATTCACTCTTTTTAACAATTTCAATATGGAATCTGTTGTCGCTGGATCTAATGCACTTGTTGCTTCATCACATAACAAAATCTTCGGATCAGTAACCAATGCACGTGCAATTGCTACTCTTTGCTTTTGACCACCAGATAATTCGTTAGGATATTGTTTCCCTTTATCTTCTAATCCTACAAATGCTAACAACTCATTTACTTTCTCTTTAATATCTTTCTTGCTTTTACCTTGAAGTATTAAAGGCATTGCCACATTATTAAAGACCGTCTTAGAATTTAATAAGTTAAAATGCTGAAAAATCATTCCTATTTGTTTCTTTACACTTTGCAGTTCTTTCTTCGAATAGCGATTGACGTCATGACCATCTACAATCACTTCTCCCGATGTTTTTTCTTCCAACACATTTACAAGCCTAATTAATGTACTCTTACCTGCACCACTATATCCAATGACACCAAATATATCTTGTGGTTCAACTTTGAAGCTCACATCATCTAAAGCTTGTATTTTAGAATTCTTTTGTTGGAAAATTTTATTTACATTTTTAAACTCTATCATAACCATTCTCCCTCCCGAATTCTTATTAATATGATAAGAATTATATTGATATTTAATCCTATCGTCAACACTAAATATCAAATTTTTCTAAATATTCATACTAACTTATCCCTTTTTTATAGAAATGACCTATTGCATAAAAAATTCAATTAAACACACGAGTTATGTAAGCGTTACCAATTATTATTGACAATTGTGTGTCATATCAATAAAATGTTAACTAAGATGTATTTTTACATTATAAAGGGGGTTATTACATGGTTGAGCATGATTATGGGAGAATTGCTGAGGATCCTAAATTTAAGGCGCTTGTTAAAAAGAGAAATGCATTTATCTTTCCGATTTCTATCTTTTTTATTGTTGCCACACTTTTATTCCCAGTATTAACGAGTTACACAGAGATTTTAAATACCGTTGCATTTTGGAACATATCTTGGGCATGGATTTATGCATTATTACTTTTTGTTATGGTTTGGACACTCGTGACGCTTTATATGCGAAAAGCTAAAAGTTTCGATAAAGATGCACAGGAATTATTAAAAACTTATAGAGAGGAGCAACAAAGATGAATCCTATCGTCGTTATTATGTTTTTAATATTTGTGAGTATTACTTTATTGATTACATATTTCGCTTCGAAACGAACACAATCAACAAATGATTTCTATACAGCTGGTGGTGGTCTGACCGGTTGGCAAAATGGATTAGCGATAGCGGGAGATTATTTATCAGCGGCATCATTTTTAGGAATTGCAGGTGCAATTGCTTTATGGGGATTTGACGGTTTCTTCTATAGTATTGGTTATTTAACAGCATATTTAATCGTACTTTATATCGTTGCTGAACCTTTACGTAATCTTGGTAAATATACTTTAGCCGATATGATTGCTGCAAGATTTGAACTTAAAAAAGTTCGCGCAATGGCAGCAGTTTCTTCAATCACAATCGTTATCTTCTATATGTTAGCGCAACTTGTTGGTGCAGGTGCACTCATTCAATTATTATTTGGCATCCCGTATACAGTTGCTGTTATTCTAGTAGGTATTATGATGACGATTTATGTATTATTTGGTGGGATGACGGCTACAAGTTGGGTACAAATGGTTAAAGCTGTGCTACTGATGATTGGAACAGTGATTATTACATTTTTAGTTCTATTACACTTTAACTTTAATATTTCGACAATGTTCGGAGAAATGCACAATATTAAATCAAGTGATTTTAAAGGAGAGTTTATTAATCCAGGATCACAAGGTAAACCACCTTTAGATAATATATCACTGATTATCGCATTATTATTTGGTACAGCTGGGTTACCACATATCCTGATGCGTTTCTTCACAGTAAAAGATGCGCAAACAGCAAGATCTTCAGTAATGTGGGCAACTTGGATTATTGGTATATTTTATATTTTAACGATCTTCTTAGGATTTGGTGCTGCAGCATTATTAACGCGAGAAGAAATCATTTCAGCAAATCCTGCTGGGAATATGGCTGCACCACTATTAGCAGAAAAATTAGGCGGAGATTTCCTCATGTCCTTTGTATCAGCTGTTGCATTTGCGACGATATTAGCCGTAGTTGCAGGTCTCGTATTAACAGGCGCTTCGGCATTTGCACACGATATTTATGGACAAGTTATTAAAAAAGGGAAAATCACTGAAAAAGAACAAATGAAAGCAGCGAAATTAGCATCATTAACAGTATCTGTTGTTTCAATAATATTGGCATTGTTTGCACAGAATTTAAACGTCGCATTTCTAGTGTCATTAGCCTTCTGTGTTGCAGCAAGTGCGAATCTACCAGTCATTGTGTATACAATATTCTGGAAGAGATTTAATACACAAGGTGCGATAGTCGGGATAGCTGTTGGTTTAATCGTTTCATTAGTACTCGTTATATTGAGTCCAAATGTTATGAATCCTGATGGTAGTGCATTTATAGCAATGGCACCAATATTCCCACTATCAAATCCTGCAATTATATCTGTACCCGCAGGATTCTTGGCAGCATTCTTAGGAACATTCCTTGGAAAATCAGAATCTGAAGAAAAATTCAGAGAAGTACAAGTAAAATCAGCAACAGGCATTTCTACTTCAGATATTTCACATTAAATATAGAAAAAACAGCGTCTACGAAAATGTAGACGCTGTTTTTCTGTTTGAGTTGCAAAGATATCGTGCGATTGACCCTGAATCGCACGATATCTCGGCACTTACCCTAAAGTCTTCGTGCGTTTAACACCTCATCGCACGATATCTCGGCATTCTTCCTCTATTTCAACTTCGCTTTTTGTAAAAACTTCACTTTTCTATTCATTGCTTTAGATGATGTTTTCTTCATCATGGCATTTCTTGATTTAATTTTCATCGTACTTGTAGCTTGTCCTACTTTACCTATTTTACGTGATTTTAATATCACTTTCTTTGTATGTTTTACTCTTAATTTATCATATCGTTTAAGCGCCGCTTCTATGTCTCTATCTTTTATTAAATTTGCTAATGTAACTGCATCTTCAATTGCTTGTCCTGCACCTTGTCCCATATTTGGTGTTGTTGCATGTGCAGCATCTCCTAATAATACAACTCTACCGGATACGAATGATTTTAATGGCGCAATGTCATAAATATCATGTTGTAATATCCCTACTTCATCTTGTGCATCTAAAATCTGTCTCACTTCATTAGGAAATTGGTTAAAATATGCTTGTAAGTGTGGTTTCTCAAATGATTTGAATTGTAGATCATTTTCTTTAGCATTCATTGTACAGAACCAATAGTATTGATTTTCTTTTAATGGTACAATGCCAAATCTTCCTTTATGTCCCCAGTATTCTAATGCTTCTTTCCCGTCTATATCTAATTTAGCGTTTACTACGCCTCTAAAACATGTATATCCTGCATATTTTGGTAATGATTTAGGATAGATTTGAGTTCTAATATTCGAATGTAGACCGTCTGCTGCTATGACTAATTCGAATTCTTCTACTTCTCCATTGTCAAAGCAAAGTCTTACACCGTCTCCAGTTGGTTTGAATTCTGTTACTTTATGATTCAGATGAATACGTTCAGATGGCACATATGTCTTTAAAATTTCATGTAATACATTTCTATGGATTGTGATATTATGTGTGTCGTCTTGCTTCATATTTAAAGCACTTAAATTTTCGTCTAAGTCTGAATGTATTTTAATTTGTTCTAAAGGCTGACCTTCTTGCTCAATTGCATAAGCCATTCTATATTGTTTCAGTGCTTTTAATGCATTGCTTCCAATGCCTATACCTGCACCTACTTGATCTAAATTATCTTTACCTTCATAGACATTAACATCATGTCCGATTTGGCACATTAAGCCAGCGACTGTTAAGCCACCTATGCCTGCTCCAACTACAGCAATCTTCATTTTGTTCACTACTTTCTTTGTAATAAAAATTTCAGTATTTAATTTTATTTTAACATGAAACTAAATTTATAAATATAGTATAAATCCAACATAGATAATCACTTTATTTATAATAGTTTTTACTAATCTTCGCTTTCTTCAAGTCATGTTTTTCATAATAATGTTCCATAATACTACCGATGCTCGTCGCCCAATTGACATCTGTCGCATACAGATGCTGTCCAGGGTTATATGGATTCCATCTCATTTTATAAAGTGTGTTTTGTTCATTATTAATGTATTCATTACTGACAAATTCAGCGCCACCTTTAATGGCTTTTTCTGGTGAATTCCAGTTTTGCTTTTTGGCAAAACTACTACCTTCTTCTACTGCATTTCTATCAAACGCACCTATACCATAAAAGTTATAAAATGTTTTCCCGTTGGACATTTTAATTCCCTTTGCTAGTTCTGAATTACCATTGCCAGTTTCAATAAATGCATGACTTAATAAATAAATTACATTCACATCATATTTTTCTTGAGCTTCTAAAAAAGCCTTTTCACGTCCTTTGAAAATGCCTTTATCTTTTAAAATTTCTTTCAATTGTTCTTCGGATATATCAACCTTCTTGGAAATATCCATAAATTGCAGGTCGGTCTTACTCTTATCTATATCCATAAATTCATCGATATCCTTTTTGTTTGCATACACAAATTGATTATCCTTTTGTGTAAGTGCAGGAGAATCACTCTTTGTTTGTAATTCTAAAGCTTGATCATAAGTATAAGATTGTTTTTCTTTAAAAAATGGAGACTCAAAAATAATTAACAAAACAATAAAAACAACAATAATCACGAGTCCTAAAATTAAAGAAAACCTTTCTCTCAAGAAATTAATATAGCTCACACCTTTTCTATTTTTAAATGTTCCTGTTTTATTTTAACTTATCTTTTTCATTTTGTAATCTTAATGTCGCCAGTAACAAAAAAGTTAACAACATACTACTCTATCTATATCGGTCAAAAGCATGTATCATTAAGTAACTAAATTATATTTTGATAGGAGTCTATATTTTGATATTACTTATTATATTGGGTGTCATTGCTGGTCTATGTGTGCCATTACAAACTTCTATAAATTCTAGGCTTGGCACATACACAAAATCTCCCATTCTTGCATCGTTTTACTCATTCTTTATCGGAACAATTGTACTTATCGTCGTAAATTTAATGATGAATCCTCAAAAACTCACACCTTCGTTTCTATTTAACCAAGATTTTTCATACGTTTGGTTTACTGGCGGACTTTTAGGTGTTGTATTTTTAACCGGTAATTTATTACTATTACCTCGAATTGGCGCTGCTTTAACAGTTGTTATGACAGTATGTGGTCAAATTATCATGGGATTATTCATTGATCAATTTGGTTTGTTCGGCACTGATATTCATTTAATAAATTTAACGCGCGTGCTTGGCGTAATATTGATGTTATTGGGTATATTATTAATGAATTATAAAAAGAAAACATCAAGAATCATTACGAACGAATCGAGTCATACAAATTATTGGCTCATTGTCGGTATAATGACAGGCTGTTTGCCACCTATACAAACAGCGATTAATAGTGCATTAAGATATGAAGTTCAATCATTTTATTTATCTGCACTTATTTCATTTGGAATTGGTACGATCGCATTATTTATTTTGTCTTTAATTATCGTGCGACGTATTCGTTTCAGTTTCACCCACCCTACACAAGGTAAAATCAAGCCGATTTACTTTTTAGGTGGTGCTTTAGGGGTGATTTTTGTTACGACAAATATCATATTAATGCCAGAGCTTGGTGCCGCATTGACATTAATGGTTGTTATATTCGGTCAAATGCTCATGGGATTATTTATTGATCACTTCGGTTTATTTAATACACCTAAATTCAAAATTACAAAACGACGTTTTATCGGAGCATCTCTTGTTTTTATTGGTATCGTGATTTTAAAATTATTTTAACTTGATATGAAGGAGGAATTTAAATGGATCTTTCAATAAAATCTGGTGACGGCATGTTGAACATACGCGTTGGTGCAATCATAAAAGACAAAAATGGCTATTGTTTTCATTATGATAAACAACGCCGGTTTTATGCTTTAATAGGCGGAAGAGTTAAATATTACGAAAGTTCTGATGCAGCAATCAAACGTGAAATTAAAGAGGAATTAGGCATTGAATGTAATAACATTAAATTTGTTTCTACAATTCAAAATTTCTTTGAATATGCGGGGACGTCTTACCATGAAATATCATTTATTTATGAATTCACGTTAGAAACTTCATTAGAAGACTTAGATATTCCATCCGATCCAAAAGTAGATTACGTATCTGTTAAACTTCCAGACATCGATTCAATTAATCTACTGCCTGAAAAAGTTAAAGATATTATTTTAGAAACTGTAGATGTTCAACCACTATTTATCCATCATGACAAAGGAAAATAACATAAAACATCTCTACTAAAGGGGCTCTATACTCAATTAATTAGTTTCATTCTCATTTTAATATAAGTACATTCTTATAAACTGCACACTTAATGACTTTCGTTAAGTATGCGGTTTTTCTTATTAAAAGGGTAAAATGTTTATTTTTTAACTTTTAGGATATTATATTTAAATATAGTCCTACATTTAAATTCATTTCTTTCATTTTCATCGATACATTTACTTGTCACTTCGCTTAGTTTAAATTATAATGAGTATGAAATTAGAATTATTATAATTAAGAATCATAAGGAGGATAATTATGAGTAACAAATCTAAACTTACAGGTCTATTTGGCGCACCTGTCTCAGATCGAGAAAATACAATGACTGCTGGAAAACGCGGTCCTATTTCAATGCAAGATATATACTTTTTAGAACAAATGGCACATTTCGATAGAGAAGTTATCCCTGAACGCCGTATGCACGCTAAAGGTTCAGGTGCTTTCGGGACATTTACAGTTACACATGATATTACACAATATACAAATGCTAAAATCTTTTCAGAAATCGGGAAACAAACAGAAATGTTCGCACGTTTCTCTACAGTAGCTGGTGAACGTGGTGCTGCAGATGCTGAGCGTGACATTCGTGGTTTTGCACTTAAATTCTATACTGAAGATGGTAACTGGGACTTAGTTGGTAACAACACGCCTGTATTCTTCTTCCGTGACCCTAAATTATTTGCAAGTTTAAACCACGTTGTTAAACGTGATCCTAAAACAAATATGCATAACCCTCAATCAAACTGGGATTTCTGGACTTTATTACCAGAAGCATTACACCAAGTAACAATCTTAATGTCTGATAGAGGTATTCCTAAAGGCTTCCGTAATATGCACGGTTTCGGTTCACATACTTATTCAATGTATAACGATGCTGGTGAACGTGTATGGGTTAAATTCCACTTCAGAACTCAACAAGGTATTGAAAATTACCAAGGTGACGAAGCTGAACAAGTTGTCGCTAAAGACCGTGAATCAAGTCAAAGAGACTTATTCAATGCAATTGAAGATGGCAACTTCCCTAAATGGAAAATGTATATTCAAGTTATGACTGAAGAACAAGCAAGAAATCATAAAGACAATCCATTTGATTTAACAAAAGTTTGGTATAAAGATGAATATCCACTAATTCCAGTTGGTGAATTCGAATTAAATCGTAACCCTGAGAACTATTTCCAAGATGTAGAACAAGCGGCATTCGCACCTACTAACATTATACCTGGATTAGATTTCTCACCAGATAGAATGTTACAAGGACGTTTATTCTCATATGGAGATGCTCAACGTTACCGTTTAGGTGTAAACCATTGGCAAATCCCTGTGAACTCAGCTAAAGGTGCAGCTAATGTTTGTCCATTCTCAAGAGATGGTCAAATGCGCGTAGATGGAAACCAAGGTGGCGGTATTAACTATTATCCAAATAGTTATGAAGCACATGAATCACAACCTGAATATAAAAAGCCTAGTCTACCAGTAGAAGGCGATTTATATGAGCATGACTTCCGTGAAGATGATGATAATTACTACGAACAACCAGGTAAATTATTCCGTCTACAATCACCAGAAGCTCAACAACGTATATTCCAAAACACTGCTAACGAAATGCAAGGTACAACAGACGAAGTGAAACATCGTCATATCCGCAACTGTTATAAAGCTGATCCAGCTTACGGTAAAGGTGTAGCTGATGCATTAGGCATAGACATTAACGCTGTTGATTTAGAAGGTTAATATTAAAAAAAAGAACTGCACTTTAATTTAAAGTGCAGTTCTTTTTTATGCTATTTTATGTTTTCTTCTCATGTGCAAGAAGTAGAATCCAATTAATCCTACAATAGTAACTACTGACATTGCTAGGTATAAACCTGAGTATCCGATTGAATGCGTAAAGTTACCTAATACGTATGGTCCAAATCCTAAACCAAAGTCTAATGCAATAAAGTAAGTAGATGTTGCAAGTCCCATTTTTTCAGCAGGAGATACTTTTATAACAATTGCTTGGAATATAGATTGTAAATTACCAAATCCTAAACCTATAAATGCACCTGCTAATAATAATATAACTCCGTTATGCGCAATACTGATCAAGAACAGACCAATAATTAAACAAATAAATGCTGGAATTGTTACTACGTTTTCCCCTCTTTGGTCCATGATTCTTCCTGTAAATGGTCTCGTAAGTAACACAGCGATTGCATAGACAACAAAGAAGAAACTAGATGCTTCAACTAAGTGATTCACTTGTGCAAAGAATTGGATAAATGACAATACTGAAGAATAAGCGACACTGACAATGACTACAACAAGTGCAATCGGTAATGCTTGTTCTGAATAAAAGTCACTAAATTTAAATCCTTTTTTAGTTTCTTTTTTAGGTGTAACTGGTGTAGCAATGTTCATAAATAATGACATTACAAATGCTACGATGATTAAAACGGTACAGATGACAAATAGTCCATACATAGGAATATGTTGATATAACAATAATCCGATAAACGGTCCAATTGCTGTACCTAATACCATACTTAAACTGTACATACTGATACCTTCACTACGACGTTCTGCTGGTGTGATGTATGCTGCAATAGTACCTGTTGCTGTACTTGCAATACCACTAGCCGCACCATTTAGTACTCTGACTATTAATAACAATGCAAATGATGATGCGGATACTAAATATAAACCATTTGTTACTACAAGTAATATACCGCCAATAATTAATATCTTCTTAGTTCCTAATATATTTATATATTTCCCTGTTAAAAATCTTCCTATTAAAGATCCTACGATAAACAAACCTGAAGCAAGTCCTGCAAGACTATCTGATGCCCCGAATGTATCTTTACTATATCCACCTACTGTAACTAATAATAAATACATAGATAAAAAGATAAAAAAGCTAATAACAAAGTTAAATATAAAGTCCTTTGTCCATATAGGCTTTTTAATGTGATCACTCATGATTCTGTTTCCTCCTCAATTAAATGCTTTCTAAGTTTTTTTAATAACCGTTGTGCTTGTTCTATTTCTTGTTCACTAGCATCGACCGCTTCAAGTGATTGATTCTGAAAGTCTTTAATCTTTTTATGAATTTCATCAAATTGAAGTTGTCCCTTCTCCGTTAATGTTAAGAATTTCTCGCGCTTGTCTTCTTGACTGTTAACAGCTTGAACAAGTTGATGTTCGATTAACTTTTTAATAATTTTACGAGCAGTTGGTTTCTCTATAAAAGAACGTTTTGAAACGTGTACAAGTGTCGTTGGTTGATTATAGGCAATATCGTGTAACACCTTATATTGTGCGGTGTATAAATCATATGCCTCTAATATCTTGTTAATATGATGAATGTACGGTCTATACAAATTTGTATAAGTAAATAAAAAATTCTCCATCAAGTGTCAACCTCCTCATAAAAATAAAGTTAGCTTTGCTAACTAATACTCAATCATTCTACTCCCCTTATTTAATGATGTCAACAGTATTTTAAATCTATTTTAAATTTATATTGGACAACCTATTAATATAAGAAAAAAGATTTTTGATGTTAAATAACATAACATTAAGTGTAAATTTACCTAACCTATATTTCTTTTTTCACTTTTTATACTATATACTTTAAAAAAAATAAGGAGTTGAGGGAAGATGAGTCAGACAGATACACTTTTATTATTTGGTTGCACATTGTTAGTTTGGTTAATGACACCTGGTTTAGCATTGTTCTATGGAGGATTAGTTCAATCTAAAAACGTGTTAAATACATCTATGCACAGTATTTCAGCAATTGTGGTTGTAACATTCACTTGGGTTATTATAGGATTTACACTTAGTTTTGGAACAGGTAATACACTAATTGGTGATTTTTCACATACATTACTTAATGATGTTGGATTTAAACCAAACGGGGCATACAGTGAAACAGTTCCATTTGCTTTATTCATGCTATTCCAATTAACATTCTGTACAATCGCAGTTTCGATTTTAACGGGTTCAGTCGCAGAACGTATGAAATTTGGACCGTTTCTAGTATTTATGGCATTATGGGTTGTATTAGTCTATAGTCCAGTCGCACACTGGGTATGGGGCGGTGGTTGGATTCACAAATTAGGCGCTATCGACTTTGCAGGTGGAACAGTTGTACATATTTCTTCTGGTGTATCTGGACTTGTACTTGCCTTATTACTTGGTTCAAGAAAACCAGATAACCGAAAACCACCTCACAATCTTGTGATTACATTAATCGGAGGCATATTCGTATGGTTCGGTTGGTTTGGATTTAATACGGGATCAGCATTAACATTTGATTCAATTGCAATGCTAGCTTTTGTTAATACAATATTAGCTTCATGTGCAGGTATTGCAGGTTGGTGTATATTCGAATATATACAAAAGAAAAAAGTAACTTTAATCGGTACATTATCAGGTATGTTAGCTGGATTAGTAACAATTACACCAGCAGCCGGATTTGTCGGATACGGAAGTTCAATGATTCTTGGCCTATTAGGCGGACTAGTTTGTTATTACGTTATTACTCACTTAAAAGTATTATTAAATTATGATGATGCATTAGACGCATTTGGATTACACGGTTTCGGTGGTGTTGTAGGCGCAATCGGAACAGGATTATTCCAAAATTCAAGTGTCAATCCAACAATAACAGACGGTACATTATTCGGTGGTGGCATCATGCCAGTCGTTATTCAAATCGTAGCAGTTGTCGTTACAATCGCTTTTAGTGGTATCATGACATATGCAATCGCTAAAGTGATTAGTATATTCACTACTTTAAGAACAGATGAAAAATCAGAACTAGAAGGATTAGATGCAGCCTTCCATGGTGAAACAGCTTACGGGTATGAATTAGAAGAAAAAAGAGCATAATAGATGTAAGAAAAGGGAGCGGGACAGAAATCTAATTTATAAAAAAAGATTTCGTAGTCTCGCCCCGGCAAGGATGACTAGAGTTGAAAAAAGCTTGATACAAGCGCATTTTTAACTCAGCCATCTACTGCCAAGATACTAAAAGAGGCTGAGACATATATTATGTCCCAGCCTCTTTATTTTTGTTTGCACGTCGGGATATCGTGCGATTTACACTCAATCGCACGATATCCCGGCACTTACCCTTAACTCTTCGTGCGTTTCATACCCAATCGCACGATATCTCGGCACTAACCCCTAACTCTTCGTGCGTTTCATATCCAATCGCACGATATCTCAGCACTAACCCCTAACTCTTCGTGCGTTTCATATCCAATCGCACGATATCTCATCAAAAAAGATGCTAGGACATTGTCCTAGCATCTTTCCTTCATTTATTTCTCTACTTTTTTCTCGGATAACCAATAATGATTGATACGATTCCGCATATGCCTAGTAAATATGGATAGAATGTATATGGTAACAATGACATTGTCGATATGCCTGCTACACTTGTTGCTGCTAATACTTGCGCACCGTAAGGAATAATTCCTTGTATCGTACTTGCAAATATATCTAATATACTGGCTGATTTTCTAGGATCAATATTATAATCATCCGCAATTTCTTTTGCTAATGGTCCTGTTGTAATAATAGAAATTGTATTGTTTGCAGTTGCTAAGTCAGTCACACTGACTAATCCAGCAATGCCAAATTCTGCACCGCGTTTGGATTTTACTTTTTTCGTCACTGCGTTCAATAGCCAAGTAATGCCACCGTTATATTCAATAATCCCTATCATTCCACCTATTAATAGCGCAATCATAGAAATATCTTGCATACCGATTAAGCCGTCTGAAATGGCTTTTAAATTTTCTGCAAGTGTAAATGAGCCATCTATATAGCCAATTAAACTTGCGACGACGATACCTAATACTAATACGAGCAATACGTTCATTCCACATAGAGCACTTATTAATACAAATAGATATGGAATGACTTTAATTAAACTATAACCACCATGACTGGCATCAGATATACCAGCATCTCGTGTGATAAACCATAGTATAAAAATAGTTATAATAGCACCTGGTAAAACGATCAAGAAATTCATTTTAAATTTATCGCTCATCTTAGTTTGTTGCGTTCGAACTGCAGCAATTGTCGTATCTGAAATCATTGATAAATTATCACCAAACATTGCACCTCCGACAACAGTTGCTGTTGTTAGTGCTAATGATATATCTGTCGCTTCTGATATACCAACACCCACTGGCGCTAATGCTGCTACTGTACCCATTGATGTACCCATAGCAACTGAGATGAATGCACCTACGATAAATAGTCCTGCTAATAGGAATTGTCCAGGTATTAATGATAATCCTAAATTAACTGTAGAACTGACCGCACCCATACTTTTTGCTGTTTCACTAAAAGCACCTGCAAGTAAAAATACAAATACCATTAATAATATATTTGGATGTGCTGCACCTTTTGTAAAAATATCTAATTTCTTAGCTAATGGTGTCTTTGGATACATTGCACATGCGAATACAGCAGCAATCAAAATTGCTACATTTAATGGTAAGAATTCAAAGTCTTTCTTAATTACTCCTGTTCCTATAAACAGAAAAACAAACACAATTAACGGCAATAGTGCTATGAAAGAACCTTTCTTATCTATTTGTTCCATAAAAAATCTCCTTGTAAATATATCTTGAATACTTTAAAAGGTTACATGACAAAGTAGTACGCGTCAATTATAAAATGCCTTTTAAAGCGATTCTCGAATAAATACAAGGAGTTGAAATGATATTATTGTAATTTCATTAAATCTCTAATTAAGATAGAAACATTATATTTCTTAGAAGCATCACTTAAGTATAGTGCTACATCTAATTGTTTCACGTCACTATCATTGTTAATACCCATTTCGATTTTTGATTTAACTATGTTATATACAATTTCACTATATAACTCGTAATTATTTGATTTAATTGTTAAATCTAATGCCGCTTGTGCATAAGCTAAACATCTATCGAAACTATTTTCAGTTAAATACATATTTGATAACAAGTATAATAAGTGGATTGAATATTTCTCATCCACATTATAGCGTTTAGCAATTTGCAAACCTTGTTCTAAAGCTGCTTTTGCAACATCATTGTTACCTTTTTCAAAATGAAATCTTGCTTTTGCATCACAAATACTTACTTGTAATCTTTCATACATATTTGAATTCAACAAATCATATGACTCATCTATATTTTCAATTGCTTCGTCAAGATTATCATATTTATGTTGTGCGATCATCGCTCTAACCCATTTAATAGCAGCTATTTCATCTGTAGATCCATTAGATAAATAATTACCATCTAACAATGGAATAAGTGCATCATAGTCTTGCTTACTAAGTAATCGTTCGATGACTTTCAATTTTTGTTCAAACTGGTTATCTAACTCATTACCATTAAACAAATAATCCATACTACAATTTAATCGTCTAGACATATTAAATAGTAATTGTGATCCTGGTTGTAATTCATTTTTTTCAATTTTAGATATTTGACTTTGAGTTGCAATATCTTTCGCCAACGTTTGTTGTGAAAGCTTTAAGTCAATTCTTCTTTGTTTAACTCGTTCTCCTAGTTTCATCATGTAACTCCCCCATTTTTTTCGAATAAGCAAACTCATTTGATTTAGAAAATCATATAATTGTTCTTTACGCATCAAGTATTATTCTTCCCGGTGAATATATACAAGATGATTGTCATACTGAAAAAACTACTTCTAAATATCAAGATTAAGTCGTGCTATTCCTTATTTATATTTTAATGTGATGCTTGTAAAAATTCAATTATTTTATCCAGTAATACCTACTGATTCCCAAGCTTTTATGACTTCTTGTTCCTCAGTTGAATTTGCACCGTATAAATCAGATGCAGCCTGTTTCAAAGCGTATTTTGCGTCTAAGAAAGAAGAATTAGAAGACAGATATTCTGTTAACGCTCTATAATAAATCGCTTCTGACTTTTCTTTACCTACTTTTGTAATTGTTAAGTAAGCTGCTTTATTTGGAATACCACTATTAATGTGGACACCACCATAGTCACCTTGTTCTGTGTTTGGTAAGTTTTGATAATTATCCATATGTGCGGGTTGATTATATTGTTCTGGATTAGATAAACTTCTTAAACCATCTCCAGATTTTCCAGGTGTATAAGCATCTTCACCCATCAACCAATCATCTGGATCTACAAAATAGCCAAACACATCAGACATAGATTCATTTAATGCGCCAGGTTGATTCTCATACACAAGTCCTGCACTATGTTCAGTGACAGCATGTGTCAATTCATGTGCGACAACGTCATCGGCAGCAGATAATGATGTAAATGTTGTTCCATCACCGTCTCCATATACCATATATTGTCCATTCCAAAAGGCATTATTATAATCCTTGTCATAATGAACGATAGAATTAATTGGTGCACCGTTGCCATCATAACTATCACGTTGATGCGTATTCAAATAATAATCATATGTTTTAGCTGCATTAAAATGTGCATCTACACCGGCAGCTTGGTTTGCATCATTGAATGTCGTATCTGGATCTGTCATTAAGGATGCACTTGATTTACCACCTTTCGCATCATACGTTTGAATAGCTCCAGTATGTGTCATATCTTGAAGGTCATAACCATTAGTTACTTTTGTTAAATTCAATGGTTCTTTCGTATCTCCATTAACACCTTTCCCACTACCTACAACATGCTCAATTTTATTCTGCTTACTTATTACATCTCCTGTTTCTGCATCGATTTTAATTTCCCATCGTGCTGGTTCAGGCTCTAAATAAATTACTTCAACATTATAAACGAGCTTTTTCTTCTTGGCATTTATCACCAATTCATTTTTATTAATGACTTGTTTGCCTTTAACATTTTTAACTTCATTTTGACTTTTACCAATACTGTTAAAAGCCTTATTGATTGCGTCTTGCTTAGATAAACTTTGCTTATTCGTATAAGTAACTTTATCTGTATTTACATCACCATTTACGAGTTCTAACTCCTTTTTGCCATTCGTATGTATCTTTACTTCTTTATCTTCAACAAGATAGTTATCGACTTTCGGTTTAAGTGTGTAATGTGTAAAACCTAACTTATCTCGGAATTCATTAGTTACCGCAAACTGTTTGTAGCTTTTTTTAATGTTTGCATTTCCTGGTAATTGACTTAGAACCTCTTGTGCTTCTGACTTACTGTTTACGTCCAACTTAGGAATTGATTTTAATTCCTTTTGATCTATCGGACTATTTTCTGCTGCATTTGCTATGTGTGATACCCCTAAAGATAATGCGATTACTGATGCAAAGCCAACTGATAATACTTTCTTTTGATTCTTCATCAAATCCACCCCTATACAAATTCTGAATAAGTACAAGTCAATTATATATATTCGCGAAGCAAATGTCATCAACAAAAGTGTAAATTTATATTACAATTATATTACATATCGAATTTCATAATATTTATTATACAAATTTATAAATTTTGATTTCAAATTCCACTTATTTTAAAATATGTAACAACTACATTTTCAGGAGGCTAACTATGTTTACGCTCATTATTAATGGAGAAATTTATTCGCCAAAGTATATCGGTCAGAAACCTATACTCATTCAAGGTAAAACAATCATCAAAATTGGTAATATAGATATAACCGCATTAAAAAAGATAGATCCAGACTTTATTACAATTGACGCGAAAGACCATACCATTATGCCAGGAATCATCGATCCCCATATTCATTTACTTGGAGGTGGTGGAGAAGCTGGATATATGACACGTACACCTGAAGTAAATTTAACAGATTTAATTAAAAATGGTATCACCAGCGTTGTAGGTTTAATTGGCACGGATGGTCTATCTCGCACGCTCACGAACCTTTATTCAAAAGCAAAAGCCTTAGAAGCTGAAGGTGTTTCTACTTATATGTATACAGGAAATTATCACTTGCCCATCACAACATTAACGCAATCTATTCAAGAAGATCTGTTATTAATCGATAAAGTTATAGGAACTGGTGAAGTTGCCATTAACGATTTCAGATCATCCATACCAACAACTCAAGAGCTTGCAAGGATTGTATCCGAGACAACTGTTGGCGGTATGTTAAGCGGTAAAGCTGGTGTCACTCACTTCCATTTAGGAACGGGGAAGCATCAATTAGATCAAATATATGAACTGTTAGATCATTATGATGTCAAACCAAACAAAATGTATGTCACTCATTTCGATAAGGCATTAAATCTGTTAAAAGAAGGCGTCAACTTGAGTCATCAAGGCGTGTACGTTGATTTAACGGCTAGTGACAATACCGTTGAATGCGTGGATTATTTCAAAAAACATGACGGTGATTTATCTAGACTTACTATATCTTCAGATGGTCACGGTAGCTTACCTAAATTTGATGAACGTAATAAATTAGTCGGTTATGATGTCGCGAAATGCAGCATGCTTACACAACAATTATTTAATTTATTAGATACACATGCTAATCAAGAAGACATCATCGCTATGTTCACCTCAAACGTCGCAAAAGTCCTCACACTTCATCACAAAGGACACATAGAAGTAAACTATGACGCTGATATTCTCATATTAGACACCGAAAAACACCGCGTTAAAGACGTACTTGCAAAAGGAAAACAAATGGTATCCGAATATGAAGTAATAAGAAAAGGTATGTTTGAATAAAAAGAAGGAAAATGATTACTCATTTTCCTTCTTTTTATTCATTTTAATTTTTAAACAACATCTATAAATTCAACTGAATTTAATTCAACCTCTTCTCCGTTTTCTTTTCGTTTTTGAACATGTAATTCTCCCCATTTACATAGATGCTCTAATAAAAGATTCAACGTGCTTCCATATTCAGAAATTTCATATTCTACTTTTGGAGGTACTTGTTGATAGACAATTCTATTGATAATTTGGTCTTTTTCTAATTCTCTCAATTGTTGCGTCAACATTTTCTGAGTAATCTGTGGTATAGCTTTTTTTAATTCTGACGTTCTCATTTTCCCATGCTTCAAATGACATAAAATGACTGGTTTCCACTTCCCACCTATTACATCAATCGTAGCTTCTACTCCAATATGATATTGCGTTCCATTCATAATATTCCTCCTAAGGGTACTTTTTAGTACCTATATGACATTAAAGTACGTACTTCCTATTTGATTACTTAAGATATAAAATAACACATATCATATAACAAGGAAAGGAAATTTACAGATGAAAACTAATATTTCAAATCAACTCGCACTTATTTCTCTCGCCATTTCAGCATTCGCTATCGGCTCTGCAGAATTTATAAGTGTCGGACTTTTACCATTAATTAAAGATTCTTTTGATGTCACTATTCCAATTGCAAGTTTAACCGTATCCTTATACGCGATTGGTGGAGCATTTGGAGCACCGATTTTAACCCCTTTAACAAATCGTTTTAAAAGAAAGACAGTACTTATTCTCATTATGGTCGTATTTATTATCGCCAATATATTTGCAGGGGTAGCAACATCCTTTGCATTTCTTATAGCTATGAGAATCTTGAGCGCATTTGCTCATGGTGTATTTATGTCAATTGCTACTACTATTGCAGCTGACTTAGTACCTCCACACAAACGTTCAAGCGCGATCGCAATGATGTTTACTGGTTTAACAGTTGCAACAATAACAGGTGTACCGTTTGGAACATGGATTGGTCAAACTTTTGGCTATGAAATGTCATTCTATACGATTGCAGGGATTGGCTTAATTAGCTTAATCGCCAATATTATGTTTGTACCTAAACACTTAACAGAGTATGAACAAGCACCTATCATAAAACAACTTAGCGTATTTAAAAACAAACCACTGATGACGCTTTATTTAATTACAACACTTGGCTATGGCGGTACATTTGTTGTCTATACGTATTTAACTGAAATACTCACACATATTTTAGGTTATGATACAAATAGCATTGTTATTATATTAATTTTATATGGCGTAATGGTCGCAATCGGCAACACATTAGGTGGAAAATTAACAAACAATGACCCAACACGCTCACTTACGTTTATCTTTTTATTACAAGCTTTAACACTATTACTTTTAGGTTTAACAATACATCTCCATGTATTTGGACTTATCAGTATATTACTAATGGGATTATTTGCGTTTATGAATGTACCTGGTCTACAACTCATCGTCGTTATTTTTGCTGAAAGACACAGTAAAGAAACTGTGAATTTCGCATCTAGTTTAAATATATCTTCATTCAATCTTGGCATCACATTTGGTTCTGTCATTGGTGGATTTATATTAAACCACTTTACATTGTCACTTACTCCATATTTCGCTTTCATAATGGTAATATTGGCTAGTGCATTAATGTTTACAATAAATAAACGAGAATCTACTGAAACACTTGAAGTAGCAAAATAAATAATTATAGATAAAAGAAGCGGCTGAGACATATATTATGTCCCAGCCGCTTCTTTCGTTTATTAAATATCTTCGTTTTCTAATATTTTTCGTGCATTCTCTTTAAATTGTATTACTTTTTCTTCACCAAATTGTTGCTCAATATATTCATATGCTTCACGAATGTGAAAGTTTCTATTCGACGTATTATGTGCGTCGCTTCCTATAATATGAATCGCGTCCTTCTTAAGAAGTTCATCTGCGACCCTTTTCGCATCTGGTCCATATCGATCCACAAGTGATCCTGCTGTCACTTGGCAAAGCGCACCTCTATCAATTAAATCGTAGAGTATCTCTGGATTGTCTTGTATCGGAATGATACGTTCAGGATGCGCAAGTAATGGGCGATATCCCGCATTAAACAATTTATCAAAAGTCTCTTCTGCAAAATCCGGTACAGAAAAGAAAGGAAATTCAATGAGTACGTATTTTGAACCTTGAGTGATAGGCAGTAATTCACCTGATTGAAGTCCCTCTAATTCTTTACCAAACATATGAATTTCTTGGCTTGGATATATTTTAATATCAATCTTATTGTCATTTAATAGAGCCTGCACTTCATCAGTTCTCTCTTTCACAATAGATGCACTATTTTTAAATCGATGTTCGATATAATGCGGTGTCACTACAATATCTGTAATACCTATCTTTTCGGCTTCTCTTGCTAATTCAAGCATACTTTCAGCATCCAACGGACCATCGTCTAAACCATATAATAAGTGATTATGAATATCAATCATGAACATCGCTCCTTTAGTCATTCAATCATATAAACTTACAAAAATACCTTATTACTTATATTGTAACAAATAACTATAAACAAATTATATTAAAACGATTGTAACAAGCAGTCTTTTTAACAATAAGCAGAATATTTGTAATTCTCTCTTGTTTATATCACGATAACATTATCGATTTAAAGGAGGAAGTCCATCATGGAATTTAAAGAAGTCTTAGAACAACGTCGTTCTGTAAAATCTTATGAACCATATGAATTAGATAAAGAAACAATTAACAACTTATTAGATCAAGCTGCACTATCACCCTCTGCATGGAATTTACAACAATGGAAAGTGATTGTTGCACAATCTGATGAAGCAAAAGAAAAACTATATCAAGCTTCAAATAAACAAATTAAAGTCAAAGAAGCAAGCGCAACATTTATCATCTTAGGTGATTTAAAGGCACACGAAACAATTGAAGACGTGGCAGATGATTGGATAGAACATAATCATATCCCAGCTGATAAAAAAGATGGCTTGATATCAAGTGTTAATACATTTTTCGAAAGTACAACAAATCAAAGAGATGAAGCAGTCAGAGGCGCATCATTGTTCGCAATGAGTCTAATGCTTGCAAGTGAAAATGCCGGATTTGCAACATGCCCAATGATAGGATTTAATAAACAAGCTGTAATAGATGAATTTAATATCGAAGATCACTTAGTGCCAGCAATGCTTATTACAATAGGTAAAGGCGAAATGACTAACGATCGCGCATCACGTATACCAGCTGAAACATTCGCTAAATTCGAATAAAGTATATTTGCATAAGTATTAATAAAAAGAAAACAAGCAGCTCAATGAGCTGCTTGTTTTTTTCATTATAGTGAAAATAGTACGCGTTATAGTTGTTAGATTAGTGTAAGTGATGGAACAGAATTCGGATTGTGACTGTTATAGGTTCCGTAAGTGTCAGTATTCTGAATTATGACCGTTAGAATGCTGTAACGGACAGAATCTGGAATTTTGTCCCTTAGAACCGTGTAACGGACAGAATCTGGAATTTTGTCCTTTAGAACCGCGTAACGGACATAATCTGGAATTCTGTCCCTTAGAACGGCGTAACGGACAATACTCTGAATTCTGTCCCTTAGAACCACGTAACGGACATAATTTGGAATTTTGTCCCTTAGAACCGTGTAACGGACATAATCTGGAATTCTGTCCCTTAGAACCGCGTAACGGACATAATCTGGAATTCTGTCCCTTAGAACGGCGTAACGGACAATACTATGAATTCTGTCCCTTAGAACCACACAACAGACACTCTAAAACTCACTATCCTACTTCTCTCATTACTTACTATTTATATTTTGAAATTCTGTATCAGTAATTGCGTATATGGCATCGTCGACGATTCTTTCTTTATGAATTCTATTTTTAGGCATCACACCGACCTTCTTCATACCTAAACGTTTCATCACTTCGCCTGACTTAGGATTTATCGTACTATGAACGGCTTTGACTTGATTTAGATTCAATTTATCAAAAGCCAATGACAATATTTTTGTACCTGCTTCTGTCATATAACCTTTTCCTGTATACGATAAATTCAATGCATAACCGATTTCTGCTCGCTTATGTTCACTTTCTACTCTTAAATCTATCGATCCAATAAATTTATTATTTTCCTTTAATACGATTCCATATTTACCGAGCGGTGAATTTAAATAGAAGTTTGCGATGACTTCTTTCGTTTCTTCTATAGATTGATGTGTAGGAAATACATGTGAAGTGTTCTCTACATCAGAAGCATATTCAAACAAATCTTCTGTATCTTCTAATGTAACAGGTCTTAATATCAATCGCTCTGTTTCTAAATATTGGTTTTCCCCTAATGTAACTAATAATCTATCCATATAAGCACCTACTTTAATTGTTGAATTCATCTCGCGCGAGTGCTAAACAACCAATAATCCCTTGGTCATCATTCAAGCTCGGTGTAACAATATACGTATCAACAGGTGGTAATTTAATATAATCATTATTTAATAACGTAAATTGTTGGTGTACCTTTTCAAGTAAATGTGTTTGATGCATCACACCGCCTCCAAAAATGATTTTTTCAGGCGATAACATCAATGTTGTATTAAATGCTGCTTGCGCAATATAATACGCAACGATATCCCAATCTTTAGCTGTTTCAGGTATGTCTTTCGCTGATTTGCCTGCTCTCTTTTCAATTGCTGGTCCTGATGCCAAGCCTTCAAGGCAAGTACCATGATATGGACAGTTTCCATCAAATTGTTGATCATCTGGATGTATATGTACTGATGTATGTCCCATTTCAGGATGGCTCAATCCTTGTACAAATTGTCCATCAATCATAGCGCCACCACCGATACCAGTTCCAATTGTATAATACACTGCTGAACGGTTATCTTTAGCGATACCTTTTTTAAATTCTCCATATAACGACGTATTAACATCAGTTGTAAAAGCTACTGGAATATCAAAATGTTGCTTAATTGTACCTACAAGGTCGAAATGTTTCCAAGCAGTCTTTGGTGTTGTTGTGATAAAGCCGTATGTATCTGAATCCTTATTTATATCTATAGGACCAAATGAACCAATCCCAATACTATCAACTTCATATTTCTTAAAAAATTCAATGACTTGAGGCATCGTCTCAGATGGTTCAGTTGTTGGTATCGTTATACGCTCCTTAACTGATAAATCTTCATCACCTACTGCACACACAAATTTTGTTCCGCCCGCTTCTATAGCTCCAAAAAGTTTCACTTCTTCCACTCACCTTTCTAATTATCGTTAAAACCACTTTTTCTTTTTAAATATTGTTAACATAATTAATGCGATTACAATCATAATAACAAGTACGACATAATATGCATAGTGCCAACTCAACTCCGGCATATTGGTAAAGTTCATACCGTATATACCTGCTATAAGTGTTAATGGCATAAATACAACGGAATAAATCGTTAATATTTTCATAATATTATTCATCTTAAACGAATTTAGAGAAATATAATTATCTCTTATGTCACTAGTCATTTCTCTCGAGGCATCTACCATCTCCATTTGTTTCATCAAATGATCATAAATGTGCGTCAAATATAACAATTGTTGCTCTTGTAGTTGAAGTACTTTACCTTCTCTCATGCGATAAACCAAATCTTTCATCGGTTGCACAGTTCGTTTAATCAATAAAAGTTCTTGTCTTAAATCAAATGTGTCATCGATTAAGTTCTTTGTAGAAATATCTACATTATGACGATCTTCAAAATTAAATACTTTGTCTTCAATATCATAAATAAACGGAAAATAATTATCCACGATATCATCTAAAATATTTAATAATATATCTTTTGGTTCATTGAATTGAATAGATTGATTCAATAACTTTCTAACAATCGTATCAATTTCTTCAAATCGTTCTTTATGATAAGTAACGATATAATCCTCACCTATAAATATATCAATCTCTTCAGATTCAAGTGTCTTTAAATCCAATGCATAGAAGACAATAAATTGGTAATCCTCATATTGTTTAAACTTCGGTCTTTGTTGAACAACTGTTGCGTCATCAATCGTTAACGGATGAAATTTAAAATACTCTTCTAATACTTTTGCTTCGTCCTCTGAAGGCTCATTTAAATCTACCCATATCCATTTTTTATCTTCTGTAATGTCATATGGTGATGATACTGCTTTAACTTCATTATTTAAATTAACATAATATGTATTAATCATAGGAATTACACCACCTACTACATTTTAATCTTTAGAAAAATTAAGGCTGAGATGTATGCGTCTCAGCCTTAAATCACTTATGAAAAGACAACTGTCTTATTCCCGTTAACAATAATTTTATGTTCACAATGCCACTGTACAGCTCTCGCTAATACATGTGATTCGACATGTCTACCTGACTGTCTCATATCTTGTGCAGAGTATCTGTGGTTCACTCTGACAACATCTTGTTCAATAATCGGACCTGCATCTAAATCTTCAGTAACATAGTGACTCGTTGCCCCTATTAACTTAACACCTCTCGTGTAAGCTTGTTTATAAGGATTTGCGCCTATAAATGAAGGTAAGAACGAATGATGAATATTAATAATCTTCAAATGATGTCTTTCAACAAACGTTTCAGATAAAATTTGCATATATTTTGCGAGTACGAGTAAATCGACATTATATGATTCACTAATTCGCGTAATTTCATCTTCGCTTTCACGTTTTGTATCTTTAGTTACTTTTATATAATGGAACGGAATGCCCATGTCTTCTACAAACTTACGATTGTTCTCGTGATTACTAATCACACAACTAATTTCAATTGGGAATTCTTGACGATTCGCACGTAAAATAATTTCACTCAATGCATGATCTTCTTTTGACACAAGTAGTGCTGTTTTTACTTTTTCTTCTGCATCAAATATTTGATAGTTAATTTGTTTATTACTTAATTCTTTCTCTAACAATGGTTTCACTTGTTCATTCTTATCAAACTCAATACGAAGATATAAATGATTTTCATTCTCTTGTACATCTGTATAATGATCCAAGTGGAATATATTTGAATGTGTATCTTTAATGATTGTTGAAATCAATGACGTAATTCCGATTTCATCTTTACAATCAGCTAATAATATATAATGCTCGCTCATAATCCTCATCCTTTAATTAATATTGGAAATATTCTTACAATATCAACTATTATAAAATTTAATTTAAAATAAAACAATAATTAGCATACTGAACATCGAATGTAAACGTATTCATTTTGGTTTTTAATCACATAAATACATAAACTGATTTAATCGTAACGATTCTAACGTTTCACGAATGAGCCGCTTACGATCATAATAATTCAATCCTTGGTTAACAAGTGGCGTTACTTTTCCATCTGAAACATATTGCCCTCTATATAAACATTGGTCTTTCGTCACTTTAATTGTGGATTTTGCACCTTCCTTAGGTGTAATAAACATCGGATCAAAAACTTTATAAATCATGTCTCCAAAAGTTTTATTATATTTCGTTTTACCTAAATTTGTTGAGACTGCACCTGGATGTACAGCTGTAACGTTTAATCCATGTTCATGAAATTGTTCATGTAATTCTTGCATAAAGTATATTGTCGCTAATTTAGACCGACTATATGATTGTATTGGATTGAATCTTAATGGATATTTAAAATTTCGACGTCCAAGATGTGCATACTTATAAGCGCCTGACGACACAATAATAATTTGCTTGTCTTCACTTTTCATAACCGACTCAAATAATATATGCGTCAACAAGAAATGACCCAAATAATTTGTACCGAACATAAGCTCATAGCCGTCGACAGTCTTTTGTCGTGTTAAAGAAACGACACCAGCATTGTTAATTAAACAATCAACATGTGAATAAGTATCCATCACCTTTGTAGCAGCTTTCATAACATTTGCTAAATCCGATAAATCACATTTAATTACATCTACATTTAAATCCTGATGTTCTAGAAGCAACAGCTTCTTTAAATGTTCACCCTTCTCTATATTTCTACATAATAAAATAAGTGTGTCATAACGATGTGCTAATTCTAATACTGTACTCTTTCCAATACCTGAAGTCGGACCAGTGATTGCTAATATTCTATTCGACATATCATATACTCCTTTTAATTATTATCATACAATTACCCTGAATTACACATCTGTAACAATATAGCATGCAATTTTTATTTCTACATATCCTTTTTATAAAAAAATGCCGACAAACGAGATTGTTTTTGCTTTCTATCTCGTTAGATTTTCTAACGGGATTGTTTCCCAAAACTATCTCGTTAGCATGTTCATTTCTCATTTTTTGTAGTAAATACGGCCTTTTGAGGTGTCCATTTTCCCGCTAACGAGATTGTTTTTACTTTCTATCTCGTTAGATTTTCTAACGGGATTGTTTCCCAAAACTATCTCGTTAGCATGTTCATTTCTCATTTTTTGTAGTAAATACGGCCTTTTGAGATGACCATTTTCGCTCTAACGAGATTGTTTTTACTTTCTATCTCGTTAGATTTTCTAAAAGGATTGTTTTCTCAAACTATCTCGTTAGCATGTTGTTTTCTTATTTTTTGTAGTAAATCAGGCTTTTTCGTGGGCTATTTTCGCTCTAACGAGATTGTTTTACAGAACTATCTCGTTAGATTTTCTAAAAGGATTGTTTCCTTAAACTATCTCGTTAGCGTGTTGTTTTCTCATTTTTGGTAGTAAATCAGGCTTTTTCGTGGGCTATTTTCGCTCTAACGAGATTGTTTTACAGAACTATCTCGTTAGATTTTCTAAAAAGATTGTTTCTCAGAACTATCTCGTTAGCCATGCTCAATGTTGCTTGTCGACCTCCACTTGCAATGTTCAACGCTTCAACGTTGCTTGTCGACCTCCACTTGCAATGTTCAACGCTTCAACGTTGCTTGTCGACCTCCACTTGCAATGTTCAGGCGCTCAATGTTGCTTGTCGACCCTCACTTGCAATGTTCAACGCATAAAAAATGCCGACAAAGTGATAACTTTGTCGACATTCTAATATTAAACGTTACGCTAAATCCATATAGCAATAAAGAACCAAATGACCATAACGATCATGATCAATGCTTTCGCTATTGAGCTTGTTAAGAAGCCTAATAATGATCCTACACTTGCATTAAATGCTGTAGCTAGATTATTTTTTTGTACTAATTCTGATACAAATACGAGTACAAACGGTACGATGATAATACCAAATGGAGGAAATACGAAACAACCGATAATCACACCGATTGCTGCCATTGTTTCTCCTAATTTCGAGCCTCCAAACCTTTTAACAAAATAACTATTCATAATGATATCTGAAAGTATCATAAATACTGTAAACAATACCATCACTGTCCAGAATACCCAAGACAATTTACTATTATCTATCGCAAAGTGGTATATAAAGTAACCTACCCATAAAAATAAAACTGATGGGATGATTGGCTTTATTAAACCTACAAATGCGATTACAAACATAAGTATAATTAATATCCAATTGATTGTTGTCATGTGTTTTCTCCTAACTTGTTTGTGTTTCTTTATCCTTAGTATGTTCTATTGTGAATATTAACAGTACAAACCCTATCGCAACTGAAAGAGCTGATACGAAGAACACATTACCAAGTCCAACGATGTCACTCATCAGACCGCCAAGTAAATTACCACCTAATTGTCCAATAACCATTGCATTGGCAAATAGTGTAGAAGCATAACCCGGAAAGTCTGGTAAAATATCTTGAAAATAACTGATCCCTAACCCTAATAAAATAGCGAGGAAGAATGCAAGCGCCAATTGTCCTATTAACATAGCGATGAAGTTATCAAACACACCAATACTAAAGTAATAACCAAATCCAAAGATGGATCCTACCATTAATAATGTCTTCGTCTTAAATTTACTTGCAATTATACCTAATATAATCATAAATGGTACTTCAAGTCCTGCACACAAACTTGCTAAATAACCAACATTTGACTCATCATCTTTCAAGTATTCCGTTACATATAAAGGCATATTTAATGTATACATCCATTGACCTACATGTAATAAAATAAATGCCAAGAACGGAATCATTAAAGTCGGTTCCGCAAATAAGTTCGGTGCTTTTCTTTCAGGAAATTTACCCATTGCATGGTTGATGACTTTTATTGGTTCTTTATAAAAGATAATAAATAAAATGAGTACTGTTAAAAATAGTGCGACAGTCCCACCAAATAGTCCATCATAATCGAACGAACGTAATAATAACGTACCGATTAATGGACCAAATAGGAATCCTAATGAAAATGTTGAACGTAATACCGTGTTCGCAAAGATACTTCTATCTTTATAATCAGACTCATTAATCGATTCACGTGCAGATGCATACATTTGTGGCATCGCTGGTGCAGCTAAACCTTGAAACATCGCATACAAAAGAATAAACAAAATGATTGTATGTATGTAAAAATAAATAGAAAAACAGATTGCCCCCATAATTAATGCTGTGATAATCAAATGTTTTCGGTTAATCTTCCCGCTATCTGAAAATCGAGCTATAATCGAATTGACAGTAAATGAAGCCGTAGCTGCTAATGCCATTAAAATACCATATTGAAATTTAGTCATGCCTAAATGCTGAGTGGCATACAATACTAAGAATGGTACAGTTATGGCCATAGCCATTCCTAATAACCCCATATTTAACGTGAACAGTTTATAATTTTTAATCTGAAACAGTTTAAAGAACATGAATTCACAACTTCCTTTATTTTATTATATGGTTGTACTTTAATGCTTATCCAACATTACGTCAATGCTTAATTGATATATATCGAATCAAGTAGTATACTGAAATACAGATCTTTTTAAAAGGGGACTCTCAAATGCAATATCACATTGACTATATTTCAACAGGTAAAGTTTCTGACGTTACTTTCGACAATCAAAAAACAAAACGAACAGCAATCTTTAAAGAGCCATTTAAAGGAAAAATGTACTTAACAAAAACAGGTTTTACTGAAGATGAGCAAGAATATAAAGGACATGGCGGCATAGAAAAGGCAATTTGTTTTTATAGTAAAGACCACCATCCATTTTGGAATGATATTTTAGATCAACTACCTGAGTATGCAATTTTTGGTGAGAATATAACTGTATCAGGGCTTACAGAGGAAGATTTAAATATTGGTGATACATATCAACTTGGTGAAGCCATCATTCAAGTATCCTGTCCGAGACAACCTTGTGCGACGATTGCACTCAAATATGGAATTAAAGATTTAGTCAAGCGTATGGCTGATAGTGGTAAGACCGGTTGCTATTTCAGAGTGTTACAAGAAGGTTATGTTTCTCAAAATGACCATCTTCAATTGCTCCAATCTTATGAACCTAAACTATCTATTTATGAACTCAATACAACTCAATTTAAAGATAATAAAAATAAATCTCGTATTGAAAACATCTTAAATCATGATGGTATTAATGAAGAAACGAGAAATATATTCACACGATTTTATAACCGACTATAAAAAACAATCTATTCATCACCAGATGGATAGATTGTTTTATTTTTTTCCTATTTCAACATGTTTAATATAATTCTTCAAAACTTCAATAAACGATTTCACCTGCGGCAACTGCATCACATTATGTTCATAACAAATATACGTCGAACGTGTCAGTGGCTTACGCATGATATTTAATTTCTTAATTTCAAATTTATCAGTATCAATATCCCCTATTACTAATTCTGGCAATACCGTTACACCTACACCGTTTAATAATAATTCCTTACAAGTCGCGATTTGATCTACTTTGATAAGTGCATGGTATTCTTGTTGAAAATAATCAGCATACCATTCTTCAATTTGTTTCAAATAAATCGGTTCTGCTTGGAATTCAATCATAGGCAACAAATGTAAATCTTGTTTTTTACTTTTCGGATAAATAAAATAATGTTGTTCATTTAACAATAAATCATTTTGAACGTTCATGACTTCATTTCCTCTAACAACCATGACGTGGAAATCATTTTGACATGATTTAATGTGTTCACTGGATCCGATTTGTAATTGAATATCTACATTTGGATATAGATTCGTATATTCACCAAGCACTTGTGGCAAGATTGTTTGTCCGATTAATGAAGAAACACCGATTGAAATACTACCGTTTACTTCACCTATTTTCGAACTGATCTTGTCTAATAGTAAACGTTCTTCTTTTAACATCTTTCTTGCATGTTCAATCACAAGTAATCCTTCGTTTGTTGTTATTAGTTGTTTTTTTGTTCTAATAAAAATATCAATACCGAAGAAATTCTCTATAGATTTTAGTCTTTGGCTCACAGCCGGTTGTGATATGTAAAGAATGTCTGCCGCTTTGCGTAAAGTCTTTACATCTTCTAAAGTTACAAGCAATTTATAATCGTCTACTTTCACATGACACACTCCTTACTTTGATTATATTATAACATGATTTTTATATAGCGACTTTGAAAGTCCAAATGCATTTTTAAGTAAAATAATAATTTTTTCAATCATAAATTGAAACTCATTTCATAATTCGTTATAGTTGAGCTTGTACATAAATAGAGAAAGGATTTTATCATGTTAATTATAGAAATCATCAAGTATATTTTTCTTGGAATTGTACAAGGTGTGACTGAACCCATTCCGGTTTCCTCAAGTGGTCACCTCGTCATGGCACAAGAATTTTTAGGTCTACATACGGATGGGCTAACTTTTGAAATAGTAGTCAATACCGCTTCATTAATCGCAGTACTCATCTTATTTAGAAAAGATATCATCGAACTGATAATAGACACACTTAAATACATTAAAGGCGACCGTACAGAAGTTGTTAAGAAAAACTTCCAACTTGCCATGTATGTCGTTATCGCAACAATACCTGCAGGCGTATTAGGTGTCATCTTTAAAGATATCATCGGAGATACGAAAAGCGTCATCATGGTTGGTATTATGCTGATCGTAACAGGTATCGCTTTATGGTTTATTAAAAACAAACGCGGACAAAAATTAGAACGCGATCTATCACTGAAAGATGCAATCATTGTTGGTTTATTCCAGGCAGTAGCATTAATTCCTGGATTAAGTCGAAGCGGTGCAACAATCGTCGGTGCACTAGGCGTTGGTATGAATCAGAAAACAGCCTTTAAATTTTCTTTCTTACTATACATACCAGTAAGTTTAGGTACAGCATTACTTGGATTTAAAGATATAATCGATTCACCACCAAATTCTTCATTAATGATATCGTATGTATTTGCATTTATTGCATCACTTGTAGCAAGTTATTTCTCATTGAAATGGTTACAAGGCATTATGGAACGCGGACAATTAGGTATATTCAGTAAATACTGTTTCATTGTCGGACCATTAGCAATTATATTAGCTTTAATATTTTTATAAATAAGAACTGGGACACATTACAACATGTGTCTCATTTTTTATATTAAGTTGCAATAAAGATGAGGTTTAGAGATTATTCGATGCCGAGATATCGTGCGTTCCGGGTCCAATCGCACGAAGACTTTGGAGTTTGGCCGAGATATCGTGCGTTTCAGGTCCAATCGCACGAAGACTTTGGAGTTTGGCCGAGATATCGTGCGTTTCAGGTCTAATCGCACGAAGACTTTGGAGTTTGGCCGAGATATCGTGCGTTCCGGGGTCAATCGCACGATATCTTTTATCTATATACTAAAAAAACTGAGACACAGTGTCTCAGCTCTATTCGAAGTAACATTCCCGTTTATTTCGCATTCATTATTTCATGGAAGCAATATCTAATTTTCTTTTCTATGCCTTTGAAATCTGTTTCTAATTTAAACATGATTTCATGTGCTGTTACATATGCTTTATGATATTGTGCTTTAGATATTTTTTTCTCTTTAAGCATTCTTTCTAGATCATCTTCATCAACTAATTCATACTCACCCGACTTCGGTATGACTAATACATCTAAACATAAGTCCAGTGTTCTAGCATTACCAGGTTGCGTGATGTTCCTCAAATTCACATCAAAATAATACTGCACTGGTTGATTTTGTTTATTATACATTACAGTTATACTGTACGGTTTCTTCTCAGGCAAAATCTGCATCCATTTATACCCATTATCCGCTACTGTAATTTCTTTATCTACAACGTCCACTTTTAAAGTTTCTTTCACTTCTACCATCGTAACGAGTCCGACTAGCCCTTTAAAGTGGTTCGTATCCAGTACAACTTCTTTATAATCGCGTTTAAGGAGACGTCGCCAATGACGTTTGTCTATATACTTCACTTTCACAAGTCACCAACTCCTTTTTTACATTATATAAAAAACCTTGCCCGTTTCAAAGCATTAGAGATGTGTTTTTCAAAATAAATTATTTTCCACGAAAAAAAACACTAAGATTATGAATAAAATAATCTTAGTGTTTGTGCTTTGTGTCTTGAAAAAATTTCAATATATTGTGCAACTTTGTGTATTTTTTACGTTGTTACTCGTGTGAAATATAATGTGATTTTCCTTTTAAGAATAAACTTAAAACAAGAGCAATCACACTGAATAATGTCGCAACCCAGAAGGCATCGTTAATACCTTGAACTGTTGCTAATTTATTAAGGAATTCAACTAAAGCAGATGTACCTGCTTGTTCTCCACCTACAGAATCTGATAGTGCTTTTACTTGTTCTTGAATCATTGGATTTGTTGAATCAAGGTTATCAGACATATTCGCTAAATGTGAACTTGCATTTTGCGTCATAACTGTTACAAGTATTGCTGTACCGATTGATCCTGCTAATTGTCTTACTGTATTACTAATTGCATTACCATGTGGTATTAATCTTTGTGGTAATGCGTTCATACCTGCTGTCATAATTGGCATCATGATAAAGCTCATTCCGAATGAACGTACGATATAAATTACTAAAATCGTTGTATATGGTGTATCCATATTCAATTGTGTCAGTTCATAAGTCGCGAACGTCATAATTGTTAATCCGATTAAAGCTAATGGTTTAATACCAATTGAGTCTAACATTTTACCAGCGATTGGACCCATAATACCCATAAGTAATGAACCAGGTAATAATAGTAAACCTGAATCTAATGGTGAGAATCCACGTAAGTTTTGTAAGTACATTGGTAGAAGAATCATTCCACCGAATAAACTCATTGTTACGATTACATTGATTACAGTTGTTAATGTAAATCCAGAATATTTCAATGCAGACATATCTAACATTGGTTTATCCATTCTGATTTCACGGATTACAAATAGTGCTGTAAAGATCACACCCACTATTAATGATATAGTTACTGTCGCTGAAGACCAGCCATCATTACCCGCTTCACTAAATCCATATAACAACATACCGAAACCAATGGAACTAAATATAATACCTGGCACATCTGGTTTTGGATTTGATGTTTGTTGATAAATCTTGAACCAGAAGAAACTGATAAAGATAGCAAGTAAGCCAATGCCAAACATACCATAGAACATTACGTTCCAATGATAATTTTGTACGATCCAACCTGATAACGTCGGACCAATTGCTGGTGCTAATATAAATGCAACACCCAATGTACCCATAGCGGCACCACGTTTTTCAGGTGGGAAAATCGTCATAAATACATTCGTACCAAGAGGCATTAATATACCTGCACCTATCGCTTGAATGACACGTCCTGTCATCATTAACGGGAAGTTAAATGAAATGGCACATAGTAATGATCCAATCGTAAAGAGTGTCATTGCTATTAGGAATAATCTTCTGTACGAATATTTACTAATTAAGAAGGCACTGATTGGTATCAAAATACCATTTACAAGCATAAATCCTGTCACCAACCATTGTCCGGTTGATGTTGATACACTAAATTCATTATTAATGACTGGTAATGCTACGTTCAATAATGTTTGGTTCAATATTGCGATGAACATACCGAACAATAAGGCTAACAGTATTTTATTTCTAGAAACACCTTTTCCAAAAACAAAATTCACATGTTGTTTCTTAATTTGTTCATTAATTGGTTCATCTTCATTTAGTTCTGCACCACGATCTTCTAAATCATCGTGTGCTTCTTCTGTTTGAGCGTCATGTTCTACTTCAGAATTTTCTTCGTTTGAAGTTGTCGCAGCTGTCTCTGATACAGACGCTTGCTTTTCTTCTTCCATTTTTTCATGACGTGTAACTGGTTGTTGATCCGTTTTTGAATCGTCTTTTGATTGTAAATGTGATGTTTCTTTCACTTTTGAATCGTTAGATTGATTTTTTGATACGGATTTATTCTTTCTGCGTTTAACTACTAATGCATTAATTCCTATCCATAGAAGGATTGCAATAATTATATAAGCCACCGTAAAGGTTGATGTCATTATACACCCTCCTTAATTTTTATGGATTCGAACTTCAACATTCATTCCTGGAACAACATTTGTTGATGGCTTAGAATCAAATGTGATTTTCACTGGAACAACTTGTGTCACTTTTGTATAGTTTCCATTACTATTTGATGAAGGCATCAATGAGAAACTTGATGCAGTTGCTAATCCAACATGAGACACTTTACCTTTAACGCTAGCTTCTTGACCATCAATAGTAACATCAACAGCCTGTCCTTCTTCTACATCTTTAACATCTGTATCGTCAATATTTGCAGTTACATATAAATCATCAAAGTTATATGCGTATGCGATTGGTGAACCAGCTTGTACTAAACTGTTTTTTGAAGCTGAAGTTTTAACGATTGTACTTTTAGATGGTGCGTCGATATCCATTTTTTGAGATTCGCCGTTGTCACCTTTTCCTTCTACTTCTCCGATTTTGTCACCTTTACCGAATTCTTTACCTTCTTTAGCATCGAAACTAGTTAAGTTTCCTGATACTGGGCTTGCAATTTTAATTTGCTCACCGTCTACTTTTGCATTTTCTGTTTTAACATAATCCGTTGCTTCACTATAATAGTGGAAACCTACTAGGCCGATAGCCACTAAAATTACTATAGTGATAACATTTACAAGTACGATTTTTTTCATTACTCTTTTTCCTCCAAATTTCAATGATTTATCTATTATATGACGTGTCAAACATTATTTAAACCAACAAATTATACAAGTTTGTCGGGTTAAATTAACAAAAAAATCAGATATTTGTTCATAATATATTCATTTTTGAAACCAATATTAATGTATATTCTTCTGGATATTTGATAAAATGTACATTATGTATTTATTAGAGGTGAACTATGAAAAAACATGCGAGACAACTAATTACGAGTAACATGGTTTACTTGTTAGAACATTATCATTTTGATGAAATAACAATTAAAATGTTATGTGCAGAATGTGGCATTAATCGTTCAACTTTTTATGCCCATTTTAAAGACAAATATGATACATACTCAGAAATCAAAAAATTCCATATGACTAATTATGAAACTTTAATGGATAACATCGAACAGTTACTCATCGATCATCCTGACGATCGACATAAATATATTAAGCAATATTTTGTAAATATCTTTTATTATGTAAGTAGACACCAGCGATTTTTCACTAGCGTATGTGTTGCTCATCCTGAAAGAGAATTTATAATAGATTTCATTAAATTAATCAGAACAAGATTTGAACAATTAATACTACGCATTAGCTCTATACAAGATATTAATTTCTTTCTTGATTATACTGTAGGTGGACAAATTGCTTCTATTTATAGTTGGTTAAAAAATGGATGCGAAGAAGAATCAGATAAGATGGCTGATATTATGTATCGTAATATTATTAAGATGAATAGATAATATAAAGCGGCTAGGACAACTTGATTGTGTCCTAGCCGCTTCTTTATATTGATTGATAATCGTATTTCATTAAAAACTTGATAGTCCAGTTTTTTCTTGTATACGATATAATACCTTTTTCAACAGTGATTCATCTTTATAGTCACTATATTGTGATGTCATCTTATGATTTTTATTGTTCCATTCATCATTAAATGTGTTTGATAATTTTTTAAATGGTTTACTATCTTGCTTACCTTTTATAATAATATCCGATTCAAGGTTATAATCACCGATATTTCTTTTTGTTAAATTAGCAGAACCTAAGATCATTGTTGCATCTTTATTCTCATGTTGTTCCATCAATAAATATTTCGAATGGAATTGTTCGCCGTGTGTGATTGCCCATCGTACTTTAATATTACCATTTGAGCGATTAATTAATTCACTCGCTACAGGTTTATTAGGTACACCATTTTTCTTTCTACCAAAAGCATCTTTATTAATATCTAAGATCAGTTTAACATCTACGTTCCTCTTAGATGCTTTAACGAGTTCATTAACAACATCTCTATCTGACAAATAAAACATACCTATTGAAAGACGATCTTTAGACTGAAGCTTTCTAATATGTTTAATCATTTGTTCTTTGATTTTTCCTTCTGTTGCTAATTGTACACTGTAATCATCATCGTCGTCCCAACTATTTTCTTTGATGTTAAAGTCATCTGCCGAATAGTGTGCCCCACTCATATTTGCGACAGCTAATTCAGATTTAATCAACGATTTTTGTAATGGACCTGTAAACCGGACGCCTACATTTTGATGATAACCACTAGAATCGTGTGGGTTACTTGTTAAGACCATACCATGTTTCTCTGTCACAAGTGTCTTTCTATGATTTGCTTTCAAGTTAAATAGATCAAGATACCCTCTAACTGTTACATTCGGTGCTTGCTGACTCAATGGGTTTCTTAACATACCGTTTTCACTATTACCAAACCATTGTCCAAAAGTACGATATCCGCCTGAATATATAGGGTTCACATCTCTTAATTTTCTTAAATTAGTGTAATGTACCTCGATGTTATTCTCTTTTAATTCTTTAATATTTGGTGGCGTGTATGAACCATAGAATGTATTAAGAGGATCAGTCACCACAATAATTCTCATGTTTGGATTGGATTTTTTCTTCGCAACGAGTGACTTTGTCAATCGGTCTGCGATGTTTGGATATGATCTGTCATCCATTTTATATGCATTAAATAGGAACATATCCATGATGATAAAGTCATCCGCTTCTTCGATTGTTTCATTTACTTTATCAAATATTTCTTGTTTTGCCTTTACTTTATTTCCAGATTGATAAGTCACATCCGTTAGTAATTCTAAATTATTTGTTCTCGATTCTGGACTTAAAGTAGAAACATTATGTGGTAGAGGCTTAAACACATGATAAATAGAAACAATAATAACTAAAATCAAAAGCGCACATAACAGCCAAGATATGTATTTTTTCTTGAATTTACTTTTTTTATCTTTAGATTTAGATTTTTTTCTCGACTTTGTTATAGCAGGTTTCTTTTTAGTTTTTTTTGTATTACTTTTAGATTTAATTTTATTCTTGTTTGCCAAAAGTTTATTTCCCTCCTTTTATTTTTTATTATAACAAAATTTAATTGACAACGATGTATGACTTTGATACTTTTAATGAATATTAAATTATTCAGAATTTTTTGAGTATATACATAGGAGTGAATCACATTGGGAGAACAAATAAGACCTTTTCGTGCAGATCACGTTGGTAGTTTATTGAGAACGGAACCTTTGAAAGAGGCACGTAAACAATATTCAAATGGCGAGATTTCAGAAGATGCATTACGTAAAGTAGAAGATCAAGAAATTAACAAAATCATTGAAAAACAATTAGAAATCGGCCTAAAAAGTATTACTGACGGTGAATTCAGACGTTCATACTGGCACTTTGATTTCTTAGAGAACTTAACTGGCGTTGAAGACTATGAACCAGAAATTGGTTTAACTTTTAACGGTGTTGAAACGAAAAAACATGATGTTAAAGTTGTCAGTAAAGTCGAATTCAATCCAGAGCATCCACACTTTGAACATTTCGATTACTTACATAAACAGGTGAATGGCAGAGCCGTAAGTAAAGTTTCTATACCTAGTCCGAACCAACTCTTCCATCCAAACATATTAAATCATGACATTTATCCTGATATTTATGAATTTGCTAAAGATGTTTCAGAAGCATATCGTCAATCTATCTTGAAATTCTATGACTTAGGTTGTCGTTATTTACAAATTGATGATGTTTATTGGGCAGGCCTTGCTGCTACAGAACAATTAATTAAGAATAGAGAACGCACTGAAGACGAGAAGGAAGAAGCGATTAAATTAGCTGCAAAAGTAGTCAATGATTCATTAGCAGATTTACCTGAAGACCTTCTTATTACAACACATATTTGTCGTGGTAACTACCAATCATCTTGGGCAATTTCAGGTGGTTATGAACCAATTGCTAAAGAATTATTCACTGAAAAATTACAAGGTTTCTTCTTAGAATACGATGATAATCGTTCTGGTGATTTCGAACCTTTAAGACATTTTGATAGAACAGATGCCTATATCGTATTAGGACTATTCACTTCAAAAACAGGTGAACTTGAAGACAAACAAAACATCTTAAACAGACTTGATGAAGCAACACAATATGTTGCCAAAGACCAATTATGCTTAAGTCCACAATGTGGATTTGCATCAACTGAAGAAGGAAATATTTTAACAGAAGATGCACAATGGGAAAAATTATCATACGTTATAGAAACAGCTTTAGAAGTATACGGCGAACTATAACAAAATGAGGCTGAGACATATATTATGTCCCAGCCTCATTTTTATTCTTCAGATGCAAATGCATACTTTCTGATTGCTTCTTCATGTTGTGGATATAAAGGTAATAACTCATCTTGTGTAAATAATTCGAATGCTTCAAATTGAAATCCAGGTGCACACATACATCCTACTAAAGCATAATCATTATCACCTTCAACTGTTGAAGCAAAGATAACACCTTTAGGTACAAGTGTTTGTAGTACATCGCCATTTTCAACATTTGGTCCTACTTTGACCTTTTTATATTCACCAGTTGGATATATCATATGCACTGTCAACGTCTGTCCAGCATGATAATACCAAACTTCATCTGATTGAATTCTATGAAAATGAGATATATTATCTTTCTCTAATAAAAAATAGATACTTGTAAATAACGCATTTCCACTTTCTAGTGATTGATTAGATTTGATCACTTCTCTATAATAGCCACCTTCTGGATGTGCTGAAAGTTGAAGTGTTTCAATCCATTTCTCTTTATTCATCATATGATAACCTTACAAATCTACATTGTGGAAGACTTGTTGTACATCTTCTAATTCTTCAATAGCGTCTACTAATTTTTCAAATGTTTCTTGATCTTCTTCAGATAATGTCACTTCTGATTGTGCTAACATTGATAATTCAGCAACTTCGAAGTCTTCTACACCATTTTCTTTTAGTACATTTTGAACTTGTGCGAATTGATCAGGTTCAGCATAGACGATAGTTAATTCTTCTTCTTCAATTACATCTCTAACATCTAAATCTGCTTCAAGTAGTACTTCAAAGATTTCATCAGCAGAGTTACCTTTAAATGCAAATACAGCTGTATGATTGAACATGTAAGCTACTGAACCAGAAACACCCATGTTCCCACCATTTTTACCAAATGCTGCTCTCACATCACTTGCTGTACGATTAACGTTGTTTGTTAATGCATCTACAATAAGCATTGAACCACTTGGGCCAAATCCTTCGTAACGTAATTCATCAAAGTTTTCTTCTGCTCCGCCTTTTGCTTTTTCAATTGCTCTATCTATAATGTGTTTTGGAACAGAATAAGTTTTAGCTTTTTCTAATACGAATTTCAAGTTTTGGTTAGATTCTGGATCTGGTTCACCTGATTTAGCAGCAACATATATTTCACGACCAAATTTCGCATATATTCTACTCGTATTTTTATCTTTTTGGGCTTTTTTATCCTTAATATTATTCCATTTACGTCCCATAATTCCATCTCTCTTTCAAAGTGAGTTATTTAACATACTTATTATACAATATTGCATCAATCTCGCAAAGTTTGCCGTTCAAAAAAAGTAAGCCCTGCACCTGTATAACATCGGCAGAGCTTACTTAGTTTTATATTAATCCTTTAAAATACTCGCAAGTCTTAAGATATGCATGATGATATTTAATAAGTTAATAAATAAATTGAATCCCATTTCTCTAGGTGAGAAGTTCCCCAATTTCATTCTATTAAAATCATAAACAGTATACAGCAAGAACAAGCCAAGACCAATTACTGAAATAACAGTATGGAAAATTGGATTATTTATGAATAAACCAACAAAACTTGCTACGATTAATGCGATTAATGTTACGAATAAATATTTTCCTAAACCAGATGCATCGTCAATCATGAAATAACCTAATATTCCAAATGCCGCAAATGCACCGATAGCTAATGCAATATTTCCATAAAATGCTTGCGTGCCTAATGCACCAAGATAATACATAAATGATGTATATGAAAGTACACCTATTAAGAATGCAAACACATTTGAAATCAGTCCGCTAAATTTTCTAGAAGATTTTACAAAAAGTGAAATCATTATTAATGCAAATAAACCAATTGATATTGGTAAATATAATGCTGGTGGTACAAATTGTCCTATATAAGTACCGACACCAAATATCACCCAATAATATAAAAAGTATAACCATGTTTTTCTAATCGCTGAGCCATGTGAATCACTAGCGCTATGGGAATCATAATGTTGTTCATAACTCATTCGTAATCATTCCTTCTCTTAAGTGATACCAACATTTTACATCGTATAGCATCACTTTTCAAACATGAAGACATCACCCTTCTGTAACATTCCATTCACATACATATTTTTACATATCGAAAATATCCCATTCCCACAAGTTTTACGCTTTCATTTCACATAAACTCGTCATTCATCAATTATTGTATTTTCATTACAAAGTGATGACATAGAGTACTTCTATAACGATTTTTGTTACCATTACTGGTATCGAAGGATTTATATATTTACAGATAACTGTTTCTATACATTTTACGATAAACGAGGAGGATAAGCCTTTGAAAAAATTTGCATTCGCAGTAACAGCAGTTTCAGGTGTTGCAGCATTAGCTACACATCATGATGCAGACGCATCTACACAACATACTGTAAAAAATGGTGAGTCTTTATGGCAAATAGCCGATCAATATGGTACATCTGTTGACCAACTGAAATCTAATAACAATATTTCAGGTAACATGATATTCCCAGGACAAGTCATTACTGTAAACGGAAGTAGTTCAGCTGGAGGAAGTGGCTCTCAAGATAGTACAAGTACAGCAACTTCAGGTTCTACATACACAGTGAAAAGCGGCGATTCATTAGACGTTATCGCTCAACAACATGGTGTTTCAGTTGACCAACTTATGAATTCAAATCAATTACAAGGTTATATTATCTATCCTGGTCAAACATTAAAAATTGCTGGTGGAAGCGGAAGTGAAACTGCAACTACAACAGCAAGTAATACACAACCAACTCAAACAACTGGCAATCAATCATTTAATGACCAAAATTTATATGACTGGGGTCAATGTACATATTATGTATTTGATCGTAGAGGACAAGCTGGAAGTTCAATTAGTACATACTGGGGAGACGCTAAATATTGGGCAGGCGCAGCACAAGCTGACGGTTTCCGTGTAGATAGCACACCTGCAGTCGGTTCAATCATGCAGTCAACAGCTGGACAATATGGACACGTTGCTTATGTTGAATCAATCAACGCTGATGGAAGTTTGCTTATTTCTGAAACAAACTACAATACACCACCAGGCGTAACAGACTACAGAACAATACCAGCATCAGAAGTTTACAACTATTCATACATTCATTAATAACGAAAAGGTTCAGACTTAAGGTCTGAACCTTTTTTCATTTTATATAGAAGTTTGGGATACGACTCTTGGATTAACTTTGGAATTAACTCACGACTTACCTCATCTCTTGGATTAACTTTGGCGTTAACTCACGACTTCGGCTTTCTCTTGGATTAACTTCGGAGTTAACTCACGACTTGGCCCTTTTCTTGGATTAACTTTGGCGTTAACTCACGACTTCGGCTTTCTCTTGGATTAACTTCGGAGTTAACTCACGACTTTGGCCATCTCTTGGATTAACTCTGGCGTTAACTCACGACTTTGGTCATCTCTTGGATTAACTTTGGAATTAACTCACGACTTTGGCCATCTCGTCGCTTAATTCAAAAGTTAATCTACGACTTACCCAATCTTGTCGCTTAACTACAAAGTTAATCTACGACTTCACTCATCTCGTCGCTTAATTCAAGAGTTAATCTACGACTTTGGCCATCTCGTCGCTTAATTCAAAAGTTAATCTACGACTTACCCAATCTTGTCGCTTAACTACAAAGTTAATCTACGACCGTCCCTATCTCACATTAATCAAAAAACACTATAAATATCAAAAAACACTATAAATATCAAAAAAACGCCTGAGGTAATATATACCTCAAGCGTTTTTAAAATTTTTTATACAAATAACGCACAAATATGGTAAATGATAAATGCAAGTAAGATTGAAACTGGTAATGTAATAATCCAAGTAATAATCATTCTTTGTGCTGTTGTCCATTTAACACCTTTAACACGTTGTGATGAACCTACACCTAATATTGAAGATGATACAACATGTGTTGTTGAAACTGGTAAATGGATAAATGTTGCACCAAATATTACTGCAGCTGATGATAAATCTGCTGCTACACCATTAGCTGGGCGTATTTTCATAATATTTCCACCAACAGTTTTAATGATTTTCCAACCACCTACTGCTGTTCCTAATCCCATTGCAGTCGCACAACTAATTTTAACCCATAATTCAATATCAGTTGTAGATTGCATGTTTGCAGAAATAAGAGCCATTGTGATGATACCCATTGCTTTTTGAGCATCATTTGTACCATGGGAGAATGCTTGCAATGCTGCTGTCCCGATTTGTATAAATCTAAAGTTTCTATTTGTTTTCGTTAAATTATTATTTTTAAACACTACTTTAAATATAGAGTACATAATAAAACCAACGATAAACGCAAGAATTGGAGATGCGATTAACGCTAATATAATTTTCGAGAACCCTTGATAGTGTAATACACCAAATCCTGCTGATGCGATTGCTGCACCTGCAATTGATCCTATAAGTGCATGTGACGATGAACTTGGAATACCGAAGTACCAAGTGACTAGGTTCCATGTGATTGCTGAAAGTAATGCAGCTAAAATAACTATCGAACCATTCTCTAATTTAAATGGGTCAACAATATCTTTCGCAATTGTCTTAGCTACACCTGTAGCCATCAATGCACCGATAAAGTTCATAACGGCTGCGAGTAAAATTGCATGTCTTGGTTTAAGTGCTTTTGTAGATACTGCTGTTGCGATAGCATTTGCTGTATCATGGAAACCATTAATAAAGTCAAAAAGTAACGCACACACAACAATAGCTACGGTAATAATGAGTAAACTATCCATGTTTAAAACTCCTTAGCTATTTTTCATAATAATTTGTTCTAGTTTGTTTGCTACTAATTGACATTTATCTGCAACGTCTTCTAATGACTCATAAATATCTTTAACTTTGATTAATGTAACTGGATCTGTTTCACTATTGAATATATATTTAATAGACTGTCTTAAAATACTGTCACAGTTCGTTTCATATTCTTTAATGTTAATAGAATGTACGCGGATATGTGAGAATTTCTTCTCAGCAACAAGCGTTACAGCGATTTCGATTTCTTTAACAGCTGCTTGAATATTCTTAACAAATTCAGCCATATACTCGTCTGAATAGCTAATTGAATACATTTCAAACATTGCTGAAGTTTCTTCCATTTCATCTAAAACATCATCTAAAGCGTCACAAAGTTCTAAAATATCTTCTCTTTCGATTGGTGTAATAAATGTTTGGTTCAAATCCGTAATCATTTGGTGCATTAAATCATCACCATTAGACTCATACGCTTTTATTTTATCTGAATAAGCTTTTAGATCGAATTCAGAGTCAAAATCCATTTCTCCAAATTCTACTGATGCACGGCTTAAATTCTCAGCTATCGCTTCTAGCTGGATACCAAACTTATCCTTCTTCTTATTAAACATTAGTAATCCTCCCAAAATATACATCTTAAATTCTTATAATTACTCTTTCATTGTACTCTTTCAAATTCAATTCTACCACTATTATTAAGCTAATTTTAAATATTTAACTGAATTGTAAACTTTCCGAAAACTCAAAGTTCACATTGATATTTTATACCATAAAAAAAGACTAATGACAAGCATTAGTCTTTTAAAAATTTAAAGTACATGTTGTATAACCCGCTTCGAATGTACATAGCCTAAAATCGCAAATAGGATATAAATAATCGAGTATAATGTCATCACAATAATAACAGGCGTATAGAAAGATTGTCCAAATATGAACCATGCTGATTTTGCAGCAAAATATCCATGACACAATCCAATGATTAGTGGTAACGCAAAATTAAAACCAATTTTCAATGCAATACCTTTAGACATATCTTTCGATGTATAACCTAATTTTCTTAATATACTATAATTAGACACTTCATCTTCAGTTTCATCTATTTGTTTAATATAAATGATGCATCCTGTTGATAACAAGAAGGCAATGCCTAAAAATCCAAGTATAAATAGCATTAATCCGAGACTACTTTTCGCTGATTGATATACTTTAAAATATGATTCAGACAAATCGTTTTCGGTTTTCACTTTATCAAATATTTTATCTGCTTGTTTACTTTCAGCACTATTTTTAAGATTAACACCAAATTGCTCATTTATACTTTCATTTTTAGCTTCATGGGTTTTCATTTTATTATACGTATCATCTGACACAACATAAACTGGTGCATTGTGCGTAACGACTATTGATAATACTGGGTCTTTACTAATTGATTTTACTTTAAGATTTTTTGTTTTGTTATCTAATTCATAACTAATGTGTTCATTTTCTTGAACATCAACCATTTTTTCCAATATATCATTGAAACCGACAACTGCCACTTCATCATTTCTTAAATTTATATCTTTAAAATCTGAAGCTTTAGCAATTGTGGATGCTGAGTTTGAATCATGTTGTGTCGTCGTATCATTTGGAAAATGAAACACTTTTGAATCATCAACTACATAGCGTGTAACTTCAAAGTTTTTTTCTTCGAATTTTATATTTTCATCTTTCAATGCTTGTTTGAATTTCATGCTTGTATCTTTATTTACAAATACATAATCATCAGGTGCAGATCCTCGTGCAGTATCTTCAGCATTATAATAAGAAATATAGCTTAATGATAATAAACCGACTGCTAAGGCTGACACAATAGAAATGATTGTTAACGACAATGCGTTCGTTTTCATTTTGTGCATAATAGAAGAAGTTGAAACAACATCAGTCACACTTAACATGCCTTTTTTATATTTACGAATTGTATTAAAAATTAATGAAATCGAACATCTAAATAATAAGTATGCCCCAACGATTGTTAAAAATAATATTAAAATCATTCTCATGAATAATTGCGTCATACCATTTCCACTGATATTTTCAAATATTACACTAGATAAATAATATCCATATATAATCATTGCGATACCAAAGGCGCCAAATATGAGTTCATATAATTTTATTTTTTTGATTTTAGTATCCGTCGCATTAAATTCACTCATCAAATCTAAAATGGTCTTTCTTTTGATGAATATATAATTCTGAACAGAAATAATAATATAAACTACAAACATTAAGAGCATTGTTTGTAATAATGCTTCAACACTAAAATTCAAATGCGTTTCTTGTTTATAGTCAATAATTTTATATAAAATCATAAATAAAAATTTGGAAGAAAAAAATCCTAAAAATGATCCTATAACTACTGTTAATCCAAACAGTAGAAAATTCTCTAATGCAAATATTTTAAATACTTCTCTTTTCGTCATACCGATGAGTTGGTACAACCCTATTTCTCTTGAACGTCTTTTGATGAATAGTTTATTAGCATAAAGCAAAAACACAACAATGATTACGACTAATATTGTTATACCTACTTTAATTGCCGCACCTGGTTTAACGCCACCTTGTAGACTACTCAAGTCATCTGAATATTTCAAAGTCGTAAATCCAAAAAATAGCATCACACTTATCGTAATGGAGAACACAAACATACTATAGTGTCGGATATTACGCCTTAAATTTTTAAGCACGATATGATTAAAGGTCATTGATAACACCACCTAACACGCTTTGTGTTTTGATGATTTCTTTATAAAATGCCTTTCTATCATCTTCTCCTTTATATAATTCAGAATAAATCTTTCCATCCTTCAAGAAGATAACACGATTAGAATAGCTAGCTGCAACTGAATCATGCGTGACCATTACAATTGTAGATTGTGTTGTTTCGTTAATTTGATTCAATTTATTTAATAAATCTGATGCTGATTTGGAATCTAAAGCGCCGGTTGGTTCATCAGCAAAGATGATTGAAGGCTGTCCTATAAATGCTCTTGCTGCAGATGTTCTTTGCTTTTGTCCTCCAGAAATTTCATTAGGATATTTATTTTTTATATCGCTAATACCAAGCGTGTTACATATACTTTCAAATCTTAAACGTGCTTCTTGCTTTGAAATCTTTTGAATCGTTAATGGCAACATAATATTCTCTTGTACAGTTAACGTATTTAATAAATTATACTCTTGAAAAATAAAACCTAATTCTTTCTTTCTAAAATTAGACATTTGTTTATTATTCATGTCTTGTAATTGATGCCCATTGATTTCAATACGACCTGTTGTAGCATAATCAATTGAACTTAACACATTAAGCAATGTTGTTTTACCAGAACCTGATGGCCCCATAATGCTTATAAATTCACCTTTTTCTACTGTCATATCTATTTTCTTTAATACTTCTTGTTGATTTTTTTTAGAACCATAAATTTTCACGAGTTGTTCAGTCTTTAAAATACTCATTTATAAAACTCCTTTGAAATTTGTTTATAACTTAATCTTATAGACAAATTCAGTATGGTTCCTTCGAATCTTCATACATTTTATCGTTTTGAAGTGACATTTTTGTCACTTGCTTGTTCAAGCGAAGTATAGTCATTAGGATTAGGAAATGTCAGCGCAACTGTTGTACCTTCTCCGTAAATAGATGTCACGTTAACGTTAATATGTAATTCATTCGCAATTTCTTTTACTAAATAGAGCCCCATACCTGTCGCTGTCGTTTCTCTTCGATTAGTCGTTGACGTGAATCCACGTTCATAAATTCTAGGTAAGTCTCGGGCTAAGATACCTCGTCCATAATCTTCTATTGATAAACATATTTGTCCATGGACGATAGATGTACGAATCGTGATGTCTCCATTTTCCGTATACTTCAATGCATTATTCAATATTTGTCTAATAACTGTACGGCACCATTTTTCATCCGTATATACATTTTGATTTTCTAGTAATAATTCATAGCCAATGCCTTTAGACATACTGATATTTCTAGATTGTTGAATTTCTTTGATCACCATATCTTTAATGGAATAATGATCAAAATAAAAATCATTACTTGTCGATGTTAACCTTCGAATATATAACTGTTGATCGAGTAAATAATCTATACGACTCCATTCAAAAAATAAATCGTCTTTCAATTCTTTATCTTCTACTTGATCAAGTATTAATTTCATCGCCGTGATTGGTGTTTTCACTTCATGTATCCAATCCAGCAAGTCATTTTTAGTAAATTGAATTTCATTATTTTGTTCATGAAGTGTACGCTCTGCGTTCTCATTATAATTTCTTATGTAATTAAATATAATGTGTTCGTAAGCCGAATGATTTAAACCTTTATGTTCAATTTCTTTTATTGAGACATTATCCTTTAACGCGCTATAAAAACGCGTCTCACGAGAATAAATCAACCAAATAAACAAAATGAAAATAATTAAATTTAAGCCTAGTATATAGAAAGCGCTTGTAGTTGATACAGCAACGTCTAACCAACTCATCAACACAATCACCAGTTGCAGAAGAATAAACAGCAAGATCCAAGCTAATCTTTCTTTCAAAAATTGTATTAACATACTACCCCTCCGGATCATGCGCAATATAGCCTTTGCCTACTTTTGTTTCTATAAAATGATTGAGCCCAAGTTCAGCTACCTTTTTTCTTAAACGGTTCACATTCACTGTTAATGTATTATCGCTCACAAACTGTTCATCATCCCATAGCGCAGTGATGATTGTATCTCGACTAACAATTTCATTTTTATGATTCAGTAAAATCTCTAAAATAAACATTTCATTTTTAGTGAGTGAAACTGTTATATCATTGCCTTCAATAATGTGTTTTCCAAAATCCACACGTGCTTTATTCCAATATTTCATTCTCGGTTCTTCTTTATTATATTGATACACTCTACGATAGATTGCTTGTAATTTAGCTACGAGTACTTCTGTATGAAATGGTTTTTGAATAAAATCATCCGCCCCAAGTTCCATACTCATTACTTGATCCATCGGGTGATCTCTTGAAGATAGAAAAACAATTGGTAAATTAGAATGATTTCTAATCATACGACACCAATAAAATCCATCATATTGAGGTAATTGAATGTCTATAATAACTAAATCTGGTTCAATATCTTGATACTCTTTAAATACTAAGCTAAAGTCATTGATACCATAAACAGTCCATCCCCATTTTTCAAGCTGTCTCTTCATTATGTTAAATAATGTTTCGTCATCTTCTATTATTAGTAATTTCATATTATGCCTCTTACTTTGTATATTTTTTTACTTCTCCGTCTAACATACGCAATTGAAAATCTTTTATTCTACAGTCTACCTCAAAGCCTTTCATCGTAACATTATGAATTGGTGCTTGAGATAAATAATATATACTCCATGGAATTCTCGGTACATAATTAAATAAATGCACCATAAATTCGTTCGTCCAAGTGAGCTTTCTAAATTCTAACATACCGTTATCTTCAAACTTATTCACAGATAATGTTCCACCAACAACTTTAAATTGGATAACATTCGGGTCAATACTCGGATTGATGCGTTGTAGTTTAAGAATAGATTTCTTTCTATTTTTAAAATGAACGTGATATGTATCCCCAATCAATTCTGTCGTCACTAATGTCCCACTTGTTTCTTCTAACCAATTAAAATAATGTGTTACAGCATCTTCTAAATCCCATTGATATGGTAATGGCATTCGATCAACACTTCTTACATCATCGTATTTAGATTTTTGTAATTCAATAGAAACAGCTGGCCTTCTTATGGTTTGTTCTGTCACTTCAACTTCTATCCCAGTTGAAGATAATATTTCAATTGTTTCTTGATCGAACGGTGAACCTGGGATATAAATAATTTTCTTTACTTGATTTGCTTTACACGCTTTAGCCATGTTGTCACTAGCTATCATATTCAAATTTCTTGCCATACTTTGCGTCAGTTTTGCAGATTTTTTATTCGCATCTAAATAGTAAATAGCAATATCAATGTCTTCTAATGCTGCTATCATATCCTTCAAGATATAAATATCACATTGTCTCCAATTCACATCGCTATCTGTCATATCAGCTTCATATTTTGTAATTGTATATAATTGACCGACGTCCTTTAAAGTTGTGATTAAATGCTTGCCTATATAGCCTGAACCACCAGAAATAAAAATATTTGCAGTCATATGTCGCACTCCTTGTATTCAATGTTTACAAATGTGTTATAATATTTATTACTTATTGTATATTTACCATTAATATACCACTGATTGAAATTTATAAATAGAAATAGGAGACATTTTATGAAAGAAATCATACGTGAGATTCGAATTAACGATGTTGAAAACTTCAGCAAACTGTTAGATAGTGTCATTAATCAATCAGAATACCTTTTATTTAATCCAGGTGAACATCAAATTTCAATACAAAACCAAACTTTATTTTTAGAAGAAATGATAACAACCTCTAATTCAACAATTATTATTGCTGAGTTAAACGAAACATTGATTGGATATGCAACGATTCAAGGTGGCAGAACAAAACGAAATCGCCATGCTGCTAAAGTTGCAATGGGCATCCTACCTTCATTCAGAAATAAAGGTATTGGTTTTAAATTATTACAGGAAACTGAAGCTTGGGCAGTTAAACAAGAACTGCATAGACTTGAACTTACTGTAGTAACTGAAAACGAACCTGCCTATCGTCTATATGAGAAATTTGGCTTTAAAAATGAAGGCAAAAAAGAAGATACGCTATACTTTAATGATAGATTTTATGACGAATTTGTCATGGCAAAATTATTATAAAAAAAGACAAACTAAACACATTTAAATGCTTAGTTTGTCTTTTTTAGTTTTCTTTAATTACAGTTTCAGAATCTTGGTTTGCATTATTTTCATAAGGAGACTGATTCGTATTTGCACCTAAGAACATCATTACACTATTGTATGTTTTTTTAGATTCTTTTAAGTTCATATGGAATTGATATTGGTGTCGTAAACCATGTGTGCCATCAAAGAATGATGTCGTTGTTTCTATTCCTTGTTCTTTCAGCACTTTATCAAATTCCCTATTTTGTGGATCAAATGGATCTGCATCTCCTACCGTTAAAAATGTAGGTGGATAATGTTTCGTTACTTGTTCCACAGTAGATAATTGATTAATCTGTGCAAAGTTATGGTCCCATTTTTTAGAACCTGTATAGCTTGTCATAAATAAATCAATTCTTGGAAATTCAGTACTTCTTACTGTTTGCATATTATATAATCCACCGAACAATATCGCGCCTTTTAAGTTCTCCGTTTTTATGATCGGTTTCATATCCATTTGTTGTTGCAATCTTGGATTCGTTTGAATAGCAACAAACTGACTTGCAATTTGAGCACCAGCAGAATCTCCACCATACAAGATTTGGCTATCATCTATATTAAATTTATCTTTATATTTCAATGTATACTTCGTTGCTTGTTGTAATTGCTTAATTGGTGTCGGATATTGAGAATCCGGAGCTAAAGCATAATTTACATTCACGATGATATAACCTTTTTCAGCAATTTGAGCTAAGTATGGATTCTTATGTCGCTTATCTCCTGCGATAAACCCACCACCATGTGTCCAAAAAATAACTGGTAATTTTTTGTTTTTATTCATCTTCGATGGCATAATAATATCCATTTGACTGTTAGGTGCTTGATGCCCGTATGAAACATCTCGTATTAATTTCACTTTTTTATTGTTAAGTAATAATTGATTTGCTCTTTGCGCTTCCAATGCCATTTCTCGTTGCTTTTGTTCTTGGTACTTATTGTAAATATAAAAGCAACTCACAACAACGATGATCGCAATAGTCAAAATCAACAATCTTCGTTTTTTCCTTTTCATATGTTCACTTCCTCATGTAAGAAGACAGTTTAACATATTCAATTATTTTATGCGATATGTTTTTTATTGTCTTTTTTTCTAGAAATATATTTTACAACAATTGCAATACATATCAATAAACCTACTACACCCATAGCTGGATACAATTTATCAATTAATGCCGAGAATCCAACAAAGCTTAATGCATAAGCTAATAACATAACAATAGTTAGTAACACGATATATTTTTTCGAAAATGGTGTTGTAAATCGTGCAGTAAATGAATACATCAATCCTAAAATAGTATTATACATAACCATCAACATGATCACTGACAATGCCAAACCTATAATAGGTGAAATTTCACGTGCAAGTGCTAATGTTGGTATTTCTATATTTTTAATTGATGGGTATTCTGCCAACAATCCAGAATTGATAAGCGCTAATAATACTAAATATATAACGCCACCAATGACGCCACCTAAACCAGATACTTTTCGTTTATCCGCATCTCCACCAATAGCAATTAATGTACTGAAACCGACTGAGAATGCCAAGCCCCCATAAATAAAACCTTGAGCGATTCCCCAGAATAAACTTGGTTCTTCAACAGTATTATTAATTTCTGAAATACCAATACTTCCATTTAAGAAGAAATAACCAGCAATAATTAATATTACCGCTATAAGAAATGGTGTTACAACACCTAGTGCTTTAACGATTTTATCGAAATCCAAGAGTAACGTCACATAGATAACCACGCACATAATTAAAGCGCCTAACCATGTTGGTACACCAAAGCTTTCTTGAAAGGCTGACCCCGCGCCAGCAATCATCGTGACGGATATACCAAATAAGAAGAAAATTAAAACATAATCAACGATGATGCCCCATTTACCAAATAAATATTGAATTGTAGAACTATGATCGTCCGCATCTAATGCCGTACCGATTTTTGCAACTTGTCTCCCGAAAAATGCAAGCATAATACCAGAAATGAGTACGCCTAAATAGCCATAAAGTCCATAATGTGTGAAGAATTTCATGACTTCTTGTCCCGTTGAAAATCCTGCTCCCACTACTACTCCGACATAGGCAAAACCAATTTTTGTTGCTTCTCTTACATTTGACACAAAAGTTCCTCCTCAAAAAAATTGTTCAACATTTATTATTTTACCCACATTATCCGAAAATATTCCATATATGAAAAAGAATAACATAAAAAAACAGGCATCTTTTTCAAGAAAAGATGCCTGTTTCACACTAAGTGTAAACTTATTATTGTTGTTTTTCTTCAATCGATTGACTGTAATTCGCTCTCGTAATCGTGAATCCTACGAAAATTGTTAAAGCTAATAATACAATACCAAACCAATATGAATGGTGTATACCAATTGTCATAGCATGATTAATTTGTTCTGTAGTAGGACTCGCGATGCCTTCAAGTGCTGACTTTTGTCCACTATTCATAATACTAACAAATATCGCGATACCTAATGCTCCACCAATTGGTTGTAACATATTAGATACAGCTGTACCATGTGGATACATTTCTTTAGGTAATGCATTTAAAGCATTTGTATTTGCAGGCATTAATACTGCAGAAATACTGATCATTAAAATAATATAAACTAAAACAAAAATCCAAACTGAAATACCTGGGTGAATCATTGAGTAAAATATCGTCACACAAAGTAATACAATCAAGCCAGGAACTACAAGTTTTCTTGGCCCTACTTTGTCGAATATTGCTCCCATAAATGGTGATAAGAATCCATTTAATAATGCTCCTGGTAATAATATTAATCCTGCAATACGTGCACTGAACTCCATTGGCCCTTGTAAATACATTGGCATAACAATTTCAGACGCAAACATTGTCATAATAACAACGACAAAGACTATAACACCTTTGGTATAGTTATGATATTTGAAAACTTTTAAATCGAGTAATGGTTCTTCTAATTTTAGTTGTCTCATCACAAATAATGCCATTGCGATAATACCTATTACTAAAGTAATGATGATTTTTAAATTTGTAAATCCGCCTACTGTACTGCTGACAGAAGATACACTATATATTATTGAAGCAATACCAATAGTAGATAGAATAATTGAAGGGATATCCACTTTAGGTTTTGTAATCTCTCCAACATTTTGTAAATACTTAAATGCAAAGATAAATGTGAATAACATGAAAGGTACAACGATTAAGAATAACCATCTCCAACCCATGAAATCAACAATCACTCCGGATAATGTTGGCCCTAAAGCTGGTGCAAACATAATTACAAGACCAAATTGTCCCATCACTTTTCCACGTTCTCTTTCATTATAAAGTAAAAGCATCGCATTCATAACAGTCGGGATCATTAAGCCAGTCCCTGCTGCTTGAATCATTCTTCCTACTAATAACATTGGGAAATTAACAGCCAAACCTGCAATTAACGTTCCAATTGTAAATACCGTAATTAAACCTAAAAACAGTCTTCTCGTTGTAAACCACTGATTAACTACTGCGGACAACGGAGTTAATACACCCATCACTAACATAAATCCTGTTGCCATCCATTGAACAGTTGGTGCGTCTACATGAAAGACTGTCATTAATTCTTTTAAAGCTATATTCAATAGTGTTTCATTTAAAATCATAAAAAATGTTCCGACTAAAAACACAATCATAATAATTCTTCTTTTTAATTTATTCTCCATTCATTTCTCCTAAATTTTATTTTTACAACTTTGTTATAATGCCATAAAAAATAAACCTAGTCAACAGACTAGATTTATGCATTTTGTGACTTAGATAATTGTTCAAAATCAACAACAACTTGGTCCATTTTCTTAGCGGTTTCTTTCATAATATTCCGAGCAACTTTATTTTCAGGATCTAATTTTAAGATCTGTTTACTTATATCAAACGCTTGCTTATTTGTAAGCAACGGTTCTGGAATTGCATGAAGTAATAGCATTTGTAACAAGCTCTTTACTTCTTGATAATCCGTTAATTTCACAGAACGTTCTGCATGATAGTACGCTGTATGGAAAGCACCTTCATGTTCACTATATGGATAAACATGAAGCAAGAAAGCTAAATCATGTAATTCACTTGATTCCTCTTTCTTAATAGAATCCAATATAAACGTATAGAACATTGTGCTTTCTTCTTCGTGAGCTGCTGAAATGAAGTGTTCCTCGAATGTTAAGAAATCCACTTCGGACATTAATCTATATGCTGTATCAAATTCGCCACTTAATATATGACCTTTTATCAAATCTTTCATTTAATGTCCTCCTTTTTTTATATCAACATTCACTATTTCTTCATTTTTAAAGTTAAAAATAGTATAACACATTTTGTAATAAATTACCTTTAAAAAAGTTGTCACTCGTTTAAATTTTAAAATATAAATGATGATGATATTTACATCGATCGTTAAACCTCGCATCACAATGCGGACAGACTTCTGTCATCATATATTCATTAATCGACATTGTCTGATTACAAACGCCACATAAGATAGCCTGTTCATTAAATTCATCTTGATTCCATCTCTTTGCTTCATGATTTTCACATGCATCATGACATTTATAACATGGATAAAATTTATTACAACATTTAAATTTTATCGCAATAATATCTAAAGGCGTTTGGTAATGTTCACACCTTGTTTCATTATCTACTGTTAATCCATAAACCTTCACCGTATACGCCTCCATACTAATTATAAAATTAAACATCTCATAATACATTATAAGTTGTCAACGAACTTAGTTTGACATCTGATAAGATACATAATAGAATACACATATGAACACATATTCATATGTTGGGGGTCGTTCAATATGGAAAATCATATCACTTTAGATGATGAAACACTTTTACTTGTATCACAAACTTTTAAAGCATTAAGTGATCCAACTAGAGTTAAAATCTTGCACTTATTATGTACAGGTAGACATTCAGTTGGATGTATTGCTGAAACACTTGAATTGAGTCAATCGTCTGTTTCACATCAACTTAGATTTTTGAAAAATTTACGCCTCGTAAAATTCGAACGCGAAGGCAAAAGTATCTACTATTCTATCGATGACGATCACGTCATATTATTTTTAAAACAAGCAATCTCACATGCGCATCATTAATCTATAAATTGGAGGTGTTCCAATGGGACATGAACACCATGGACATGATCATAATCACGTCCATACAAATAATAAGAAAATACTATTCATTTCATTTTTAATCATTACCCTATTTATGATTGTTGAAGTTATTGGTGGTTATGTTACCAACAGTTTAGCTTTACTTTCAGATGCAGGACATATGCTTAGTGATGCACTTTCACTATTCATCGCATTACTTGCATTCAAATTCGGTGAAAGAGCTGCTAATAGAATTAAAACTTATGGCTATAAACGCTTTGAAATATTAGCTGCTTTATTAAATGGTGTACTCCTAATTGCTATTAGTATTTACATCTTTTATGAAGCGATTTTCAGATTAATAGATCCACCAGAAGTTGCATCTACAGGAATGCTTCTTATCAGTGTGATAGGACTACTAGTAAATATTTTCGTAGCGTGGATGATGTTTAAAGGATCTGATACTAAGAATAATTTAAATATGAGAGGTGCTTTCATACATGTTCTTGGAGATTTATTAGGTTCAGTTGGTGCCATAATTGCAGCCCTACTTATGATGGGATTTGGTTGGAACTTGGCAGATCCAATTGCTAGTGTTCTCGTAGCATTATTGATTATTCGAAGTGGCTATGGCGTTACAAAATCAGCACTTAATGTATTAATGGAAGGCGCACCTTCTCATATCAATATGCACGAAATAACTGAAACAATACAATCACACCCTGATATAGATGAAGTACATGACTTACACATATGGTCAATAACGAGTGATTTAACAGCTTTAAGTTGTCATGCTGTAGTTAAAGCAGACAAAACAATTTCAGAATGTGATGTTATTATTGATGAAATCAATCACGATTTAAGTCATAAATCAATTCAGCATGCTACGATTCAACTTGAAACAAGTAATCAACATCATGATCGATCAGCTATATGTTGTATGGAGCACGCGACACATTAAAACGATAAATAGAAAACGACTGGAACAAATAGTTCCAGTCGTTTTTGATAGAGAGCGTTTGTGCTGGTCCGAGATATCGTGCGTTTCGGGTATAATCGCACGAAGACTTTCGGAATTCGCCGAGATATCGTGCGTTCAGGGGGCAATCGCACGAAGACTTTCGGATTTTGCCGAGATATCGTGCGTTTCGGGGGCAATCGCACGATATCTTTTATACAAAAAGGAGTGAGACATCATGTCTCACTCCTTTTAATTACTATTAAATAAATGACTCAAATATTAACTGTTTACCTGGTACATCGTGTTCATCAAAGCCTTTTAAGAATGGTTGATTGTCATACGGCACTTTAATTCTTTCTACATTAATTGCACCTTCTTTAACTTCAACCACACCATACACAGCATAAGCACCATTATTTAATCCTACTGATCCTGGATTAAAATAAATCGTTTCTATATCATCGAAATGATGTAACACATGATTATGACCAAACGTAACAAAGTCAGCGTCAATACCATTAAATAATTCATGTACATGTTCTAAAGATGGATCTAATATCGGTTCAAATGGATCTTCGCTAATATGTTTCTGAAGATTTTTTTCTTGAATGCGATAATGTGTAAAATAAAATCTTAATCCATCTATTTCAATTGTATGTTCACGTTTGAGTTGTGATAAAAAAGTATAATATTTAGGATCTAAGTGTTCAACAATCCATTGATGATGTTCGTAAAATTTATTTTTCAAACTTTCTGGATATGGTTCTTGATTAGCAACCGACATGATTGCTTCATCATGATTACCTGATATATATGTCATATCTTCACGGTGCGTAACAATATCTAATACATCATTTGTTCGATGTCCTACACCGATATTGTCACCTAAATTATAAATGTGTTCGATGTCTTTTCGATTATCTATATCATTGAGGACGGCATTCAATGCATCTGCATTTCCATGTATATCCGTTAAAATTGCAAATTTAACCATCATATCATCCCTTACTTATGACTATTTATATTGGTCTACAGCCTCTTTAATCACTGTATCACCTGAAACTACTTGGAATTCTTGTCCTATTTTTTCATCATTATTTAAAACTTCTAATAACACTGTAGCAACGTCTTGACGAGGAATCTTGCCTCTTTCAACTTCTTCAGCAATTTCTACTTTATTTGTCGCTTCATCATTAATTAAAATACCTGGATGTACGATTGTGTATGGTAATCCAGCATTTCTTAAATGTTCATCTGCATAGTGTTTAGCTATTGTATAAGGTTTTAAATCTCCTTCAAATGCAGTTCTTCTTGTATCAAATGAAGATACGAGTACAAAATGTTCAACATTCGCTTGTTTACTTGCTTCTATAGATTTCACAGCGCCATCTAAATCAATAATAATCGTTTGATCTGCTCCTGTATGTCCACCTGATCCAGCTGTAAACACAACTTTATCTGCATTATCTAACTTTTTAGCAATGTCATTGATATCATCATATTCTAAATCTAATAATGCTGTTTTTGCTCCAAGTGATTCAAAGAAATCTGCTTGACTATTCTTTCTTATTCCAGCAGTTACTTCATTACCCTCTTCAACTAAACTTTTCACTAAATGACGACCGATTTGTCCATTTGCACCTATTACGAAAATATTCATATTAAACACTCCTTTTATATTTTTTCATGAATAAATTGATAGTTATGTAGCCTATCAGATGTGATTAATCTTTCTGTAACTTTATATGGTTGTTCATAGTTCATATCTGTAACGACAATAGAGCCATCATTTTTCACTTCTTCAACTATAGCAACATGACCTAAATCACCATAATCTGTTTGTAATATAGCTCCTTCGCTTGGTTGGCCATTCACTTTATAACCCGCTTCTTTAGCACGGTCATCCCAGTGTTTCGCATCGCCCCAAGTAGAGCCCATCTTTTTATTCTTTTTTAACCTTTGTTCATATACATAAAATGTACATTGTCCTTCTTGATAATAGTTACCTAAAGAGCGGTCACCCGTTTTATCGTTTTTCTTTAACTGCTCTGTTCGTATAGCTATTTCCTTTTGCTTAATTTGCTTTTTTACGTCATCTGTATAATTTACGATACTTTCGAATCCATTTTGACTTTTAAAAAGCATTAACATTGTAACCATAGCTATCCCTGTAACAAAAAGTATAAAAATTCGAAATAACTTTTTCATTGTTCACTCCTTACAATGTTATATACCCAATATATGAGCAATTTAATATGATTTCAAACAAAGTGCTCATTTGTAATATTACATTATTTGTATTATTTAAATATTTTTAACAAATGAGGTACATTTTTACCATTTTGTATATTAGTCTTATTATATATAAATAAGGAGGTTCTTATGTTTAAATTTCAATTTGATTACTTAAAGAACGGTAAAGGTAATCATATAAAAACGATTGTATTATTAGTTTTATCTTCAATTTTTATTGGTACTTCTTTGAATATTTCTGCTTTTTTATTTTTAGGAAGTATACTCACTTCGACTGCAATTAGTCATCCAATAGTAACTAGCATATTAGGATTAATTGGTCTTATAGTACTATTTTTTGCATTATCACTAATTGTACTCCCATTAATTATAGGGGCAACAAAGTTCTGCAAAGATACTGATATGGGTGTCCGACCTCAGTTCGTAGATCTATTTATGTTCTTTAAAAAAAGTTTATTTAAAACGACTTTTAAATATAGTAGTGCAATGGTAGCTATTTCAATGATTGCATTTTTTATATTTAGTACTATTCTAGTTTTAATTTTAAAAGTCTCGTCTACCATATATCCAGAACAAGTGTCACCTTTCTCAGCTTCAGCAGAGTTTAACATAGAGGATAATCCTATCAATATTATAGCATTGTCCATACTATTTATTTGTTATTACTTATTCTCACTTTACATATCTACTGGATTTTTAGTACATATTGATAAACCTTTATTATCTACTAAAAACAAACTGAGCATTTCATGGAAATTATTATTCAAAGGTAAACATAGCTTATGGAAATTACTATTCAATAACTTACTATTTATAATTGCCTATATCGTATTTATATTTGTACTAGCAATGGTACTTATGAAGATAGAAATGAGCCTACCAGTTACTCAAGAAGCGCTATATATTACCATTTATATACTTGGTGTGATTATATATATTGTTTCAATCTTCTTTGTTTCTTATACATTAAATGGCGGTATTTACAACTTCTATCACAAAAATAAAAATGCATTATACCCAAGTAATAACTCTGAAACTATTGAATAGTTATAATGCCATAGTTGATTCACATCAATTATGGCATTTTCTCACTTAAATGTATAAGGAGGCTTTTTATGTTTAAACTTTATTCAGGATATTTCAAAAATGGTAAAGGCAATCATTGGATTACATTATTATATTTCTTAATTGTCTCAGCCATCATTACACCATTTGCTTTTATTCCTTATATCGGCTATTTATTTGATAAACAAAGTTCAATTCGTCAATTAGATGTTGATAAACAACCACTAAACGAAACGTTCAATTCATTTAATGAACCGAGTAGTTTTGGTATCTTATTTTTTATAATTGTAAATATTTTCATTATCATACCACTTATATTAGGAATCTTACATATCTTTAAGAATACTGACTTAGGTATGCGTCCAAAATTTAAAGATTTATTTATAATCTTTAAAAAAGGCGCCTATTTTAAAACAATGAAACTAAGTATTTTAATGATCATTATTGTTTGCTTTTTTTATTTTTTATTGGCCATTATCATTTTCATAATAATGTTAATAGTATTTATTTTAGCTTGGTACTTTGCATTTTATTTAGAATCGTTAAATAATGCAATTTCAATGTTATTCGTGGTATTTCCTATATTATTTTTCATTACGTCATTCATTATATCGGTTCCATTTTATTATGTAGTCATTTTTATGATAAATACTTCTTTAGTTCATATAGATCAGCACTCATTGCCAACGTTAACTAAAGTATCTATTGGTCGTAAAATCACTAAAAAAGGGCCTAGAAATCCATGGGTGTTGTTAATCTCACACTATTTATTCGGTATATTAATATGTGGTGTTATATTTACTATTTATATAGATATCATGATGAATCATAATATCTTTACTTATATTATAAAATTTATAATTTTAGGTGGCCTCTTCTATTTCATTTTTGGTAGTTACGTTAACTTCTACCATCAAAATAAAAATGCAATATACCCAACCGAAACTCCTGCGACAGATGAATAATTTATCTACGGGGTTTGTTATCCCTTACAAATATATTAAAACTAAATTAAGGAGATTCTCTTATGTTTAAACTTCACAAGGACTATTTTAGAAATGGTCGTGGCTATCATTTCAAAACAATATTATTTTCTTTTCTTTTTTCATTAGTAACATGGGCAGCACTTGTCGCTCTTCCCTTTGGTACTGTAGTCTTAGGAATGGTCATTGCTGATGATCCTCAAGATGGTAATTCAAAAATCTATGTAGTTATATCAATGATTATTGGAGTTATTATTGCATTTATCGTTTGTTTTCTTCTAATTTTATTTATATTATCACCGCTTTATTGTGGAATTATACAACTGTATAAGAATACGGATTTAGGAAAGCAATCAAAATTTCGTCATTTAATTACCTTTTTTAAAAAAGGTAATTATGGTAAGACTCTAAAACTTACTAGTCTGTTATTAATTATTGGAGTGATGATTGGTTTTATTACTAGTAGCATAATATCACCTCTCTTTTCGATCTTTAACATGTCACTGTATTACTTTGTTCCTTCTTATATAGATATAACGGAAGGTAGTCTAATTGGCCATCTTCTCACTATTGTAATGTTAATAGGTATCTCAATTTTATGCATCCCTTTTTACTATTTGATGATTTATTTAATGAATGTTGTATTAGTTCACGTAGACCAGAGTTCTTTACCAACTTTAAATAAATTTTCAATTGCATGGAAGATCACTACTAAAGGTCCAAACAGCTCATGGAGATTACTTTTTTCTAACTTACTATATTTTGTAATCATACTTGTCGCAATAACTGTATTTCAAATTATAATAGCATTACCAATGCAGAACTCACCAACTATTCTAAGTACAATTTTAAGCTTTCCAAGTACTCTTCTAATGCTATTTATCTTAACAATACTTACATATTTAATTAGTGGAAGCATGATTAATTTCTACCATCAAAATAAAAATGCAATATACCCAACCGAAACTCCTGCGACAGATGAATAATTTATCTACGGGGCTCGTTATCCCTTACAAACATATTTAAAGGTTGTAGCAATCATATTAAAACTAAATTAAGGAGATTCTCTTATGTTTAAACTTCACAAGGACTATTTTAGAAATGGTCGTGGTTATCATTTCAAAACAATATTATTTTCTTTTCTTTCTACATTAATTTTAGCTGCAGTACTCTTAATTCTTCCCGCTACCAGTCTATTATTTGGATTTGGTATTTTCTACAATTCACAAGATTTCTATGGCAACCCATCAAACGCCGGAATTATATTATTAATTATTAGCTGTATTGTTGCGTTTATTCTATATTGCCTACTATCTATATTTGTATTGTTACCTCTTTCTCATGGGATTATACAATTCTATAAAAATACTGATTTAGGGAAACAACCCCGATTTCGTGATTTATTTACTTTTTTTAAAAAAGGAAAATATACTAAGACACTAAAACTTATTGGTCTGTTATTAATTATAGGAGTGTCTCTCGACCTAATTATCACTTTCATATACTCATCTATCTCAATAATCTATAACTTGTTCATGCATTTACTTGATCCGACTTATACGGAGATGATGAAAGATAGTATAATTATCTCTATTGTACAGACTATTGTTATGATTATTGCATACATCCCTATTTACTACTTAATGATTTATTTAATGAATGTAATATTAGTTCATATTGATCAGAGTTCTTTACCAACTTCAAAGAAATTTTCAATTGCAAAGAAGATTACTACCAAAGGTCCAAACAGTGCATGGAAATTACTTTTTGCAAACTTACTTTATTTTGTAATCATATTTGTCGTAATAAGTATAATTTCTATTATTGCTGCAATGATTGTAACGTTTTTAATACAGAACTTATCAACTATTGTAGGTATAATCTTAGGCGTACTATTTGGGATCATAACACTATTTATCTCAACGATGCTTTCATATTTAACTAGTGGCAGCATGGTCAACTTCTATCATAAAAATAAAAATGCACTATATCCAACTGAATAGCAGGTCCTAATTATATCAATTACAAATGTATTTATTTTGTCAAATAAAACACATTTGTAATTGATTTTGTGTTAATCTGATTATAAATATAATCAGGGGGTTATTCTATGTTCAATTTTCACTTTGACTACTTTAGAAATGGTCGAGGCAATCATTTAAGAACGATTCTATTATCCTTTTTTGCCATGTTTGTCTTTGCATTAGCTTTACTTATTCCAGGAATTTTTCTTTTAATTGGAACTGGCATTTACAATTACACGCTAGACTTTTATGGTAATCCTTCAACTGGCGGTACGATAACATTAATTATTTGTGCTGCACTCAGTTTAATAACATCTTTAGTTATATACATTTTTGTATTCATTCCTCTTTGTTATGGTTATATGACTTTTTATAAGAATACAGATTTAGGTAACCGCCCTCATTTCAGAGATTTATTTACTTTTTTGAAAAAGGGACAGTATGTAAAAACACTTAAGATAACTGCAGTAATTGCTCTGATGAGTATTGTAGGATACATTGCTGTTTATATCGTTTTCTTTGTTGCGTATTTAATCTTTATTGCAGTGTTTGGTACCACACTTGCAATAATGGGACCAGAATCTGAAAACTTAAGTACACCCGCAGCAATTACAAGTGCTGTAGTAATATTTTTATTTTTACTCGTAGTTATGTTCGTGATTTATATCCCAATCTATTACCTTATTATTTTATTAATCAACGTTACTTTAGTGCATATTGATCAAAGTTCATTACCATCATTCAAGAAAGTATCTATTGCCTGGAATATCACTACTAAGGGACCAAATAGTGCATGGAAATTATTGTTTGCTAACTTACTATATTATATTGGTTTATACATCATTATAGTTGTTATCGTATTAATTAGCGTTTTAATTAGTACATTAATATTTACACATTTACCAACTTTCATTGGCGTCATTATTAGTATCATTTTTTATATTATATATATGATTGTAATTACTATACTAACTTATTTAATCTACGGAAGTGTAGTTAACTTCTATCATAAAAATAAAAATGCTTTGTACCCAACAAACAATTCAGCGCCAGTTGAATCAAATGAATAATTGAATTTAAAAGACCTCAAATGATATGTCATCATTTGAGGTCTTTTTTTATATGATCTTGTAATCCATAAAGTGTTTGAAATTCGTAATTGGGTTGTACTTCTAAATACTCAAATTCACTCAAATTTCGATTAATCCATGCTGTTTGAAATCCAAATTTCTGTGCACCAACGATATCCCATTTATTTGTAGAAACAAACAATACTTCATCTTTTTTAACGTTTAATTGTTCTATTAATATTTTATAACTATTCCCGTTTGCTTTATACATACCATATGCTTCTAACGGTATAATATCTTTAAAGTATGTTGCTATCTCTGCCTGTTCTAACAATGCATCTATCATCTCTTTATTTGCATTACTAAAAATAACTTTATCAATATCATTCCATTCTTTCAAAACTTGTTGTACTTCAGGAAATATTTCGAGTTGTTCATAGCCTTTTACACAAGTTTGAATATCTTTTACTGTGTAATCAAAGTCTTTTCTATCTAAGACATATTCAAGAGCGTCACTTAACACTGTGCTAAATGGCTTATATTGGTCGACAAGTTGCCTCACGTGTATATTCTCAATCAATTTATATCTCCAAGCCTTCGCAATCTTCTCCCCGTTACCTGGATATACCTTCTCACAATTTTCACGAAGACTATTTATGTCAAATAAAGTACCGTATACATCAAATACGATGATTTTAATCATAAAAAGCACTCCTTATAATCTATTTTTTTTATTATATCCAAAATAATTAGATATAATCATAAAAAATAGATTGATTACAATATACTCGTTAAGTAATTACACATTTCTATAATAAAAAAACATGGCCGTGACAACGTTGCACTAACCCCAGGATGTGGGAGTAAAATAAAAACACTTTCGTTGAATTCATATTAAAATGAATTTATACGGAGGTGTTTTTTCTATGAAAAGAGTGGCATATTCAGTTGAAACAAAATATAAAGTAGTAGAAATGAAACTTAAAGGATATAGCGCAAGAGAAATAATGGATGCTTTAAATATTAAAAATGAATCTCAAGTTAAAGTGTGGTGGAAATGGTATAGAAATGGGGAAACACATAGATTCAATCAACAAGTAGGTAAACAATATTCCTATGGAAAAGGAAATGAAGAATTTAGCACTGTTGAAACACTAAAAATTGAATTAAAGCGCAAAGAAGTAGAAAATGAAATTTTAAAAAAGTACAAGGAATTGGAAAGGAAGTGGTCCCAGAAGTAGTTGTTGAATTAGTAAATGAATTGAAATCTAAATATACAGTGAAAGTCATTTTAGAAGCTTTAGATATTCCAAAATCAAATTATTACAGATGGAAAAACAAAGATTTCAGTATATCTGAGGATGAACGAGAAATTATAGAACTATGTAAGAAACATCGTTTTACATATGGTTATAGAAAAATAACTGCCTTGTTAAATAGAAAAAATAATAAAAAAATTAATCACAAGAAAGTACAAAGGATTATGCAAAAACATAAATTAAATTGTAAAGTACGCGTGAAGAAATCGAAAAGACCAGGAAACCCATATTATAAGACACATAATCTATTGAATAGAAATTTCAAAGCAGAGAAACCTTTAGAAGTACTTTTAACAGATATCACTTATTTACCCTTCGGGAATACAATGTTGTATCTTTCATCTATCATGGATGCTTACAATGGTGAAATTGTGGCATATAAAATTGGTAAAAACCAAAATCAAGAATTAGTAAATGAGACATTAAAACAACTTCAATTGGAACCAGGAGCTATATTACATAGTGATCAAGGAAGTGTGTATACTTCTTATGAATACTATGCCCTATGTACAGAAAAAGGCATTACCAGAAGCATGTCCCGTAAGGGAACGCCAGCTGATAATGCCCCAATAGAATGTTTTCATGCCTCTCTAAAGTGTGAAACATTCTACTTAAACAGTGAGCTTAGAAGCTCTAATACTATTGTAATAGATATTGTCGAAAATTACATTGAAAACTATAATAAAGTTAGAATTCAACAAAAACTAGGCTACTTATCCCCTATAGAATATAGGAAATTAGCAGCCTAGAAAATAGTGTTTTTATTGAGCTCCCTTAGTAAGGGTGCAGTGCCACGTCTCGGCCATGTTTTTATTTAAATATTTGAATGAACTAGAAATCTTTCTTTTAAATATTCAGCAACACCATTTTCAACATTTGTCTTGCTTGTTACTTCTTTTCCTAACGCTTTGATATGGTCAGCAGCATTTTTCATGACGATTGGATGATCAACATGTTCTAACATTTGTCTATCGTTGTCACTGTCACCTATCGCATATGTTTTTACATCTTCTTGAATATCTAAATATTTCAATGTCGCTTCTATTGCAGTTGCTTTATTAACACCTTCTGGCATTACTTCTAAATTACATTCAGTAGAGTGTGAAGTGGATATATTCATTTCTTCTACTAATGGTTTAACAACTGCTTCCCATTTCTTGATCTCTGACTTATTTCTTTTGAAGAAATAAAATTTTGAATAAGCATCTTCTGGAATTTCATCTACCCAATTCATTTTTTCTCTTAATGATTCTTGTCTTGATTGCCATTCATTATCTTCAACATCACCACGATCATCTGAGGATATTTCAGATATCAATAGGTCTTTGTCACGTTTTAAAGCAATTCTATTTTTATAATAAGGGAATAGCTCATAATAAATTTGATGTTGTTCTGCTAAGTCTATCAATTTGTATACCGTATGCATCGGTAATTGGTGTTTAAATATCTCTTTACCTTGAATGTATCCTACCGCACCATTGGATGATAATATACCATCTACTTCAAAAGACTCAGGGACAAGTGTTGAGATTTCATCATATGCACGACCAGTCGCTATAAATACTTTAACGCCGCTTTCTCTCACTTCTTGTATGATTTCGTTCGTATAATCTGATACTCTATTATTTTCATTTAATATCGTACCATCCATATCTAGAAAAATTGCTTGTGTCGTCATGTCGCATCCTCCATATTTTTAATCATATATATTATTTCATGCGTCTAACATAAAGGCAATTTTTTAGATTATATTCACTTTTTTGATAATATCGGTCTATGATTTTTGAAAGTAACATCTACTTCGATATTAAACAACTCACTCATATGATTTGCATTCACGGTCGATTGAATGTCTCCGGAACGATAAACTTCTCCATTTTTCAATAGTAATATCTTCTTGAAAATAGGCAAGACTTCTTCTAAATGATGCGTGACATAAATAATTGTAGGTCCTTGCTCTTCTTGTCCAATTCGATCGATTCTCTCAAGTAAATCTTCTCGTGCAACAAAGTCCAATCCATTCGTAGGCTCATCAAGAATCAATAATCTAGGATTTGACATCAATGCTCTTCCAATTAATACACGTGTTTGTTCACCTTGTGATAAAGTATCAAACCTGCGATTAATGTAAGGCGTAATCCCTAAAATTCCACATATATGTTGTGCTTTATCTTTAATTGCTTCGGTTGGATCTTCATACACACCAATTGAAGCATATGCACCGCTAATAACCGTTGTAAATGCATTATCTTGTTGTCTCATTTTTCTAAGCATAGATTGTGACACATATCCTATTTGTTTTCTAATTTCATCTGCAGAATAACCAGGTTTACCTTGCTTCATGTCTAATATTTCAAATTCACCTGAAGAAGGTGCCGTATATGCATTGATAATATCTAATAGCGTGGATTTACCTGCACCATTTAAACCATATAATACCCAATGTTCACCATCTTTTATTTCCCAAGAAATATCTTTCAATATGTATCTACCTTCACGCATCCAATGAACATGTTTTAAATCGACTAGCATGTGCACATCCCCTTTAATAAATTTAGTGCTTATCATGGCTTTATTGTACATTAAAGCACTTTGTTATTAAAGGTGATTAGAGATGAAGGTAGCATGTGAATTTATTATGTGTTGATCTCAAATAACAATCCATCTGGTGAAGTGATTTGCTTATTTTCTACATTCGGCATTTGAATGTCTACTTTAGCTAAACCATAGCTATTGTTATTATCTTCTCTTTTTTTGTTCGATTGCCACGTATTAATCGCAATATGATGATGATAATGTTTTGTTGACATAAATAATGCATTTGGAAAATTTTTAACCACTATATTTAAATATAATGTATTTAAGTAGAATTCTTTCACATCTTCTATATTGCTTGTTTTAATGTGTAAATGCCCAATCTTCGCACCAGAAGGCATGCCATTCCATCCTTCATTTGTTGCATGTTGAATAAGTGCTTCAGCATCCACTTCATGCGTATCCATTTTTACATTACCATCGAACCATTCCCAATTTTGCGCATCTCTATCTCTATAAATTTCTAATCCATTACCTTCTGGATCATTAAAGTATAATGCTTCTGATACAATATGATCGCCTGCACCTAGAGGAATATTCAGTCTAGAAGCATGAATTAAAAAGTCCGCCAAATCTGCCGTAGTTGGAAGTAATAATGCTAGGTGGAATAATCCTGCCTCTCTCATATTTGCCTCTCTTCCATTTGTTAATAAATTCAATGTAAGTGTATGACCAGATTCTCCTACTTCAAATATAACTTGATCATCTGACTTTTGTTTTATATTTAAACCAATGATACTATCGTAAAAAGTCGTCATCTTTTCTAAATCTTTAACATTTAATGTAATACCATTTACTAAAATCGCGTCTTTATCATGGAACATATTTCGCACCTCTTCTAATTTTTCTTCTTTAATAACGTTAGTATACTTCAACTAGTATAAAAAGTATACTTAAATTACTTGAAAATAAAATCAGCTCAGATTAACCTTCTTAAATGGTCAATCTGAACTGATTTTAATGATTATATTAACTTAAGTTGTCTTTTTCTTTTTAACAAACCAAATGATAAATATGATAATACCAATAGCGATAATGACATACATAAATTGTGAGTATATGTCCATATAATTTACAATTTGATGCCAATTATCTCCAACTTTTGCGCCAACGATAACGAGCACTAAATTCCAAATAAGCGTACCCAACGTTGTTAATAGTAAGAATAACCATTGATTCATACCACTCATACCTGCTGGGACCGAAATTAAACTTCGAATTAAAGGAATGAATCTACAGAAGAAGACTGTCCAAGGTCCATAACGATCAAACCATGCATCTGCTTTTCTAACATCTTCCTTAGTTAGTCTCAGATATTTTCCCCACTTCTCGATGATTCTCTCTAATCTTTCAACGTTTAATATACGACCAATCCAGTACAGAATAACTGCACCGCCAACCGACCCAATAGTTGAAGCAATGACAACACCAACGATATTCATATCTGATTTTGTTGTCATAAATCCACCGAATGTCAATATTACTTCAGAAGGTATTGGTGGAAATACATTTTCTAATAATATTAATAAAGCAATTCCATAATAGCCAAATTGCTCCATTACACTCGTAATCCAACTCTCCATGCATTTACTCCTTTAATTTATTATTTTTCTAATACCTTATTACGCACGAAACTAAACTTATAAATATAAATTATATAAAACATCTTCCTATAATTATTATACCGTAAATGTTTTACATTAGAGTCAGACTTTAGGACGATAATATTCCAATCAAAGTTTCGGATTTTCTTTGTTTATAATTTTACTTTTTTTAATCTCAATGCATTTGTTATAACACTGACAGAACTTAATGCCATTGCAGCTCCAGCAATCCAAGGTGCTAATAATCCTAGTGCTGCAATTGGTATCCCAGCTGTATTATAGCCGAATGCCCAGAATAAATTTTGTTTAATATTTTTTATAGTGGCATGACTGATTTTGATGGCTTTCGGTAATAGAAGTAATTCTCCACCTAATATCGTTACATCGGCCGCTTCAATTGCGACTTCAGTTCCTGTACCTATCGCAATACCAATATCAGCTATGGCTAAGGCTGGTGCATCATTGATACCGTCACCTACCATTGCCACTTTCTTACCGTCTTTCTGTAGTTCTTTAATTGTGTTTGCTTTTTCTTCTGGTAGCACTTCAGCAATCACATGATCAATACCAATTTGTTTTGCTATAGCTTGTGCAGTACGTTCATTATCACCAGTCAGCATAACAATATTTAATCCTTGATTTTTTAATAATCGAATCGCTTCAGGTGCACTTTCTTTAATCGTATCTGCTACAGCAATGATGCCTTTAAATTCATTATTTACAGCAATCAGCATTGCCGTTTTACCAGCTAATTCGAATTGTGATAATTGTTGTTCATATTCATGTATTTCGATATCGTTTGATGTCATTAAATTTCTATTACCGACGAGCATTTGATTTTGATCAATTGTTGCTTGAATACCTTTACCAGCTATAGCATGAAAATCATCCACTTCAAGTAACGACACGGATTGTTCTACCGCATATGCAACGATAGCTTCAGCTAATGGATGTTCAGAGCCTTTTTCAGCACTTGCTAACAATTGTAACGTTGCTTTATCTGCTGTGAAATCTGTCACTTCAGGTTTACCTTTAGTTATTGTTCCCGTTTTATCTAATACAATCGTATTTAATTGATGTGTGCGTTCTAAATGTTCTCCACCTTTAAATAAGATTCCTTGTTCAGCTGCTTTTCCTGTACCTACCATAATTGATGTTGGTGTCGCCAATCCTAAAGCGCATGGACAAGCGATAACCAATACAGCAATCGATGCGACGAGTGCACGTTCAAATTGACCAGGGTTCACCAATGTTATCCATATTATAAAAGTAAGTAACGCAAGCCCTACAACGATTGGAACAAAATACCCAGAAATAATATCTGCTAATCTTTGAATTGGTGCTTTGCTACCTTGCGCTTCTTCAACAGCTTTAACGATAGATGCAAGTGCCGTATCTGATCCTATTTTAGTTACCTTTATATAAATGTTTCCATTTTTAATGATTGTTGATCCTATGACATCTGCGTCTACGGATTTTTCAACAGGTATTGATTCGCCAGTTATCATAGATTCATCAATGGCTGCCTTACCTTTTTCAATGGTACCGTCAGTCGGAATTTTCTCTCCAGGTTTCACAATTAAGACATCCCCGACAATGACATCATTAATAGATATCATTTCTTCTTTACCATTTCGAAGCACTCTTGCTTCTTTAGCTTGCAAATTCATTAAAGAAGACAAGGCGTTGGTTGTTTGACTTTTTGCACGTTTCTCTAAATACTTTCCAAATAATATTAAAGTAATTAAGACTGCACTCGTTTCAAAATATAAATGTGGTACATAGTCAGGATTAATAACTGATTTAATTGTTTCATAAACACTATAAAAATAAGCTGCACTCGTACCAAGTGCTACAAGTACATCCATATTCGCACTTTTATTTCTTAAATTCTTATAAGCACCTACATAAAATTGCCATCCGATAATAAATTGAACCGGTGTTGCTAAAGTAAGCTGGAACCACGAATTCATTAAAATATGAGGCACATTTAAATTAAATAAGTGAACGAACATCGTTAACAAAAGCGGTACGGATAAAATGGCAGAAATGATCAACTTACGTTTCATATGTGTGATTTCTTTATGTTGATGCGAATATTTCTCTTCCATTTTCTTTTTCGATTGCGCATCGTATCCTAATTTTTTAATTTTATCAATCATTGTTTTTATATCGATTGATTCAGGATTATATTCTATATGTGCCTGTTCTGTCGTTAAATTGACTGTAGCCATTTTAATTCCATCTTGTCTATTTAATACCTTTTCAATTCGATTGGAACAAGCTGCACATGTCATACCATATACATCTAAATCGACGGATTCGCTCAATACGCCATAACCTAATTTTTCAATTTTGTTTGTTATATCATCTATATTATTTTTATCCTCATCAAATGTGACCGATGCCTTTTCAGTAGAAAGATTGACTTGAGCATCGACACCGTCCATTCTATTTAACACTTTCTCTATACGATTGGAACAAGCTGCACATGTCATGCCTGTTACCCCAACAGACATTTTTTTTGATTGACTCATTGAAACACACCACCTTATTTAGAAAATTGTTTAAGTACACGCATTAATTCTTCAATCGTTTCGTCACCTTCACCTTTTTGAATCGCATCTGTGACACAATGTTTCATATGACGTTCTGTTACAGCAAACCCGACATTTTTTAAAGCTGATTGTATGGCACTCATTTGTACAAGAATATCTACACAGTATCTATCTTCCTCAACCATACTCTGTATACCTCTTACCTGACCCTCAATACGCTTTAGTCGATTAATCACTTTTTCCTTCTCTTCATTCGTTCTAGGTGTAACTGTATGATCTTTTAAATGCTCACCCATATTCTCACGTCCTTTTTTAATTATAATATACCCCCTATAGGTATAATTCGCAAATAATGTGCTTATTTTTTTATAATCTAAGATACTGTTCGTTCGTGCATGTCCAACGAAAACATGCCCATAAAAAAATGCCGACAAAGTTTATAACTTTGTCGGCATTTTATTGTTAGGACTTTAACATTCTAACTTCTTCTTTAAATATAAGATCTATTCAACTGTAACTGATTTTGCTAAGTTACGTGGTTTATCTACGTCACAGCCTCTGTGTAACGCTGCATAATATGAAATAAGTTGTAATGTAACAACAGATACTAATGGTGATAACATTTCATGTACATGTGGAATCACATAAGTATCATTATCATGTTCTAAACCTTCCATTGAAATGATACATGGGTTCGCACCACGTGCAACAACTTCTTTCACGTTACCACGAATTGATAAGTTTACTTTTTCTTGAGTTGCTAATGCAACAATTGGAGTACCTTCTTCAATTAAAGCGATAGTACCGTGTTTTAATTCCCCACCAGCAAATCCTTCTGCTTGGATATAAGAAATTTCTTTAAGTTTTAAAGCACCTTCAAGACCAACGTAATAATCCATTGTACGTCCAATGAAGAATGCATTACGTGTAGTTTCTAAGAAGTCTTTAGCAATTTGTTCCATTTTAGGCGCATCGTCAACAATTGCAGTAATTGCTGTCGTTACTTTTGCTAATTCTGGGATAATATCTACACCAGTATCTTTATTATGTGCATTTGCAACAACTTGAGATAAGATTGCTAATACTGCAATTTGAGCTGTATAAGCTTTTGTTGAAGCAACAGCGATTTCAGGACCTGCATGTAAGATTAGCGTATGATCCGCTTCACGTGACAATGTTGATCCAGGTACGTTTGTAATCGTTAATGCTTTATGACCTAATTTTTTCGCTTCAACTAATACAGCACGGCTATCCGCAGTTTCACCTGATTGTGAAATGAAGATAAATAATGGTTTCTCAGATAATAAAGGCATATTGTAAACGAATTCTGACGCAACATGTACTTCAGTTGGTACTTGAGCCCATTTTTCAATAAATTCTTTACCTACTAATCCTGCATGATAACTTGTACCACATGCAACGATATAAATTCTATCTGCTTGTGCTACGTCATCGATAATTGCTTTATCAATTTTAAGGTTACCTGATTCATCTTGATAGTTTTGGATAATGTTACGCATTACTCCAGGTTGTTCATGAATTTCTTTTAACATGTAATGATCGTAAGTTCCTTTTTCAACATCTGAAGCATCAATTTCAGCTTTATAGCTATCTCTCTCTACTACGTTACCTTCTTGATCTTTAATAATAACTTCATCACGTTTAACAATAACAATTTCGTTATCTACTAATTCTTTATAAGTATCTGTTACAGCTAACATTGCAATTGCATCTGAAGCGATAACATTAAATCCGTCACCGATACCAACTAATAATGGTGATTTGTTTTTAGCAACATAAATAGTATCTGCATCTTGTTCATCTAATAAACCTAATGCATATGAACCATGTAATAAAGATAATACTTTATTGAATGCTTCTTCTGTTGTTAATCCTTCGTTTGAGAAGTATTCAATCAATTCAACAATTACTTCAGTATCTGTATCAGATTTAAAAGTAAGACTTCCTAAAAATTCACTTTTAAGTTGTTCATAGTTTTCAATAACACCGTTATGCACTAAAGTGAAACGACCTGATGTTGATTGATGTGGATGCGCATTTTCATAGTTAGGAACACCATGTGTTGCCCAACGTGTATGTCCGATACCAATTTGTCCATCAAAATCACTAGAAGATGCTTTACGTAATTCTGCAATTCTTCCTTTTTCTTTAAATACTTTAATTTCTTCTTCATTTCTAACAGCGATACCTGCTGAGTCATAGCCTCTATATTCTAATTTTTCTAATCCTTTAAGTAATAATTCTTTAGCATTCTCTCTACCGATATATCCTACAATTCCACACATAATTAAATACTCCTCCAATTTTAAATAAGCGGTCAGACGTTCACATGCATGTCCGGTCGCTTCTATACATTATTTTCTTCATGGCTATTTCAATGGCTTTGGACATATAGTCACCTATATGCTTTAAACATTGAACTTTCGAATGGGCCACATCCGGGATAGCATCCGCCGATAATTCGATAACTATCCTCCTCGTCAACAAAGTCACTTACATTCTTTCGACATGTATCTGAATATACACGCTTCATTAATCATGTACGTCCTTTGTTCAGGCGCTATAAGTTTCCTTATTTTGGTCAACCTCACAATCCTCCTCATTTAGACTCCCTTCATTCTACAATGAAATGGTATGTTGTGCAATTATAATACTAAATTACTCAAAAATATGTCCAAAATTTACAATTTCATTACTTAAAACTATATATTTCTTAATTAAATACAAAAAAATAGAAGAGACTGAGACATTACATTATGTCCCAATCTCTTCTAACCTTTATTATTCGATTCCCATTTCTTGTTGTACAACTTCAGCAATGCGATTAACATAGCTTTCAGCATCTTCTTCAGTCTTAGCTTCTACCATAACACGAACAAGTGGTTCTGTTCCTGAAGGTCTTACTAATATACGTCCTTCACCATTCATTTCTACTTCAACTTTAGTGATGATTTCAGATACTTTAGTATTTTCTTCAACACCGTATTTATCTGAAACGCGAACGTTTACTAATTTTTGAGGATATTTTTTCATTTTACTAGCTAAGTCACTTAAACTTTTGCCAGAACGCTTAACGATGCTTGCTAAATGTGCACCTGTTAATAAGCCATCACCAGTTGTATTATAATCCATAAGAACAATATGACCTGATTGTTCTCCACCTAAACTGTATGATCCACGTCTCATTTCTTCAACAACATATCTGTCGCCTACTTTAGTTTTATTAGATTTAATGCCTTCTTCATCTAAAGCTTTATAGAATCCTAAATTACTCATAACTGTTGATACAACCATGTTATCTTTTAATTCACCGTTTTTAGACATATCTTCAGCAAGTATATACATAATTTGGTCACCATCAACGATTTGACCCTTTTCATCAACTGCAATGATTCTGTCGCCATCGCCATCAAATGCAAGTCCTAAATCTGCACCGTGATCAACAACAGCTTGAGCTAATGATTCTGGGTGTGTTGAACCTACATTTAAATTAATGTTATAGCCGTCTGGTTTACAACCAATTGTTTCACTTGTTGCTTCTAAATCACCGAATAAATACGGTGCAAGAGAATATGTTGAACCATGTGCACCATCTAAAACAACTTTAAGTCCATCTAAGTCACCATCAACAGTTGATTTGATGTAGCTAATATATTTTTGTGCACCTTCAAAGTAATCAGAAGTATGTTTTAAGTCATTACCAGTCGGTCTTGGTAAATTATCTTCAGTAGCATCTAATAGTTGCTCAATTTCTAATTCTTCATCGTCCGTTAATTTAAATCCATCAGGACCAAAGAATTTAATACCGTTATCTGCAACTGGATTATGTGATGCACTAATCATAACACCTAAATCTGCGTCAACTTCTCTTGTTAAATATGCAACACCAGGTGTAGAAATCACACCTAATCTCATGACTTCCGCACCAATAGATGATAGTCCTGCAATTAAAGCTGATTCTAACATTTCCCCAGAAACACGTGTATCTCTTCCTACTAATACTTTCGGTTGTTCAGTACCATGCTTTTTAGATAATACATATCCACCGAATCTTCCTAATTTAAAAGCAATTTCAGGTGTTAACTCCGAATTTGCTACACCTCTTACACCGTCAGTTCCAAAATATTTGCCCATAGTAATTCTCCTTTATTTCTGTTAATTTTTAGAAATCTTAATTTTAGCTTCTACATCTTTAAATTCAGACTCATCTACGCCATCAGGTAAGTCTAAGCTTACATTCTTCGTTATATTATCATTAATGTTAGATACATCAACAGGTACATCTATAGATCCAATGCCGTCCAATACATTTCGAGGACCATAAATTTTAACTTTTGATTTATCTAAACTTATATCATCAATATTTATATCTTTTGATGTTGTACCCTTTGTAACTGGGTTTAAACTCACCGTCTTACTAGACCGTGCCACTTTAATATTCACATTCACTGTTTCAGGTCGTATTTGAACATCTAACTTATTCAAATTACTATCAAGTACACTGATGCCAGCTTTTTCTGTTGTATCATCTGTAAGTTGTTTATTTTCATCTAAAGTCGCTTTTACGTATGCAATTTTATTTAGCTCTTCCTGTCCACCAGTAATCGTTACTTGTGAAGGATTAACTGTTTCTCCAACTAATTCATATCCAGAAGCAATTCTATTTTGATTGATTTCTGCTTCTATTGGATATTTTTTGGATACCTTGTCTTGAAGTACTACGTTCGCACTCTTAGGAACCACTTTATATTTTAAATCTTTACTTAATCCTTTAATTTTAAAATTCTCTTTATACTGACCTACTGATTTGTTCTTTAAATCTAATACTACTTTAAAATCAAGTAATTTTTCAGCTTTTAATATAGTAGATTGTGGCCCAGACACTTTGACATCGACTGTCTTCGGTGCACCAGATAAGTATAACTCTTTATTATTATAAACAGTATCTACAGGTACATCCGCAATAATATGATCAGAACTATTCAAAGCGTTCTGTGAAAATAAACTTCCGAACACATTATTTACAGATAAGAACATCAGCAATGCTAGGATTAAAGCAACGAATCGCAATCCCCATTTTGATTCTAGCATCTACTTCACATCCTTTCTGTTTTGAACAGAACCGAACCAATGCTCAACTAGTAATTCTCTAAACGCTTCGCTTGATATTTCTTTTCTCAATTTACCATCAAAAGTCACTGAAATTGATCCTGTTTCTTCAGATACTATGACCGTAAATGCATCTGAAACTTCTGAAATACCTACAGCTGCTCTATGTCTTGTTCCTAAACTTTTGGATATTTTTTGACTATCAGATAATGGTAAATAACTTGCTGCAGTTGCAATCTTTTGCTCTTGAATAATCATTGCACCATCATGCAACGGTGTATTAGGTATAAATATATTCGTTAATAGTTCTTGTGAAATATCCGCATTGATTGGTATACCTGTCTCTATGTAGTCTTGTAATCCTGTTTCTTTTTCAAAGACAATCAATGCACCTATACGTCTCTTCGCCATATATTGTATTGCTTTATCGACACTATCCGTTAATCGTTCTTGATCAGCTGATGTTGCTACATTAACCCTTTTAAATAAACTACCTCTTCCTAATTGCTCTAAGGCACGTCTAAATTCGGGTTGGAATATGACAATGATTGCTAAGAAGCCCCATTGTAATACAAAATCAAATAGCAACGTTGTCGTTGTTAAATTCAAAAAATTACTTACTGTTCTACCTATTATGATGAAAAATATACCTTTTAATAATTGTATTGCTTTTGTACCTTTAACAACTGTTATGATTAAGTACAATACGTACCATACAATAATTAAATCAAGTATACCTGTGATTACCTTTATGGCACTCAACTCACCAAAAATTTCAGGTAACTGCATAGTATCTCCTCCGTGTTTCTTTTACCTAGTGATTATTATAACAATTTTTTAGTTAGATTGTTAATTTAATTATATATAAAACAAAAAAGCCTCTATAAAGAGACTTCTTATTTATATAAATTCTGTATGCATTTGTCAATTATAAAAGCTTTTCTCCGAAGAATGAACCCATTAATCCTATTGCCTGATGCGCTGTTTTATTACATTGATCAATAAGTGGATTAACTTCAACTAAGTCTGCAGAAACAATGAGTTCTGAATCATGTAACATTTCCATAGCTAAATGACTCTCCCTATATGTTGCCCCACCAGGAACTGTAGTACCTGTACCAGGTGTTTCAACTGGATCAAGCGCATCTACATCTAAAGAAAGATGAATACCATCTGTTTTATCTTTCAGATATGCGATTGTTTCAGAAATAACATGACTCATACCTAGTTTATCGATGTCAGCCATCGTATAAGTTCTAATGTCATTCTTTCTAATGAATTCTTTTTCTCCATCGTCCAAATCCCTCATTCCAATAAGGACAATATTTTCATGTTTTACTTTGTTTTTATACCCGCCAATGTTAGTTAAGGTATTATCTCCATCACCTAGTAAAACTCTTAATGGCATACCATGTATATTCCCACTAGGTGACGAATCTAATGTATTTAAGTCACCGTGTGCATCATACCAAATTACGCCTAAATTCTCATAATGTTTACTAATACCAGCTATAGATCCAATAGATAAAGAATGATCTCCTCCTAATATAAGTGGAAAGTTACCATTCTCTTTTGTTTCATTTACAGATTTATATAAATTCTCCGAAAATGAAATAACTTCATCTAAATTTCTAAGACCTTCTTGTTCGCTTTTATATTTTTTCATATCTATATTAGGAGACTCAACGTTTCCTTTATCAATTACTGTATGTCCTATATTTTCAAGTCTTTCTATTAATCCCGCATATCTTAAAGCATCAGGACCAAAGTTAACTCCTAATTTTCGTTGACCGAATGCTGTTGGTGCACCAATGATTTCTATATTTTTCTTCATGAATAAACATCCCCTTGTTTACTTTAGTAATAAACCTATTATTATTACATTCTAGTATATGTAAGCACTTGCATCAAGATTTAAGGGATTTCTTTCATATTATTACTATATCCCAAATATTTATACTTATATACATACCAATTATGCATATAATCTACTTTTTAATACAACATAAAAAAGAGAGTTGAAACAATTAATGTTTCAACTCTCTTTACTTATGAGCCATAGAGGATTCGAACCTCTGACCCTCTGATTAAAAGTCAGATGCTCTACCAACTGAGCTAATGGCTCTAAAAATGGCTGGGCTAGCTGGATTCGAACCAGCGCGTGACGGAGTCAAAGTCCGTTGCCTTACCGCTTGGCTATAGCCCAATGATGGTGGAGGGGGGCAGATTCGAACTGCCGAACCCGAAGGAGCGGATTTACAGTCCGCCGCGTTTAGCCACTTCGCTACCCCTCCAGCTTATTAAAATTAATTTATATTATATTAAATGGTGGAGAATGACGGGTTCGAACCGCCGACCCTCTGCTTGTAAGGCAGATGCTCTCCCAGCTGAGCTAATTCTCCATAATATAAATGACCCCTACGGGATTCGAACCCGTGTTACCGCCGTGAAAGGGCGGTGTCTTAACCGCTTGACCAAGGGGCCATGGCTCCACAGGTAGGACTCGAACCTACGACCGATCGGTTAACAGCCGATAGCTCTACCACTGAGCTACTGTGGAAAAATATATATTTGCCCGGCAACGTCCTACTCTCGCGGAACGTAAGTCCAACTACCATCGGCGCTAAAGAGCTTAACTTCTGTGTTCGGCATGGGAACAGGTGTGACCTCTTTGCCATCATCACCAGACAAATACTTGCTTGAGACAATCGTTTACATACTTCCTCATCACTTCTGGCTTTCGCATTCATTTACTTGAGTAAACTCATTTGTCATCCATTGTGATTCGTCGTCTATAAGCGTTTTCTCTACGCAATTATAAGAATGATATTACACATTCAAAACTAGATAGTAAGCAGATTTTACGGTATAAACCGAGTTAAAAAATTTGATTAAGTCTTCGATCGATTAGTATTCGTCAGCTACACACATTACTGCGCTTACACCCCGAACCTATTAACCTCATCATCTTTGAGGGATCTTATAACCGAAGTTGGGAAATCTCATCTTGAGGGGGGCTTCATGCTTAGATGCTTTCAGCACTTATCCCGTCCATACATAGCTACCCAGCTATGCCGCTGGCGCGACAACTGGTACACCAGAGGTATGTCCATCCCGGTCCTCTCGTACTAAGGACAGCTCCTCTCAAATTTCCTACGCCCACGACGGATAGGGACCGAACTGTCTCACGACGTTCTGAACCCAGCTCGCGTACCGCTTTAATGGGCGAACAGCCCAACCCTTGGGACCGACTACAGCCCCAGGATGCGATGAGCCGACATCGAGGTGCCAAACCTCCCCGTCGATGTGAACTCTTGGGGGAGATAAGCCTGTTATCCCCGGGGTAGCTTTTATCCGTTGAGCGATGGCCCTTCCATGCGGAACCACCGGATCACTAAGTCCGTCTTTCGACCCTGCTCGACTTGTAGGTCTCGCAGTCAAGCTCCCTTGTGCCTTTACACTCTGCGAATGATTTCCAACCATTCTGAGGGAACCTTTGAGCGCCTCCGTTACTCTTTAGGAGGCGACCGCCCCAGTCAAACTGCCCGCCTGACACTGTCTCCCACCATGATCAAATGGTGCGGGTTAGAAAGTCAACACAGCCAGGGTAGTATCCCACCAGCGCCTCCACGTAAGCTAGCGCTCACGCTTCAAAGGCTCCTACCTATCCTGTACAAGCTGTGCCAAATTTCAATATCAGGCTGCAGTAAAGCTCCACGGGGTCTTTCCGTCCTGTCGCGGGTAACCTGCATCTTCACAGGTACTATGATTTCACCGAGTCTCTCGTTGAGACAGTGCCCAAATCGTTACGCCTTTCGTGCGGGTCGGAACTTACCCGACAAGGAATTTCGCTACCTTAGGACCGTTATAGTTACGGCCGCCGTTTACTGGGGCTTCGATTCGTAGCTTCGCAGAAGCTAACCACTCCTCTTAACCTTCCAGCACCGGGCAGGCGTCAGCCCCTATACATCACCTTACGGTTTAGCAGAGACCTGTGTTTTTGATAAACAGTCGCTTGGGCCTATTCACTGCGGCTCTTCAAGGCTTTCACCCTAAAAAGCACCCCTTCTCCCGAAGTTACGGGGTCATTTTGCCGAGTTCCTTAACGAGAGTTCGCTCGCTCACCTTAGAATTCTCATCTTGACTACCTGTGTCGGTTTGCGGTACGGGCACCTATTTTCTAACTAGAGGCTTTTCTTGGCAGTGTGAAATCAACGACTCGCCGGATACATGATCCAACTCCCCATCACAACTCAACCTTACGAGTGCCGGATTTGCCTAACACTCAGTCTTATTGCTTGGACGTGCACTCCAACAGCACGCTTCGCCTATCCTACTGCGTCCCCCCATCGTTCAAACAATCATAGGTGGTACAGGAATATCTACCTGTTATCCATCGCCTACGCCTATCGGCCTCGGCTTAGGTCCCGACTAACCCAGAGCGGACGAGCCTTCCTCTGGAAACCTTAGTCAATCGGTGGATGGGATTCTCACCCATCTTTCGCTACTCACACCGGCATTCTCACTTCTAAACATTCCACATGTCCTTACGATCATGCTTCGACACGTTTAGAACGCTCTCCTACCATTATCCTTACGGATAATCCACAGCTTCGGTAATATGTTTAGCCCCGGTACATTTTCGGCGCAGTGTCACTCGACTAGTGAGCTATTACGCACTCTTTAAATGATGGCTGCTTCTAAGCCAACATCCTAGTTGTCTGGGCAACGCCACATCCTTTTCCACTTAACATATATTTTGGGACCTTAGCTGGTGGTCTGGGCTGTTTCCCTTTCGACTACGGACCTTATCACCCATAGTCTGACTCCCAAGTTAAATTATTTGGCATTCGGAGTTTGTCTGAATTCGGTAACCCTAGAGGGGCCCCTCGTCCAAACAGTGCTCTACCTCCAATAATCATCACTTGAGGCTAGCCCTAAAGCTATTTCGGAGAGAACCAGCTATCTCCAAGTTCGATTGGAATTTCTCCGCTACCCACACCTCATCCGCTCACTTTTCAACGTAAGTCGGTTCGGTCCTCCATTCAGTGTTACCTGAACTTCAACCTGGACATGGGTAGATCACTTGGTTTCGGGTCTACGACCAGATACTCATTCGCCCTATTCAGACTCGCTTTCGCTACGGCTCCACATTTACTGCTTAACCTTGCATCAAATCGTAACTCGCCGGTTCATTCTACAAAAGGCACGCCATCACCCATTAACGGGCTCTGACTATTTGTAAGCACACGGTTTCAGGTTCTATTTCACTCCCCTTCCGGGGTGCTTTTCACCTTTCCCTCACGGTACTGGTTCACTATCGGTCACTAGAGAGTATTTAGCCTTGGGAGATGGTCCTCCCGGATTCCGACGGAATTTCACGTGTTCCGCCGTACTCAGGATCCACTCAGGAGAGAAATAACTTTCGACTACAGGACTTTTACCTTCTATGGTTGGCTTTTCCAAAGCCATTCGTCTAATTATTTCCTTTGTAACTCCGTATTGAGTGTCCTACAACCCCAACAAGCAAGCTTGTTGGTTTGGGCTCTTCCCGTTTCGCTCGCCGCTACTCAGGGAATCGAGTTTTCTTTCTCTTCCTCCGGGTACTAAGATGTTTCAGTTCTCCGGGTGTGCCTTCTCACATACTATGTATTCATATGCGGATAACATGACATAACTCATGCTGGGTTTCCCCATTCGGAAATCTCTGGATCAAAGCGTACTTACAGCTCCCCAAAGCATATCGTCGTTAGTAACGTCCTTCGTCGGCTTCTAGTGCCAAGGCATCCACCGTGCGCCCTTAATAACTTAATCTAATATTTCCTTATACATCACTGTTTAAGAAAATAAATGTTATTAATCTGTGATGTCGTCTAAAAAGACGACGCGCGATTATTAAGCTTGAATTTCGTTAGAAATTCACTCGGTTTTTTTGCTTGGTAAAATCTATTTGCTTACTTATCTAGTTTTCAATGTGCAATGTGAATGTTAAATAAACATTCAAAACTGAATACAATATGTCTACGCTATTCCATGACCTAATGGTCATTCCGTAATATCCTTAGAAAGGAGGTGATCCAGCCGCACCTTCCGATACGGCTACCTTGTTACGACTTCACCCCAATCATTTGTCCCACCTTCGACGGCTAGCTCCTAATAAAAGGTTACTCCACCGGCTTCGGGTGTTACAAACTCTCGTGGTGTGACGGGCGGTGTGTACAAGACCCGGGAACGTATTCACCGTAGCATGCTGATCTACGATTACTAGCGATTCCAGCTTCATGTAGTCGAGTTGCAGACTACAATCCGAACTGAGAATAATTTTATGGGATTTGCTTGGCCTCGCGGATTCGCTGCCCTTTGTATTATCCATTGTAGCACGTGTGTAGCCCAAATCATAAGGGGCATGATGATTTGACGTCATCCCCACCTTCCTCCGGTTTGTCACCGGCAGTCAACCTAGAGTGCCCAACTTAATGATGGCAACTAAGCTTAAGGGTTGCGCTCGTTGCGGGACTTAACCCAACATCTCACGACACGAGCTGACGACAACCATGCACCACCTGTCACTTTGTCCCCCGAAGGGGAAAACTCTATCTCTAGAGCGATCAAAGGATGTCAAGATTTGGTAAGGTTCTTCGCGTTGCTTCGAATTAAACCACATGCTCCACCGCTTGTGCGGGTCCCCGTCAATTCCTTTGAGTTTCAACCTTGCGGTCGTACTCCCCAGGCGGAGTGCTTAATGCGTTAGCTGCAGCACTAAGGGGCGGAAACCCCCTAACACTTAGCACTCATCGTTTACGGCGTGGACTACCAGGGTATCTAATCCTGTTTGATCCCCACGCTTTCGCACCTCAGCGTCAGTTACAGACCAGAGAGCCGCCTTCGCCACTGGTGTTCCTCCATATCTCTGCGCATTTCACCGCTACACATGGAATTCCACTCTCCTCTTCTGCACTCAAGTTCCCCAGTTTCCAATGACCCTCCACGGTTGAGCCGTGGGCTTTCACATCAGACTTAAGAAACCGCCTACGCGCGCTTTACGCCCAATAATTCCGGATAACGCTTGCCACCTACGTATTACCGCGGCTGCTGGCACGTAGTTAGCCGTGGCTTTCTGGTTAGGTACCGTCAAGACTTGTTCAGTTACTAACAAATTTGTTCTTCCCTAACAACAGAGTTTTACGATCCGAAAACCTTCATCACTCACGCGGCGTTGCTCCGTCAGGCTTTCGCCCATTGCGGAAGATTCCCTACTGCTGCCTCCCGTAGGAGTCTGGACCGTGTCTCAGTTCCAGTGTGGCCGATCACCCTCTCAGGTCGGCTACGTATCGTCGCCTTGGTAAGCCATTACCTTACCAACTAGCTAATACGGCGCGGGTCCATCTATAAGTGACAGCCGAAGCCGCCTTTCACTATTGAACCATGCGGTTCAAAATATTATCAGGTATTAGCCCCGGTTTCCCGGAGTTATCCCAGTCTTATAGGTAGGTTACCCACGTGTTACTCACCCGTCCGCCGCTAACATCAGAGAAGCAAGCTTCTCATCTGTTCGCTCGACTTGCATGTATTAGGCACGCCGCCAGCGTTCATCCTGAGCCAGGATCAAACTCTCCATAAAAGAAGTAAGCTTGATTAGCTCTTTTTGATTGGTTAAGCCAATCACTCTTGAAGTACTAATAGTACTCAAATTATTGGAATTAACGTTGACATATTGTCATTCAGTTTTCAATGTTCATTCATCAAATGTCTAAACAATATTGTACTATAAAGTAGTTATTGTTTTCAACTGATTTCTTTACTTGTTTTTAACACGTTTATAAATATATAACATTTATTACGTATTAACAAGAGTCAATTTTACACTTTTAACAAAAAGTTTATTTTGTTGTTTGTGTGTTTGCTCTGTCGTTTTGACGACTTTTATATAATATCAAGTGGCATTCTAAAAGTCAATAATGTTTCTCATCTTTTTTTACAAAAAATTAAAAAACACAAGATTAAGTTGTAATAAACCCTTAAACTTGTGTTTTTCATCATTTCTAGCATGCTTTTCTGCTAGTTTTGTTGTTTCGTCTTTTTCATTTTTCTTTCTTCAAGTGATAATGCATTGAATTTTGGTAGTGTTATTAATTGATATGCGTTACATAATAGTAGTCCAAATATCGTTAAATAGATCCAACTTGTATCTTCAACTCTTAAAAAAGGTATTAATTCTACAGTTGTCATTACTATCATAAAGAACATTGATGGAATCCAAAGATTTTTATCTGATTGCTTATTTTTAATATTACTAATGATAAGTGCAAAAATAATAACAAGAATTGGTAGCCAAATAAATGTAAGGATTTGATTTGCATTACCAAATCTCAAAAATCTAAAATAAACAAGATCAAATATAGCAAAGATTGTTATAACAATTTGTACATGTGGCCATATCTTTCCAAATATACCGATTCCTAATTGATTAATAAATAAATAGATGAAATATGCTAATTGGCTAATCGTAGCAACAAGTAGTCCAACGACCATAAACCATACTGAAGCTGCAAGGAAATTCCCAATATCTCCATCTAATAAATACTTTGTCACTTTATCATAAGCAAATATTAATGAGGCTACATATGTAACAACTACACCGATAAGTAACGTGTTTCTATAAAATTGAATTAAATATTTTAAGGTCACCAGTTTACCTCCGCGCTATACTTCCGCTGTTATTTCAATTATATTCTCTGCAATTTGGGTATATACTTTCCCTAATGGTTCTTCTGCTTTATATATAGAAGGAGAAAAATTCTTCTCATCCCATTCTGGCTGACTTAATGGTAATTCTCCTAATAAAGTCGTTTGAAGTTCTTGTGCTAATTTAGCACCGCCACCTTTACCAAATACATATTCTTTATTTCCTGTTTCTTTACTTTGGAAATAAGACATATTTTCAATTACCCCAAGAATTGAATGTTCAGTATGTTTAGCCATTGCTCCCGCTCTAGCTGCGACAAATGCTGCAGTTGGATGTGGTGTTGTGACAATTATTTCTTTACTTGAAGGCAACATTGTATGAACATCTAGTGCAACATCACCTGTGCCTGGTGGTAAATCTAAAATTAGATAATCTAGTTCTCCCCATTTAACTTCAGTGAAGAAACTCGTTATCATCTTACCTAGCATTGGACCTCTCCAAATAACTGGTGCATTTTCTTCAACAAAGAAAGCCATAGAAATTACTTTCACGCCTTCACCCTCAACAGGAATGATTTGTTCTCCTTCTACTTCAGGTTTTTCTTGAATACCCATCATATCTGGTACACTAAAACCATAAATATCCGCATCAACAAGACCAACTTTTTTCCCTTGTCTTGCAAGGGATACTGCTAAGTTAACGGCTACTGTAGATTTCCCTACGCCACCTTTACCAGATGCTACTGCAATAAATTCAACTGGGTTATCTTTAGAAAGTAATCCTTCGATTGTTTCTTCTTCCATAGCACCTTTGAAATTTTCTAAAGCTTCATCTGAAAGTTGATCAAATCTAATTCCTACTGTTTTTGCACCATGCTCTTTCAACAAATCAACAATCTCCATTTGTAAATCTAATTGAGGTTGTCCACCTAATTTAGCAATCGCAATTTTAACACTTATATGTTCTTTCTCTTCTTTAATCTTTACTTCTATAATACCGCCCGTTTCTTTAAGTGGTACTTCAACGATAGGATCATTTAACGCGCCTACCAGTGATTCAACTTCTTCTACAGTTAACACAATTACTACTCCCCTTCATAAATATATCTATAAATCTTTATCTTTAGTGTAACAAAAATTCTTAATTTAATGTAATTAATTGTTTAAAAAAGAATGATTAAAAAACGAACTTACGATTCACTATTTTCTACATATAAATAAAAAAAGCTAGGACAGTTTCTCAACTTTGTCCTAGCTTTTAAATACTTCTATTATTTTGAATGATTTGGAACTCTTGTATTCTGGTGTTTATTTTCAGATTTAATAAATATAGAAAGTACTACACCGAAGAATACAATTACAGATAATACTAAGAATGCAATATTAATACCATGTATCATTGCTTGTGACTGTAGTATTTCTGCTTTGTTTCCAGCGCTAGCTGTTGCTAATTGTTCTTTAGATGGATGGAAACTCTTAGAACCAATCGACATAATTGTAACTAATATACCTGTACCAATAGAACCAGCAATTGTACGCAACGTATTCATCATTGCTGTACCATGAGAAAGTACCTCATTCGGAATTGCATTAAGTCCTGCAGTATTTACAGGCATCATAATCATTGAAACGCCAAACATTCTTATTGTATAAACGATAATTAAATATACAAATGAAGTATCTGACTTTAAGAATGCGAGCATTAATGTTGTGACTGTAATGAGTGTAAACCCAATAATCGCCAACCACCTCGCACCATATTTATCAAATAAACGACCTGTAACTAATGACATAATACCTGTAATAATTGCGCCCGGTAATAATAACAAGCCTGAGATAAGTGCTGAATAACCTCTCGCATCTTGCATATACATTGGCATTAATAATGACGGACCAATTAAAGATACCATTGAAAATATACCGATAACTGTTGTTAATGCAAATGTTTTATATTTAAACACTCTTACATTCAACAATGGTGTTTCTAATCTCAATTGTCTTAGTATAAATATAATAATAGTAACAACACCAACAATTAATGAAAGTATAACTGTTAATGAAGAAAATCCTAATGTTCCTGCGCTACTAAATCCGTATAATAACGCGCCAAATCCTATCGTTGAAAATATAATAGATGGTACATCTAAATGAACGTCTTTTGGTTTAGAAATATTTACTAAATATTTAGCTCCAAAAGCTAATGCTATAACAGCAAATGGAATAATTGTGTAGAAAGGACTACGCCAACTAAAGTTATCAACTAAGTAACCTGATAAAGTTGGTCCTAGTGCAGGGGCAAATGAAATGACCAAGCCGGCCATTCCCATCGCAAATCCCCGTTTTTCTTTCGGGAATAAATTAAATAGTACAAATTGCATAAGGGGCATCATTACGCCTGCACCCATTGCCTGCAATACTCTCGCTAACATTAACACAGTAAAGTTAGGGGAAAGTGCGGCTACTAATGTACCGATTGTAAATGATAACATGGCCATTAAATAAAGTGGCCTTGTATTAAATTTATCCATTAAAAATGCAGTTGCTGGAATCATTACACCATTGACTAACATAAATCCTGTCATTAACCATTGCCCCTGATTCGCGTCAATATTTAAATGTACCATGATTTCAGGTATCGCAGTATTCAGCAATGTTTGGTTTAAAATGGCCACGAAGGCACTCACTAACATAACAGCGACAACTAAATTTCTTTTACCTTTTGTAATATCCTGAACATTCATGGTTTCGACTCCTTCCAAATATACCTTTGCTATTATGCACTATTTTATTTCGGAAATCAAAATAAATGTTTTTACTTATTTAAATTTTTACTTTCAGGATAAAAAATCTCTGTACATATATATAGAAAAGTTATTATTAGCAAAATCACCCAAAAGTCTATTTTAATTTGCGAATAATATATATGAACTGAAAAATAAAACATAAATGTGCTCACTGAAATGGTTAGTAAATGAAAGGTCATGCCTTTGAAATAAGGATTGTCGTTCAACTTTCTCTTAAATCTATCTAATAAAAATTCAATAGCTACTAATGTGAAATAACCAAATAGAATATAACTACCATAATAAAACAAATTATCTATCACGCTCTTGTTATAGTTAAACTCAGCAAGACCATAATAAATCAATAGTCTACTTAATCCAAACATACCAAAAGAAAGTAACACAATGAATATCGCGCCTGACACTGTGAAAATACTAACGATAATCAATATTGATAATAAATGATATAGATCAAAGCGATTATTTCTTCTATTCATACATAGTTACTCCTTCTTAATATGTTTAAACGGTTATTGATTCTTCGTATGTTCTTCTTTAAAAAGACTTGCCCATAAAATACATAGAATGATTGAAGCGAGTATCATATAGAGCATAATATTCTGTACCCCATAATCTACAAATGATATATCCAACACATATATTGAAGTAACAATAAGTGATCCAGTCGTACTTCCAATCGTTTTAAATAATGTATAGATAGACATCATGGAACCTAAATGTTGTTGCGGTACTTCTTCCTGAACGATGACTACATCTTTTGTATACACTGTACCGAAAGATATTCCCATCACAAACACCGCAAATGGGATAATTACAATCCACGATACACCTGTTAATATAGCGAATGCTCCGACAAACATTGCTAAAAATCCTAGCATATATATAAATTTCAAAGCAAGTTTATCTAATTTGCCTAATATTAAAGTGACCATCAGCCAACCTACAGACATAGGGAAAATAATCAACCCACTTTGTAACGGTGAAAAATGTTGCTCATTCTGTAAATAAATCGGCATAAATATGGTATACCCCATTAGCATTGTAGAATAAATCAAATCCGTAATTAATACGAGTGCAACTTTTCTATTAAATGCTTCTAAAGGTATAAATGGCTTTTTCACTTTTTTCTCGGTCTTGTACAAAATAATGGCTAAAGCAATGAATACAACGAGCGCTACTATACGCCACAAGGTTGTAATATGCTCCGCTATTAAAATTAAGAAACTGAATACAACACAATAAAAAATAATTAATCCTTTATAGTCTAATTTATTGTTCTCTAATTTTTCTTGATCAAAATTAAAATATCGTATAACTAAACCAATGGCTACTAGTGCTATAGGTACATTGATATAAAATAGGAAACTCCAATTTAAAGATTCTAATATCGTACCTCCTAGTATTGGTCCTACTATACTAGATATCCCCCATACACTTCCAACAATACCCATCACTTTATATCTTTGTGGGATTGGAAATGCTAACTTCGGTATAATTTGACCTAGCGTCATCATAACGCCAGCACCCATTCCTTGTATGATTCTTGAAACGACTAGTAACGTAAACGAATGGGACAATTCACTTAAACCACAAAAAACACTTCCTATTATAAATATACTAATCCCTAGCAACACAACAAACTTTATATTGATACGCTTAACCAATTCTCCAACAATAGGTGTCATAAATACAACAGCAATTAAATATACTGTAAATATCAATGCAACTTCTGTACCTATATTAAAATCTTTTTGCATCGCTGGTGTTGCTAATGAAACGATTGATGTTTCTATCGCACTCATAAACATGATGAGTACAAGTGCAAGTACTATACCTTTATTTTTATTCATAATTTACACACTTTCGTATACAATTTCTCCATTTACAATTGTTTTAATTGCACGTATGGTAGCTAATGCTTCTGGCTTTATTTCAAATGGGTTATGATCTAACACTGTAAAATCCGCTTCATAACCTGATTTTATCATTCCTGTACAATGCGACGTTTGAGCAATTTCACTTGCTTGTGTCGTATATAAACGAATTGCCTCAAATACTGATAATGCTTCTTCTGTATAATAACCACCTGATTCTCCATAGGTTTGTCTATTAACAGCAGCATGTATTCCCAACATTGGATTAGGTGTTTCAATCGGAGAATCTGAACCACCACCCATTATAATACCTAAATCTAACATTGATTTAAACGGATATAAATATCGCGCTCTTTCACTTCCGAGTTTATCCTCAACCCAAGGGAAATCACTCGTTATAAACTGTGGCTGCACATCACAGATAACAGGCAATTTAGAAACGCGTTCTAATAAATCTTCGTTTAATGTACTGATGTGAATTAGCCTATCTCTAAGTCCTTCTGCAACAGGATATAATTCAATCGCATCTAGAACCATTTCACACGCTTTATCTCCTATCATATGTACTGCAATTGCACCGTTATATTTTCTCGCGAGTTTCACTTTCTCATTCATTTCTTCTTGCGTATAAATAGCAAGCCCATAGTTCTCACCATTTTGTTTGTCTAAATAGGGTTCTTTCATTAAAGCAGTACTACCCCCAAATGCACCATCGGCATAGAACTTCATTGCATCCGGTTCAATCCATCCTTCAACAAACGAAGCTTCTTCTTCAATCATTTGCTCATAAACACTGAAATGTCTTAACAACCTAACTTTAAATGGCTTTTGATTGTCATTATTACCAATGACGCGTTTATACGCATTTAGGACATCTTTATAATCATCGTAATATCCTAAATCTTCTGTATGTGCACCAGTAATACCATATTGATATAAGTAATCTATCGCATTTTCTAAATGTTTCGTTAAAGACTGTTCATCTTCATTTAAAGACAATTCTTCAAATGGTTCCATCGCCGTATCATATACCCAACCAGTCAATTGACCATTTACTTTTTCAAAAGATCCACCATCTGGATTTTTAATTTGATTATCAATATTTAATACAGTGAGTGCTTTCGAATTTACAATTGCTGCATGTCTACACACGCGTTTTACAATTACTGGATTATCCTTACATAATTCATCTAAATCTTCTTTCATCAATCTAATACCATTCAACAAATTTTCATCATAACCTTCAGCAATCAACCACTCTCCCGCTTCAAGTGATTGTGCTTTTTGTTTTATCTTTTGTTTAACCGTTTCTATATCTGTTTCTCCATTCAGTATCACCGATGAAAGCCAAACGCCCGTGCCCATAACATGGATATGTGTTTCTACAAATCCAGGTATCATTGTGCCTCCATTTAAATCTATAACTTCAAAGTCTTCTTTATGAAGTTGACTTATTTCTTCTTTCTTTAAGACAGATTCTACCTTTCCATCATTCACAATAACACCATCGTATTTATCTTTTTCGTTTGCCATCGTATATATCGTTCCATTTATATATAACTGTCTCATCGCAGATATCCCCTTTTTATTAAATGACTTAAATACATTTTACATGTTTAACGAACAAAAAGAACCATCAACGCACACATTTCCTCGTTGATGATTCTTTTTTATTATTTTAATTTTCTTTTCTCGCCTTTTTTAATATGTGCATTAAATGTTTGCTGATTGTGTCTTCTTTGATGTCTTACTAATAAAATTAGCCCATATGCAATGCAGAGTCCAAAAATTAATGAAATATAGCCCATAAACTGAAGCCCAATTTGTTGACCATCACCAAATACAAAGTAATAAAAGAAATACATCTGTATCAATAGAATGACAGTTAGCACAATGTAATATAAACGATAATTCATTATTTACCTCCTACATGAAGTACATAATAGCAATAAAGTGGAAAACAGACGCTATAACGATAAAGAAGTGCCAAATCATATGAAAATACTTTCTGTTTTTTTGAGCATAGAACCATGCTCCAATCGTATAGCTCAGTCCACCAAATAATATAAACAACATAAATATGAGTGAAGTTTTATGAATGATAGCTGGTAAAATAAGAACGCCCATCCACCCCATAATAAGATACATTGCTAAACTCAATTTATGATTTACATTTTTAGCAGTAGATTTGTAAATAATTCCCCAAATCGTAATGCCCCATTGGACAGCCATAATTAGCCAACCATACCACCCACCTACAAGTACCAATGCGATAGGCGTTGTTGTACCACAAATTGCAATATAAATCATACTATGATCAATGATTCTCATAATATATTTCTGTGGTGATGATGATGACATCGAATGATAAACCGCTGATGATAAAAACATCAGCATGATGCTAATAATATAAATAGATACACTCGTTGATTTAAGTGTCCCATCATGGATGTAGCTCACTACAGATGCGTACGGTAAGAAAAATAAAAGTAAAAATGCAGGTACCCCATGAGAAATCGCATTACCTACTTCTTCTCCGAATGATAGCGGCATAATATCTTTGAAAGTTTCTTTTACTTTTCCTTCTTTACTTTGATGTGCCTGTGTATCGTTTATTTGATTCATTACATGACCTCTTTTATAAAAGTTGATTAATTTCTAAATCCTTTTGAGCAGTTTCAATACTATCTTTACCTTCTTTATTTTTAAGAGGACTAAATTCTTTAGCTCTGTTCACTTGAAGTGTAGCAAACGAGTTTGCATATTGGAAAATATCAAAGTAGAATAACTCGAATTTTAAAGATTCTTTTTCTACAACGCTAAAATCTTCATCTAATTGTTTTAAATTCTTTATAGCTAAATGATAAGGCAATGCTTTTGAAGCTGATTCAATTAGAAAATCAACTTTGAATACATGAATACCGATATTAGCATTCTCAAATTTATTTACATCATCCGCAGATAGCTCTGAATATTCAAGCACGCGTTTTTTACCATCAACTGAAACAAGACGTCCTACTTTTTCATCTTCAAATGCTTGTATTGATTTAGTCGTCACATCACTATTTTGTTCTATAGTATAACCAACGAACTCAGGATCTAATACTTTAACTAAAGCGTTATCGATATTGTTTAAGAATAAGAAAGATACACCATGTTCTTTCATCTCAGCTAATAGCTTTGTTTTTTCAAGTGATTTAAACACACCACCGTTCCCATTTGGTGTTTGCATAATTCTCTTATTCACATCTAAAATCAATCGACCATCTGTCGTTAAAGATACAATATGGTCTTGTTTGAAGAAGTGTATGTATTGTTCATCATATTCAAAATAATTATTTTCAATAAAGAATGCTAACGTATCTTTATGATTCACATCACTTGTCATGATATACCAATGAATTGGTGTTCCAATTTCATTCACTAAATGACGAAGTTGTTCTGCTTGTCTCTCAAATAAACTTTTATCATTAAATGAGAATGTTCCTTTTGGACCTTGATGACCTAAACGTGTACCTTGTCCACCAGCCATTAATAACACAGCGAATTTACCATCTTTTATTGCTTTAATACCTAAAGATCTATATGACTTCAATTGTTCTTCAGAAAATTGATCTTTAATATCAAATTGAACTTGCTTAATATCATCAGCAATTTCAATTTCTTTTCTATTTACATAAACATCTTCATATAAACGATTAACTTCATCTAATTCTAATCGATTAATATCTGATTCTAATTGCTCTTTTTCGCTTTGACTCATTACTTTTGTATACTCTAAAAAGTGTTCTTGACCATGTTGTTTTAATACTGATTCATCTAGCATTATAATACCTCCGAAAATTTGACTCATTATCATTATACGACTTTAGAATGATTTGTCTAAAAATATCACAAAAAAATTAAAATTAAAATGATTAATTTATGTTTTACTGGGTATATATATAAATGTGTTGATTCTAAACACAAAAAATATTCCTATATATAATAGGCCAAGGAGGATTTTATTATGAGTTTAGGAGACAAATTTAACGATGCAAAAGATCAAGCAGTAGAAAAAGGTAAAGATCATTTAAACGAGAACAAAGATGAGTACACAGAAAAAGGTAAAGATTTCGCTAAAGAAAAAGGCGAAGACTTAAAAGGTAAATTCGGAAAATAATTTCGTTAACTTATATTAGAATGAGGCTGGGACATAATTTAATGTCTCAGCCTCTTTTAATATCTTGGCAGTAGATGACTTAGCGGGACTACAAAATCTTTTTTATATAAATTAGATTTCTGTCCCGCTCCCTTTTTCTTATATAAACAAGCGATAAATATCTTTCCACCACAATATTATCGTTACTATTGTAAACGTAGAAGATAGACTTAAATCCACTGCCCCTCCTGTTTTAAATACAAAAGGAAGTTTAATAGATGCATTTATTGGATAAAACAACTTCACACCTCTTGGCGTTAACATATCTAAAACAATATGAGAAAGCATACCAGATAATATTGAAACTAAGTAAGGTTCTGGTGCATTAATTGCATTTAATCCCCAAAAGATAAGAAATAAAAATAACAAAGAATGCGTAAATGTTCGATGTCCAAATATCATTCTTATAATGAAACTAATAGGAAACAACTTCTTTCCTATTCTACTTTTAAAATGACAAATATCAGGTACTAAACTTGATACGCCACATAAACTAACAATGGTGAAAGATGTAAATACATCTTCCGCATAATAAATACTTAATGATGACCCGATGAATATACCGCAAGCGAGATGTGTTTTACCTGTCATATTAAATTGTCCTCATTTCTTATTTTCTTATCAATATTTTATCATAATAACGCGAACAAGTATACGAACACTTTGTGACTTTGTAGTGATTATTATCACAGAAATGAGTTTTAGATGACAAAATTGTGAAAAAAATCACAAATGTATTGATTTGTATATAAACCCTGTTAAACTGTAATTGTAAGTCATATTAAACATAACCCTATACTATTGTTGAAATAACCCCCTTATTTCACACTAAAAAGCGTTCGTCTCCCCAGACGAACGCTTTTTTAGTTAACTTGCTTCTTTATTGAAATTTTCTTGTGTACTTTGATTTTCATTGCTTGATTCATTAGAATTATCAGATGGTTGCTCTTTCACATGTTCATTGTAATTCGTCGTATTTGAATGACTTTGATTACCCTGGCCTTCTTGGTTACTTTGATTGCCTTGGTTATCTTGTGGGAGCGTTTGTTCGTTACTTTGTTCATGATGTGTACCTTGCTGTGGTTGTTCTTGTTGTTGATTATGCTTTGGAATGCTACAGCCATGATCATTACATAAATAGCCATCGTTCGTTAAATTTTGCCAAGCTCTCGTAAATTCAACTGTACTTTCTAAACGATCACACTCAGCTTGAGAATCGCCTTCATTCAATAGACAATTTCTTGCTTTCGAATATGTTTCTGTGTCTATATCATTCGTATCGGTACGATGATTCGGTTTCACACCATTCACATTCTCCTCAACAGGTATTTCTTCCTCTGTTGATTGTTGTTCATTGTTTGAAGTATTCTTTTCTTCAGTAGATTGTTGTTCTGTTTGTTCCTCAGTTGTTTGTTGCTCTGTCGTTTTTTTATCTTCGTGTTTATTTACTTCCGTCGTTTTTTTATCGGTTGTTTTCGTCTCTGGAGACTTTTCTTTGTTACTCGATTCATTATTCTTAGAAGTTTGATTGTCACATGCAACTAGAAATAATAAGCAAACTATTAAGAGACCATAAATCCATTTCATTGAATCACTCCTTGGCCTTTTTGCTTTATCTTTCTTCCTATTCATTAGAAGACACTTCTTTCTTGTAAAATAATTAAGCATATAGTAAAACATAAGAATATCATACATGATAAACTAGCATTAGTAAAAATAATTGTAAGATTGGGGAGGTATTTATTGTGTATAGTGATGTAAAAAAAGAAGAATGGACAGGTAGAACTGATAGTGATTCATTACGTTCTGCATTTAGATTTCACCAAATCGTTGAAACCATTAATATGGAAAAACAAGATATTCAGCCAAAAAAAGAATTTGAACATCAAATCAATATGGCGCTTATAGGTTTTGAATGTGATGAAGGTGTATCTAGGAATAAAGGGCGAACGGGTGCTGTAGATGGTCCAAAGCATTTCAGAAAATCATTAAGTCCATTACCTATTCATAATGAATACTTACATTTAACAGATTACGGGAATGTTATTTGCCATAAAACTAAAATGGAAGATGCCCAAGAAGAATTAGGAGAAAAAGTATCTCAAATTTTATCTCACAATCAATTCACTGTTATTATAGGTGGTGGTCACGAAGTATTATATGGTCATTACTTAGGTGTTAGACGCGCAAACAAAGATAAAAAAATCGGCATCATCAATATAGATGCGCATTTTGATATGAGAGACTATGATGAGCAGTCATCTTCTGGAACAATGTTCAAACAAATTTTAGATTCAGATGATCAAGTCGGCTATTTTGTTCTTGGTATTCAAAAAAATGGGAATACAAAAGCGCTTTTTGAAAGAGCTGATGAATATGGCGTTCAATACATATTTGAGAACGAATTAAGAAGCCACTTATCTATAGAAACAATTACTTCTATCAATTCTTTCATTGAAGGTTATGATGAAATTCTTATCACTTTATGTACAGACTCTATAGATGTAAGTTATGCGCCGGCTGTCAGCGCACCATGTATTATGGGATTACAGCCACAAATTGTTCATACAATTTTGCAACTAGTAACAAATTCAAATAAAAGTGCGAGTATTAGTATTGCTGAGTTATCGCCAAGATTCGATATTGATAATCGTACATCAAGGCTTCTGGCAAATATTGCATCAAATATTTATCATGACCAAGCAGAAGTTATTCAAGCACAATGGGAGTCTTAATTCATGTCAGAAACTAAAAAAGGCATCATCTATGCAGCCCTAGCCTATGTAATATGGGGTGTGCTTCCTATTTATTGGAACATCGTCGATAAAATCGGCCCATTCGAAATTCTTGCTCACCGTATTCTTTGGTCAGCAGTATTTATGGTGTTATTACTCATATTTACAAAGCAACTAACAATGTTCAAACGCGCAACTATTAAACTATTTAAAAACAAAAAAATGCTATTTGCGATCATAGCTGCCGGATATATCATTACAATTAACTGGGGTACTTTTATATGGGCGGTGAATAACCACCATGTATTACAAGCGAGCTTAGGTTATTATATTAATCCATTGATGAGTATATTATTAGCGTTCATATTTCTTGGTGAACGTTTTTCTAAAGCGCAATGGTTGGCAATCTTACTTGCATTCATCGGCGTCATTTATATGACGTTCCAAGTTGGTGAATTCCCGTATGTTTCTATTATTTTAGCAACTTCTTTCGCTTTATACGGCTTAATCAAGAAAGTTGTGGATATTGATGCTTTCAGTAGTATTACAATTGAATGTATCGTAACTTTACCAGCAGCACTGATTTATATTTACTATTTATCACAAATAGATGCTGTGACATTTGGTGTCAATGCAGCAAGCGGATGGCTATTACTTTCTGGTGCTGTAACAGCAATTCCACTAATCTTATTTAGTGCTGGTGCTAGAAGAATCCCACTTTCCCTTACAGGATTCCTACAATATATTGGACCAACAATTATGTTCTTTATCGGTATATTCTTACTTAATGAACATTTTGATATAGATCAATTAATTACATTTATTCTGATTTGGGCGGGCATCATTATTTATAGTTACTCTAAATATTTAGAGCTTAGTCGTAATCGTAAAAAATTAATTAAAAACTAAACATAAAAGGGAGCGGGACAGAAATCTAATTTACTTAAAAAAGATTTCGTAGTCCCGCCCTGGCAAGGATGACTAGAGTTGAAAAAAGCTTGATAAAAGCGCATTTTCAACTCAGACATCTACTGCCAATATATTAGATGAGGCTGAGACATTGTATTATGTCCCAGCCTCATTTTTTAATATAAATTGCCACATGTAGTAGCTAATAATGCTTTGATTGTGTGCATACGATTTGCTGCTTGCTCAAATACTCTTGAATAATCTGCTCTGAATACATCATCAGTAACTTCCATACAAGTTACACCAAATTTTTCAAAACATAATGCACCCATTTCTGTATTTAAATCATGAATAGCTGGTAAGCAATGTAAAAATAACGTATCATTTTTACCTGTTAAATTCATTAGATTCTGATTGACTTGATAGTCTCTTAGTATATTAAAACGTGTATCTAATTGATCTTCTTCACCCATTGAACACCATACGTCAGTGTATATAACATCACTTCCGTATACACCCTCTTGAATATTATCAGTGATTAACACTTCACTTCTAGAGTCCTCACTTAATGAATGTGCTAACGATTGAATTTCCAAATCTGGTTGAAGTTCTTTAGGTGCCACAATATGAACATCTACACCTAGAATCGCACTTGTTACAAGTAATGAATTCGCAACATTGTTACGACCATCACCTATGAACGTTACAGTTTTGCCTTCGTACGTACCAAAATATTCTTTAATTGTTAGGAAATCAGCTAACATTTGGGTAGGATGCCATTCATTCGTCAATCCATTCCAAACTGGAACATTTGAGTATTTCGCTAAGTCTTCAACAGTCTTCTGTTCAAAACCTCTAAAAGCAATACCATCAAACATAGATCCCAATACAATTGCTGTATCTTCTACTGATTCCTTCTTGCCTAATTGCAAATCATCTTTACCTAAGTATGAAACACTTGCACCCATTTTCGTAGCTGCCACAGTGAAAGCTGAACGTGTTCTCGTAGACTGCTTTTCGAATAATAAAGCAATATGTTTCCCATTTAAATAACGATGTGGGATTTGATGCTTTTCTTTGAATTTCAATTCTGCTGCTAAATCAATAAGCGTTTCAAATTCTGCTTTTGAAAAATCAATTTCTTTTAAAAAACTCGTCTTATTTAATTCCTTTAACATAGATAACTTCGTCCCAATGAAACCAGCTCCTTATTCATTTATTAATGATAATATTACAATACTTTTGTTCACTTGTAAATAGTTATTCACTATATTGCATAAAAATACTTATACGATTAGTATGACACATTAATTAAAAAAGATAACACATTTTTCTTAAAATCTATTGAAAACGGATACAAAGTGCGTTATGATATACACATCAAACAAAAGGATGTGTTAATTATGGCAATGAGAGTTTCGAAAGATAATAATCAAGTTCATATTCAATGGAGAGTTGCTGATATTACAATTCCAAACAACGACATTAAAGAAGTTAAAGAAGATCAAGAGATTCATGCTTTATCCAAGGAAGATCAAGATCATGTAGTACGTATTGGATCAACTTTCGGTAAAACAAATCGTGTAATTATTAAAACAGATGAAAAAGAATACATTATATATACTCATGCTGATAAGAAGATTTATAACGAGCTCACGAAAGAAGCTTAATAACTTATCACATTTAATTATTAAAAGGGTAGAGACAACGTCTCTACCCTTCTTTTTTAACTTATTATAAATAGATTTACTCAGTATCTAAATTATCATTTTATATTCTTTGTTCAATGTTGCATGTCAATCCCCACTTGCAATGTTCAGCATTTTTTCGCGCTGACTCCTGCGGGATAAGCATGATTCGAAGACTACAGGCTGAGAACATGCCCGTGGAAAGCATGCGCATAAAAAATGTAATTAAATATCTATCTTTTTTTATACAATTGACTATCTTAAATATTATGATTGATTTTCAATGCGTGCTAACATATATGTAAGGAGTGATGATATATGTTAAGAGAGTTAAAAGGATTTAATGCTATTATAACTGGTGGTTCAAAAGGTATCGGAAAAGCAATCGCAGTTGAATTAGCACGTGAAGGTGTAAATGTAGCTATCGCGAGTAGAAATATTGATACTTTGACTGAAACTGCTAACGAACTCAAAAAATTTGGAGTTAAAGTTTTTTATAAAGAAACCAATATTGCAAAACAAAAAGATGTACAACGTTTCATTGAAGATGCATATCATGCACTAGGTTCTATAGATATCGTCATCAATAATGCAGGTGTCATGAAAAACCGTTCATTCTTAGAAGTAGATGAAGAAGAATTTGATCAATTATTTGAAACAAATGTTAAAGGTATTTATTATGTACTTCAAGAAGCATTACCACATCTTGTTAAACAACAAAGTGGTGACGTAATCAATATTGCATCTATGTCTGGTTTAAAAGCAAATGCCAATAGCAGTATTTATTCAGCAACTAAATATGCAGTAATTGGTATGACTGAAGGTATTATGCAAGAAATGAGAAAACATAATATTAGAGTATCTTACTTAACACCATCTGCAGTACTAACAGATTTAATTGGTGAGACACCATTACAAGAAGATACAATGACACACCCTGAAGATGTTGCCGATGTTGTCATCTCACAACTTAAATTACAACCAAGAACATTTATGAAGACTGCACAAATTTGGGCTACTAACCCAACACCAAAAGAATAGGAGTGAATATTAATGTATATCGTAACAAATAGAATTAAAATGAAATCAGGTTATGCTGAAAAATTAGCACCAATGTTTACTAAAGGTGGCGCACTACAAGAAATGAAAGGCTTCATCAAAGTAGAAACATGGAATATTCAAGGCATTGATGAAAATGATGAGCTACATGTTAATATGTGGTGGGAAACATTAGAAGACTTTGATGTATGGAAGAATAGTGATGCTTTCAAACAAGCACATCAGCGAGGCGGAGATTCAAATAAAGAAAAAGGCGAATCACCTATGTTAGGTTCAGAACTCGTCATTGCTAAAGTTGAAACTACAGTAGATCCAAAATAAATTAAATAAAAGCTGGAGCACTTTTTGAAAAGGTGCTCCAGCTTTTTTTGTATATACAGAAAACCTTCACTAACGAGATTGTTTTTACTTTCTATCTCGTTAGATTTTCTAACGGGATTGTTTCCTAGAACTATCTCGTTAGCTCGATGTTTTCTCATTTTTTGTAGTTAATTTGGGCTATTGAGGTGTACATTTCCTCGCTAACGAGATTGTTTTCACATTCTATCTCGTTAGATTTTCTAATGGGATTGTTTTTCAGAACTATCTCGTTAGCGCGATGTTTTCTCATTTTTTGTAGTTAATTTGGGCTATTGAGGTGTACATTTCGACGCTAACGAGATTGTTTTCACTTTCTATCTCGTTAGATTTTCTAATGTGATTGTTTTTCAGAACTATCTTGTTAGCGCGTTTTTCCCTCACTTTTTTAGTTAATTCAGCCTTTTACGAGCTCTTTTTACCCGCTAACGAGATTGTTTTCACTTTCTATCTCGTTAGATTTTCTAATGTGATTGTTTCCTAAAACTATCTCGTTAGCCATAAAGCTCATGCATTTTTTGCGCTGACTCCCGCGGAAAGCATACGCATAAAAAATGCCGACAAAGTTTATTACTTTGTCGACATTCTGATCTATCCTAGCTTTTTAATTTTTAAAAGAAAATATGTGCCAAAATAACAATCACAGGTAATGTGATTACAGTACGTATAAGGTATATCATGAATAGTTTACCAAGGCTGACTGGAATTTTAGAACCTAAAATAACGCCACCCACTTCTGATAAATATATTAATTGAGAAATACTTAACGCACCTATTATAAATCGTGTCATATCACTTGGTACATCACTGATTAATAGTGATGGTAAGAACATGTCTGCAAATCCAATTAATAATGTTTCTGATGCTTCTTTAGCATATGGTATTTGCATCAGTTCTAATAAAGGTACAAACGGTGTTCCAAGAATACTAAATGTTGGTGTATACTCTGCAACGATTGTCGCTAATGTCCCTATCGTCATAACTACTGGCAATACTGCTAACCACATATCTAATACGGTTTTCACACCATTTATAAAGAATTGTTTAAATCCTGGTGATTCAATTGCTTTTTCAGTTGCTTTTTCAAATCCCCATGACACTGGATTATGTGTGTCTGGGATTTTCTCATTTAATTGCTCAGTACTTCCATTTGAGTATTGATCAGGTATTTGTTTAAGCGGCCAAATTCTTGGCATAATAAACGCTGCAACAATACAAGCAATGATAACTGATAAATAGAATTGGAAGAAATAATCCATTAAACCAATTGTCTGTGCAATAACGATAGCAAATGTAATAGATACAACTGAGAATGTTGTCGCAATTACTGTTGCTTCTCTTCTCGTATAGAATCCTTGTTCATATTGTGAACTTGTAATCATAACACCTACCGTACCATCACCAATGAAAGATGCTAAGTTATCTACTGTAGATCTACCTGGTAATTTAAATACTGGTCTCATTATCGGCGCAAACATTGGTCCAAGAAATTCTAATAAACCAAAGTCCATTAATAATGGTAAAAATAATCCCGCAAAGAAGAATACAGTTAATAATGTTGGTAACAAATCTTTATATACCATTAAACCTGTATTTTCATTTAGAATGAATCCCGGTCCTACATTGAAATATACACAAATTGCAAAAACTGCACCTAAACAACGAATAACAGCCCAAATCCAATTGACATTGAATAGTTCGTTTGTAATTGAACGTTTCGTTGAAGTACTAAATAAAGTCGAATATATTACCGTCATAATCGCAGAGAACGAAATGATTAACATAATAATTAACCCTGCTTGATCACCTATTAAATCTAAAGCCCGATTGGCTAAATATGCAACAGGTAAACTCGTTTCTTTTTTTCCTTCACTGTTTGTATCTGAAATTGGAATTAAAAATAAATAAATCCCTAATAATGACAAAATTATAAATTTAAATCTGGCTAATGTAACACTCGTTTGTTTCATAGTTTCTCTCCTTTTCGCAAGACTAACTATACATAATAATAAATAAATATTCAATACTATTCTCCACTAAATTTATTATATATTTTTATGTAATCGTTGTCATTAAATTTTCTGAATTATTCTTCATTTATACATTTTAATCTCGTGCTATTTTCAATACTTTCAAAAATTAATTTTTTAAATATTCAATTAATTGAATATTATCCGTATGATAATGGGACAAACACGTTCATTTGTCTCTAATCTATACATAAAATATTCACTCAAAAATGGATTGTTCGGGTATTAAATTTTATCTGTATTTTTACAAATCACACTGTTATAATCATGTTTATATGTCTAAGAGAGGGAGTTTTACAATGTCGAAATCTCGATTAATCACTTTTATGTTAAGTGTCTTTGTTGTAGGTATGGTCGAATTGATGATTGCTGGGATTCTTTCTTTAATGAGTAAAGATTTAAATGTATCTGAGGCAATTATCGGTCAACTTGTTACAATTTATGCATTTACATTTGCGATTTGCGGACCTATACTTGTTAAACTCACAAAGAACCTATCTCCCAAACTCGTGTTATTAGTTAGTATGGCTATTTTTATATTAGGTAATGGGATTATCGCAATCTCTCCTAACTTCACAATATTAGTTATTGGACGCATACTATCTTCGGGTGCAGCTGCAATCATTGTAGTGAAAATATTATCTTTAACTGTTGTATATTCTAATCCAAGTGAACGAGGCAAGATGATTGGACTTGTTTATACTGGTTTTAGTGCTGCCAATGTACTTGGCGTGCCACTAGGTACAAAGATTGGTGACCTAGTAGGTTGGAGAATGTCATTTATCTTTATTTGTTCTGTAGGTGTTATCGCTTTAATTTTAATTGCATTCAATGTTGCAAATAATAAAATTGATACACCTGAATCATCAGGTTCAGCTCAAAGCTATAAAATTAAACACCCATTAGAAATCGTAAAATATTTAAGTATTACATTTCTCATTTTAGCTGCAAATTATGTTGTCGTTACTTATATTAGTCCTTTATTAGCAATATACGGGTATGATTTGAATATTGTTTCACTTGTCTTACTTGTCGCTGGTATTGGTGCAATATTAGGAACATCATTAGGTGGATATATCACTGATTCACTCGGTAGTAAAAAATGGTTACTCATATCTTTAAGTAGTTATGCTATTTTAATGTTTGTCTTCCAATCATTCCTACCAATTTTAATCGTTACTTTAATCGGGGTATTTGTTTGGAACATCGTACAATGGGGATCAAATCCACCAATACAAATTGGAATCATATCTCAAATTGAAGGCGATACGAGTGCTGTGATGAGTTGGAACATGTCTAGTTTAAATGCAGGTATCGGTGCAGGATCATTATTAGGTGGCATCTTCGTTTCATACTTTAATGTTATTTCAAGTTTATATGTCGCAGGTGCTTTAAGTCTTGTTGCATTTCTTATTTGTTTAACAATTAAGAAGCCGGCAACTGAATAAAAAAGATATCGTGCGTTTGATACCTAATCGCACGATATCTCAGCAAAATCCCAAAGTCTTCGTGCGTTTAATACAGAATCGCACGATATCTCGACTTTTACTGCATCACCAAATTTAAAAATAAAAAGCGAGGACAACATTTGAATATGTTGTCCTCGCTTTTTTATTATAAGTATAGTTCAAGCACTTAATGACCTTGAATTATTGTAATTCTTTACCACTTTGTGATGAACTTTCTTCATTTGAAGAACTATTTTTTTGTTCGTATTCTTTTTTACTCATTACGTCATCAACATGCATATTTACTTCAACAACTTCAAGACCAGTCATATGTTTAACTTGTTCTTTAACTAAGTCTGCAACTTTTTTGAAGATTTTTGGTGCTGATTCACCGTATTCTAAGATAACTTTTAAATCAACTGCAGCTTGTTTTTCTCCAACTTCTACAGTAACACCTTGTGTTACACTGTTTCCTGATGTAAAACGATCAGTGAAACTTGAAGCAAAGCCGCCTTTCATATCAAGAATACCCCTTACTTCTCTTGCAGCAATACCAGCAATTTTTTCTACTACTTCATCTGAGAAAGATAATGTATTTGAGAATTGTTGCTCTTGTGATTGTTGCTGTTGTTGTGCTTCACGTGCTTGTTCGTTAACTCCCGTTTGCTCGTTGTAACTATTCTTTGCTTTGTTGTTATCTACGTTTGCCATGATAAATTCTCTCCCTTGATTTATAAATTTTTACCGTTTTGTTTATTAATTATTACAGTTTAACTTATCCTATTGAGGAAATTAAGAAACTGTTGAGTACAGTCTTTAACATACCCTAACCCTACACCTATTAAACATAGCACGAGGATTAATACCGTCTTCCAAAATCCAATTGTTAGGAACAATACTGCTAAAATTAACATTGCTATAAAACCAATGATTCTCCATTTATATTCTTTAATGAAATTTATCAGTTGATTCGGATCTTGATTTTCATTAGTCATAATCGGAACCTCCTATCTCGTGTCTTATAAAACTCTTGTATCACTTGTTTTTTGATCTCTTACATTGATTTCAATATTTTTTACAGGTATTTCCGAAAAATGTTCAACATTTTGTTTAATATCTGTCTTAATACGATCTGTTAACGTTTGAATGCCACCTGTCTCCGAAACAACGAAGAAATCTGCTTTCACTGTGACATAAGAATTCTTTTTCTTATTGTACAATTTAGCGATAACATTCGGTTGACGTACTTCATCGTACTTTTGAATTGTGCGATATATACACTTCTCAACTGAATTTCTTGTAATATAAATGTGACCATCCTCATAATCACGATGTAAGCCTGGTTTCTTATGTGTCGGTTTAAATGTTGCAAAGAACATTAACAAACCAAAGAATATTAATACGCCTGCACAAGCAATCAACGCTGGTTCAAACCAATTATATGATAATAATTGTTGTTGATACTTCTTGATTTCGCTAATATCCAAATACATAAAAAGAAGCGTGCCTACTACTACTATTATGAATAAGCCTAGGAAAAAATTCTTTAATCTCCTCACTGGCAACTGCACCTCCTATGTAAACTCTCTTGATATAATCACCTATACCCATAAAGTTATTCTAAAAAACCTATTCTATTAAATATTTATTTTGTTTTGTATGAAATTCAAAATTTCTTCCATTTTTGCATAACATTTGTAATAAAATTAATTGATTACTTAAAATTTGATTGTATTATTTTAGACTAATCAATATAATAACAATCATATATCGCGATTTTATTTTAAAGTTCGTTAAGGGAAGGGATTTAATGATGATAATAAATAAAATAATTAACAACAATGTTGTGAGCGTATTGCATAATAACCAAGAAAGTGTCGTTATGGGAAAAGGGATTGGATTTCAAAAACAAGATGGGGACCTTGTCGAAGAATCAAAAATTGATAAAATCTTTACTTTAAGCAATCAAGAAATTTCAGATCGCTTCAAAAAGTTATTAATTGAAGTACCGATTGAAATCGTTGAAATTGCTGAACAAATTATTTCTATAGCCAAAAACGACTACCAAAAAACACTCAATGACACTGTATATGTTGCTTTCACAGATCATATTAACTTTGCGATAGAACGTCAAAGAAACAATCAGCCTATTAAAAATGGCTTGATTTGGGAAATTAAGAAATTCTATCCGACAGAATATGAAATTGGGCTCAAAGCACTTTCCATCATTGAAACACAACTTAATATTTCATTACCGATTGATGAAGCTGGGTTCATCGCCATTCATATTATTAATGCTGAAAATAATCAACTGTCATCTTTTGATCAAGTTACAGAAACAGTTCGAAACATTCTTAGTTTAGTGAAATATCATTTTAGAATTAGTTTTGATGAAGATAGCTTAACTTTTTATCGATTTGTAACACATTTAAAATTTTTCGCTCAACGCATTCATACCGCTTCTTCTTTATACAACGAAGATCATTCGCTTTATGAAATTGTGAAAGAAAAATATCCTAGCATATATAAATGCGTCTTTAAAATAGAAACTTATTTACTTAAAAAATATGATTATCATATTACAAAAGAAGAAAAGCTCTACTTAATGATTCATATCCAACGTTTAATAAACAAAAATGAAAGCGTTGACAAAAAATAATAATGTGCTATATTTTAAAAGAGAAAACAAAATATAAATTAATATTTTAGAATTGTGACTGTTCAATCAGGCAAGACCTAAAACATTAATAGACATTTCAAAGGGGTAACTTTGTCTATTTATGTTTTAGGTCTTTTTTGTTTTTTTAAATCATAGAAAAGAGTGTGAGAATATGACTCAAGAATATCAAGATTTTGCTAAAGATATACTCCAGCACATTGGCGGTAAGGATAACGTTAAGAATTTAACACATTGTATGACACGACTTCGCTTTGTATTAAAAGATGAATCCATTGCCAATGATGAAGCGATTAAAGAACTTAAAGGTGTTATGGGCTTACGTAAACAAGGTGGCCAATATCAAATTATTGTTGGTAATAACGTTGCAGCAACATACAAAGAACTTATGAAACTCGGCATTAGTGGTGGCGCAAAGAGCAATGAACCTATCACGAAACAAAAATTAACCGTCAAACAAGTTGGTGTTAACATTTTAGATGCCATCATTGGAACAATGTCGCCACTTATTCCAGCGATTATTGGTGGTTCAATGATTAAATTACTTGCTATGCTGCTTAATATGACAGGTCTTCTATCTCTAGAGAGTTCAACATACAATATATTAAATACAATTGGTGATGCACCCTTCTTCTTCCTGCCGTTACTTGTAGCTGTATCAGCAGCTAGAAAATTTGGTTCCAATGTATTCTTAGCCATGGCTGTTGCTGGTGTACTTGTCCATCCTGTATTTATGGAAATTATGGAGAAAGCCGCTGAAGGTAAAGCGACAACATTCGTATATATTCCTTTATTATCCGTAAAATATACGTATACCATCATTCCATCTATTGTACTGACTTGGTTACTTAAATACATTGAAGATTGGGTAGACAAAATCACACCAATCGTTACGAAAAACTTCTTAAAACCGATGCTTATTTTATTAATTGCTGCACCTATCGCAATTGTTATCGTTGGTCCATTAGGCATACTGATCGGTACTGGTATTTCACAATTAGTATTCTTAGTCCATGATCAACTTGGTTTCCTTGCAGTAGCAATCGTTGGCGCACTTTGGCCATTACTTGTTATGACTGGTATGCATAGAGTATTCACACCTACCATCGTTCAAACAATTGCTGAAACTGGCAAAGAAGGTATGGTTATGCCATCTGAAATTGGAGCTAACCTTTCATTAGGTGGTGTGTCACTAGCAGTTGCATTTAAAACAAAAAATAGAGAACTCAGACAAACCGCACTTGCAGCAGCATCATCTGCAATCATTGCTGGTATTACAGAACCTGCACTTTATGGTGTAGCAATTCGCCTAAAACGTCCGATGATTGCTTCAGTGATTACTGGTTTCGTTGCCGGTGCTGTAGCTGGACTCGCTGGTTTAGCCAGTCACTCAATGGCTGCACCTGGGTTATTTACAAGTGTTCAGTTTATAGATAAAGACAACCCAATGAGTATTGTGTGGATTATTGTCGTTATGGTTATTTCAATCGCCTTATCATTCTTCCTTACATTAATCTTTGGCTTTGAAGATATTCCTGTAGAATCAGATGAACGTACTGAAGAACAATTAGACGAAGATCATATATTTGTACACTCACCTGTTACAGGTCATATTACTCCTATTCAAGACGTTCAAGATGATGTATTCAGTAAAGAAATCATTGGAAAAAGCGTAGCCATTGAACCGAATGGCGAACAGATTTATGCACCAATCACTGGTACCGTAACTGCTGTATTCCCTACTAAACATGCTTATGGTATTACAGGCGACAACGGTATTGAAGTACTTATTCATGTTGGTATTGATACAGTTAAATTAGATGGTGTCCCATTCTCATCAACAATAGAACAAGGTAATCATGTTACTAAAGGCGATGTACTTGGAACATTTGATTTAGAACAAATTATTGCAGAAGGTTATGATCCAACAACCATTCTTGTCATTACAAATAGTGATGAATTCGATAGTATAACACCTATTGAAATTGATGAAGTACGTGAACACACACCAATCATAGGAGCGATTAAATAATGACAAACCAAACTTTTCCTAAAGATTTTCTTTGGGGAGGCGCAATTGCCGCAAACCAAGCTGAAGGTGCATGGAACATTGGCGGACGAGGTTTAAGTAATATAGACCTCTTGCCACATGGTCCAATGAGACAAAAAATAAAATTAGGACAAGTACCCAATCCACAACATATAGATGGTGAATATTATCCAAGTCATTCTGGCATTGATTTTTACCATAAATATAAAGAGGACATTGCTTTACTTGCTGAATTAGGTATAAAAATTTTTAGAACTTCAATTTCATGGTCACGCATTTATCCTAATGGTGACGACCAAGAACCGAATCAAGAAGGTATAGATTTTTATCATGATTTATTTAAAGAATGTAGAAAGCATGGTATGGAAATCCTCGTTACATTAGCACACTTTGATATTCCAATGGGGATTGTCCGCAAAAATGGTGGTTGGAGAAACCGCCAAACAATTGAGCATTTCACAACATTTGCCGAAACTTGCTTTAAATCATTTAGCGAAGACGTTAAATATTGGATCACATTTAACGAAATTAACATTGTGCTTCATAGCCCATTTTCTGGTGCAGGATTATCCTTCTCGGAGGATGAAGATAAAGAACAAATACTTTATCAAGCTGCACATCATATGTTAGTCGCAAGTGCAAAAGTAGTCGAATTAGGTCACCGTATCGCACCTCATATTCAAATTGGTTGTATGATTGCTGGAGGTAGTTTTTATCCATATAGTTGTAATCCTGAAGATGTATGGAAATCTATGAATGATGAACGTAAGAATACATTTTTCGTAGATGTTCAAGCAAAAGGTAAATATCCATACTATATGAAGAAATTCTTTGAAGAAAAAGGGATAAACATTGATATGGAACAAGATTCAGAAGTACTTAAACATACAGTAGATTTTGTTGCTTTTAGCTACTATGCTTCCCGTACATCAGTAGCAGACATTGAAACAGTTGAGAAGAACGAAGGTAACGTCGTTGTATCGGCGAAAAACCCTTATCTTGAAACGAGTCAATGGGGATGGACAATCGATCCTTTAGGTCTCAGAATCACTATGAATCAAATTTATGAAAGATTTGAAAAGCCATTATTCGTTGTAGAAAACGGACTTGGCGCTAGAGATGTGATCAATGAAGATGGCACAATTAATGATCCATATCGTATTGATTATATGCAACAACATATGAAGACAATGCTTGATGGTATTAACGATGGCGTTCCACTTATTGGATATATCAGTTGGGGTATCATCGATCTCGTTTCCGCTTCTACAGGCGAAATGAGCAAAAGATACGGCATGATTTATGTAGATAAAGACGACCAAGGTAAAGGAAGTCTAAAACGTATCAAAAAAGATTCGTTCTATTGGTATCAAAATATCATAAAAGGTAGCGAGACAGAAATCTAATTTATAAAAAAGATTTCGTAGTCATCCTTGCCGTGGAGATACTAAAAGCTGCTGAGACATTACAATATGTCCCAGCAGCTCTTTTAAATTTATATGTGGTTTGATTTTTGCATCAAGTATAAGAAGTATGGCGCACCTACAATAGCAACAATAATACCGGCTGGTAGCCCATTTGGATATAATACGATTTTTCCTATTGTATCTGCAAGTACTAACATGATAGCTCCGATTAATACTGCAATAGGTAAGTATAATTGGTGTCTAGGACCAACAATACTACGGGCAATGTGAGGACCCATTAAACCGACAAACCCTATTCCACCTGCTACAGATACTGCAGCTGATGATAATAGCACTGCGAGACTCACTAAAATGATTCGTTCTTTATTGCTTCGTATACCAAATGAAACAGATACTTGCTCATTTGTACTTAACATATTTAATACATTCGCTTTATAGAATAAGAATGGCATTACAATTAATAACCAAGGTAAACATGCAAAGACAAACGGCCATTCGTCTCCCCAAATATTACCGGCTAACCATTTTGAAATAAACTCCATTTGATCCTGGTCAAATGTAGACATAACCGTTATAGACAATCCACTTAAAGCTGTGGATATACCTACACCAATCAATACCATTCTGACAGGATTAATGCCTTCACCCTTTTTATAACTGAATAAAAAGATTACTGCAGCAGTAAGCATTCCACCTAACATACTGATTAGTGGCAATACATAAACAAAGTCTCCTGCTTTTACTGTTCCTATAACGATGAACAATGTAATCATAAAACCGCTTCCGGCATTGATTCCTAAAATACCTGGTTCAGCAAGTGGATTCTTTGTAATACTTTGTAAAATGGCACCACTTAGCGCTAAACTTGCGCCTGCTAATATCGTAATCAACATTCTCGGCATTCTAAAATCAAACAGTATCATTGTATCTAACGTATTACCAAAACCAAATAACGTCTTGAGATATTGTATTGGTGACATATTAAATTCACCCGTTGTCATCGCAAAACCTATGGAAGCAATGAGCACTATAACTAATATAATTAATGTAATACGTTGTTTTTTTATTATTTTTGGATGTATCATAAGATTTTACCATCCTTTCTAACGAGATAAAGAAAGAACGGTACACCTATAATTGAAATCATTGCTCCAATTGGTGCCTCTCCCAATATTCTTGCTATCATATCTGCAAACAATAATGCAAGCCCGCCTAATAGCGCAGATAATGGAATGACACGTTTGTAATCTGTTCCTATGAGAAATCTTGCTATATGCGGTATCATCAAACCAACAAATGCGATTTGACCAACGATTGATACTGCGATACCTGCCAATATCATCGTCGCTATTAAACTTATATATCTCACTATCGTACTATTTTGACCTAAACTTTTAGAAAGCGTATCTCCTAAGCTTAAAATTGTTAATTGTCTACTTAATAAAATTAAAACGATTAATACTACCAATATGATTGGCGTTGAAATCATCAATTGTTTCCAATTCGTACCACTTACACCACCAACACTCCAAAAAGTTAAAGTCTGGTTTAATTTAAAAATTAATGCTATGCCTTGACTGACAGCTGTAAGCATTGCTGAAACTGCTGCACCTGCAAGAACGAGTCTCATTGGACTAAATCCACCCATTTTGGATGAACCGACAACCATCACAAGTGTACCCCCAACTGCCGCTCCAATAAATCCTGCAACCATTAACGTAAAGTACCCTGCATGAGGAATCATTGCTAACGTTAATGCCAACATCATACTTGCACCTGAATTCAATCCTAACAACCCAGGATCAGCCAAACCATTTCGCGTCACACCTTGCATAACTGCACCTGATACAGCAAGAGCCATACCTACAATTACTGCACCCAATTCTCTTGGAATACGAATTTCTCTTAATATATTATGTTCATCCAGTTGTGGATTGTAATTAAAGATGGCATCATAGACCGTCTTAATAGACGTTGTATTTGCTCCAAATACAAATGACAGAATTAAAACAGTTACAAGTAAAATCACTGTAACTGTTAAAATAATAGGATAACGTCGTTCCTTTAATGTTTTATTATGTGTCATCATGTTGCCTTCCTATAACTTTGTATAATGTTTACAAAGTAAATTATATGTCACTAACATTGGTTTACCAGTTCGTGGATCTGTTGAAAGTTCAGCATCTATATTAAATACTTGCTCTAAAATATCATTTGTCAATACGGCTTCTGTTTCTCCTTGCGCAATGATATTACCATCTTTCATTGCAATTAAATGGTCTGAGAAACGAATCGCTTGGTTGATATCATGTAATACCATAATAATTGTACAACCTTGTTCTCTATTTAATTCTTGAACTAACTCTAATATTTCTAATTGATGAGAAATATCCAAGTATGTCGTAGGTTCATCTAAAAATATAATATCTGTTTTTTGTGCTAACGCCATAGCAATCCAAACACGTTGCCTTTGACCACCACTTAAATCATTAATTGATCTATATTTAAATTCATGTGTACCTGTAACATTTAAAGCCCATTCTATTTCTTCTTTATCATGTTTAGAAAGTCTTCCGAATCCCTTTTGATGTGGGAATCTTCCATAAGAAACAAGTTCACCGACAGTTAATCCATCAGCAACATCTGGAGATTGAGGTAATATAGCAATCTTCTTAGCAATTTCTTTTGTTGATGTTGAATGGAGGTTCTTGCCGTCTAATATCACTTCACCTGTTTGAACATTTAAAATTCTGCTTAACGCTTTAAGTAAAGTTGACTTACCACAACCATTTGGCCCGATAATTGAAGTTACTTTACCATCAGGTATTTCTAAATTCAAATCATTCACTATCAATTTCTCGCCATAACCAATTGAAATGGCTTCTCCCGTTAAACGATTCATAAAGAACCCTCTTTCTCTTTAAATTCAATCTATATTATTACCGTTCGTTTATTTGTATATTTTTGTAAATGATAATCATTATCATCATTCGTACTTATGTATTATATCACTTTATTGGACCTATTTCTATCATTTACAGAATTATTTCACGTCCTCGACACTTTTATAATCTAAGATTTTGTATGTGCATGCGCGTAAAAAAATGCCGACAAAGCATTTAACTTTGTCGACACCTATATTAGAACAATATGTTCTATCCTTATTTCCCTTTATTATTCATCTACTAAAAATCCATTTCCGAGTACATCTCTTACATCATGGACCACGACAAATGCATTTTCATCGAATTTTCTAATCATACGTTTGGTTCTAGATAGTTGCGTTTTAGCAATCACTACATATAAAACATCAGTATCTTTTTTAGAATAATATCCTCGACCATTTAAAATTGTACAACCACGACCGATTTGTTCGTCGATCATTTTAGCAATTTGATCTGGGTTTTGTGAAATAATCGTAACAGCCTTTTTAGGATTCAGACCTTCAATTACGAAGTCCATTACTTTTGTACCTACATATAATGATATCACTGTAAGTAACGCTTTTTCTAAAGGCATAACTGTTAAAGAAAACATGACAACGATAAGGTCGAAGAATAGAAGTGCATATGATGTATTAACATCTAAATACTTGTGAGCTATTCTTGCAAGTATCGTTGTTCCGGCCGTTGTTCCGCCAGATAGTACAATTAAACCAATGCCTAAACCAACCATGAAGCCACCAAATATTGTATTAATCAATATTTCATTTGAATGAACAACCCATGTGTCAGTTAATCCTAGAAATGCAGAAATTGCGATAACTGCAATAATTGTATAAATGGTACTTCTCTTACTTAAGAATTTATACCCTAGTGTAATTAATACAGCATTTAAAATAAATGTGGACCATGCTGGAGAAATATCAAATGCATACAGTAGAATTAATGATACCCCTGTTACGCCACCTTCACCTAAATTAGCTGAAATGATGAAGGCATTGACGCCAACTGCAAATATAAAAGATCCTACTAATATTAGAATCATATCTCTTAATAATCTATTCTTCATGACCTTACCTCCTTATTCGTTTTCAGCAGACATATAGATACTACCATAATCATACAATCCCCTCAACATGCCTTTTACTAACTAAATATTCTGATGATTCGTAAGAAAAAGTCATCTAACGGGATTGTTTTTCAGAACTATCTCGTTAGATTTTTTAACGTGATTGTTTCCCAGAACTATCTCGTTAGAGCGTTACTTTCTCACTTTTTGTAGTTAATTTAGACTTCTGAGTGGCCTATATGACCGCTAACGAGATTGTTTTTGTTTTCTATCTCGTTAGGATTTCTAACAGGATTGTTTCTCAGAACTATCTCGTTAGCGATACCTAATGTTGCATGTCGACCTCCACTTGCAATGTTCAACGCTCCAATGTTGCATGTCGACCTCCACTTGCAATGTTCAGCATTTTTTAGCGCTGACTCCCGCGGAAGCATGCAAAAAAATGCCGACAATGTATTTAACTTTGTCGACATTAAGAAGTCTGGAGCATGTGCTACTCCAGACTTCTCATCGTTATATTTTTTTATTTATTAAAATTCACTTTCAAAAGGAGCTTGAATATCTTTTAAAACATTTACAGAATGATCGAACAATCCTTTTTCTTCTTCATTTAATGGCATTTCGATAATTTCTCTTATACCTGCTCTATTAATTAATGCTGGTACACCGATATAAACACCTTCATTACCATATTCTCCTTCAAGATATGCAGACACTGTTAATACAACATCTTGGTTATTTAATATCGCTTTAGTAATGCGCATTAATCCCATAGCCACACCATAGTAAGTTGCACCTTTAGCTTCTATAATGTCATATGCTGCATCACGTGTTTGAACGAAGATTTCTTCAATTTTATGTTTACGTGATTCATCATTTTCTATAATTTGTCTTAATGGTTTACCTGCAATATTCGCATGTGACCATACTGGTAATTCTGAATCCCCGTGTTCACCAATGATATTTGCGTGCACACTTTGTGGTGCAACATCAAATTCTTCACTTAATAAATATCTAAATCTTGCTGTATCAAGAATTGTACCTGATCCAATGACACGTTCTTTTGGTAAACCTGAGAATTTCATTGTTGCATAAGTTAATACGTCAACTGGGTTTGTTGCGATTAAGAAGATACCATCAAATCCAGATTTCATAATTTCATCAACAATTGATTTGAAGATTTTCATATTTTTAGATACTAAATCTAATCTTGTTTCACCTGGTTTTTGCGCAGCCCCCGCACAAATAACGACTAAATCTGCATCTTCGCAATCTTGATATTCGCCAGCTTTTACCTTAATTGGAGATGGACCGTACACAGTACCATGATTTAAATCCATTACATCTCCAATTGCTTTCTTCTTATCTAAGTCTATAATGACAAATTCATCACAAATACCTTGGTTAATCACTGAGAATGCATAACTTGATCCTACTGCTCCGTTACCTACTAATACGACTTTTTTACCTTTAAATTGATTCATTATAAACGCTCCTTTTTATGATTAAATTAATTGAGTTAAAATAAATGTCCAAATACATATGAATATTAAGAATCCAATACTATACTTTAATGTCATTTTCAGTAGTTCTGATTCTTTACCAACTTCACCAACTGCCGCTGTTGCAATTGCGATAGATTGTGGTGAAATTAATTTAGCTGCGACACCACCTGCTGTATTTGCTGCGACAAGCAATGGTGCACTTGTTCCAATTTGGCCAGCAACTGTAGCTTGTATTGGTGCAAACAATGTGTTGTTGTTAACAACTGATCCCGTCATGAATACACCGATCCAACCAAGTACAGGTGATAGAAGTGGAAATACATTACCAGCTTTAGCAATACCTTGACCCATAGCACCAGTTAATCCACCATAAGTTGTGACTTTAGCAATCGCTAAAATGAAACATATAGTTAAAATTGGTAACCATAATTCTTTAATTGTTAAACCTAATAATTTTAAAGCTTCACTAAATTTAAAATGCTTAGAAATTAATATTGTTATTAAAATTGAGATAAGAATTGCAGTACCTGTTGCACTGAAAATATCTATCTTCAATGTAATTAATTTATTTGTTATTTCATTGACTGTGCCTGGTATACTTATATTCCAAACAAGTGATGATAACGCGCCACCTTCAGCAAATAATTGTTTGAAGAATGGTGCACTCCAAATCATGACGAAGATTGTTAAAATATAGAATGGACTCCATGCATATAAAATCGTCTTAACGGAATGTTTTTTAGGTTGGATGACCGTTTCATCCGTAACTCTGTATATATTTTTTGGTTGATAATATTTTGAGAATACTGCTATTGCAACCATTGATAATAATGGTGGAATAATATCAGCAAGTTCTGGACCTTGGAAATATGTGATCAAGAACTGTAAAGATGTATACGTTGTACTCACAACAAGAATCATTGGTAGAATTTCTTTAACACCTTTAAAACCATCTAAAATTAAAATTAATAAGAACGGAATAGCAAAGTTCATAATTGGTAAAGTTAATGTTGAAATTTGAGAGACTTGTAATGCTGTAACATCACCATGTAGCGCTAAATTATCTACGATGCCGACCGGTATACCAATTGCTCCAAACGCACCAGCTGCACCATTAGCGACTAAACAAAGCATCGCTGCTTGTAATGGTCTAAAACCAATTTGAATAAGTAACACACTACATATTGCAATCGGAACACCAAATCCAGCTGCACCTTCTAAAAATGCATTAAAACTAAATCCGATTAATAAAAGTTGGATACGATGATCCTGCGAGATTCCAGAAATACTATCTTGTATAATACTGAATTGGCCAGTACCATTTGACACTTTATATAGCCATACAGCCATGACAATAATATAACCAATAGGTAATATACCTTGGAAAAACCCTTCTGTAATTGCACCAACTGAAACCCTTCCCGGCAAATCAAAAATAAATGACGCAATCAATAAAGTTACTACAAGCGTAGTCATCGAAGCATAAATACCTTTCATTTTAAAAACTGTTAAACAAAGTAAAAATAATATAATAGGTATACTTGCAACAATTGCAGATAACATAACATTGTCAAAAGGGTTAATATTATTTAATAACACTATGAACAACTTCTTTCTTTTTTTATTTTTTCAGATGCGCATCTTTTTTCTTTTGTGATGTTTTTCACAATGTAAATATAACACCATCAAATCGCCAGGTCAATAGCTTCAAGCTATTTTTTGTGAAAAAAATCACATTTATTTTTTCTCTTATTTTGACGATTTTATTAAAATATTGTTATATCAATATTGGTTACGCTTACAAAAAAGCTAGGACAAAATGTCCTAGCTTCAAATTTTTATTCAGTTAAACTTTGTGTATTAACGAAATGTCTATATTTTTCATGTTGTTGAAGTAATTCGCTATGTGTACCTGCACCTGTTATTTCTCCATTGTCTAGGAAGATAATCTGACTTGCTTTCTTAATTGTCGCAAGTCTATGGGCGATCACTATTGTCGTTCTGTCTTTCATCAATTCATTCAGTGCTTGTTGTATATAAAATTCACTTTCACTATCAAGATTAGCGGTAGCTTCATCTAACAATAAGATGTCTGGATTTTTAATAAAGCTTCTTGCAATATCTATTCTTTGTCTTTGACCTCCAGATAGCTTCGTACCTCTTTCGCCTATCTCAGTATCAAAACCATTCGGAAATGACTTGATGAAGTCATAACATCTTGCCAACTTAGTATAATGGATTAATGTTTCATCGCTTACAGTTTCATTTATACCATATGTGAGATTATCTCTAATCGTTCCTGACATCATTGCATTTGATTGCATCACATATCCTATCGTTTGTCTCCAATGTTTTAAAGATATGTCATTGATTGATTGTTCTCCATACAAAATAACACCTTGTTGTATTGGATATAATCGTTCAATTAAACTAAAGATCGTACTTTTCCCTGAACCAGAAGGACCAACAATTGCGGTTACTTCCCCTGAACGTATAGTCAGTGATAAATCTTTAATGACACGTTCTTCTTCATAACCAAAAGAAACGTGATCAAAAAGAATATCATGATTATTTTTATCAGGACGATTTGTTTCATCACCTTGATGTTCCACTTCTTCATGATATATTTCATATATTCGTTCACTCGCACCGACAGTCTTTTTATAATCTGTTAAAAACATTGAAAAGCTTACTATCGGTCCTGAAAGTTGAATCACATAAAATATCATCGCAACTAATGTACCTGCAGTAATCGCACCACTTGATACTCTAATACCTCCGAAACCTAATATAATTGCTACAGTTAACATCATAATAATTCCTGACAGTGGCGAAATGATTGCTCTTATCTTTGCTTCTCTCAGACCTAAATCATAAATACTAAATAATGTAGTTCTTGTTTTTTCTAATTCTTTTTCTTCAGATGTTGTGACTTTAACAAGACGCATTTCAGTCAACACTCGTCCTAATATCCCACTGAAATTCGCAATTTCGGTTTGGGTTTCTTTTGATATTTTCCCCATTCTCCGGCCGAGCGGTATCATTATACCTATAAAAATCGGCAAAATAATAAATGTAATTAATGTCATCTGCCAATCTAATATGAATAACATGATAATTGAGCCTAACATTGTTAAAAATGATGGTAAAACACTTGGCGCTTTCTCTGAAATAAATGTGTTAATCACATTTGTATCATCTGTAATACGACTCATTAATTGACCACTTTCATTCTTATCAAAGAAGTTCATGTTCAAATTAATTAAATGGCGCCATAACTTTTCTCGAATCGAAAAGATGGTTTTCTCTCCTATTTTGCTTAACAAATAGGTCCCTATCCCACTCAAGATCGCATTTGCTAAAAAAATACCTAAAAATAACCACACCATGGTTAAATCTAAGTTTTCAGCATTAAATGTGTCCACCAATTTCCCGGTAAACAGTGGTACAAGCAAGCCACTTAAACTACCTAATATAGATAAAAACATCGCCATAAAGACCATTCTTTTTGGCCAATCTACCTTATTAAGTAAAAATAGTAACGGATTTTCCTTTTTCATATTAACGACCTCTTATATAAATTGATGAATATATTTTTATTTTACAGTAAAATATAAGCTATCTACCAATTAAAACTACAAAACTTCACAAAAAGTTAATATAGATTTGTTATATTGGTACACGGATGTTATTTAATATATGTTAAACTGGTATAGTTAATTTTAAAAATAATCAAAGAGGGTTTATTCATGAAAAAAAGTCTAATACTAATTATTGCACTACTATTATTAAGCATTCCAGTCACACAAAGCGCTTACGCCGCTGATAATCCAGAAACGCCTATACAAGTTGCCAACGATGATGGTCACGGACTTGGAGAAATCTATCAGCCAGAGGGTGCAGTCAACTACAGTTCTGATACTGGCCAAATTTTGTATCAATATAAAATAGATGCAAAATGGTATCCTGCAAGTATGTCTAAATTGATGACGTTATATTTAACTGAAAAAGCCATACATAGCGGAAAACTTAAAAAAGATGCAAAAGTTAAAATGACAAATGAAGAATATCGTTTATCAACATTACCAGAACTAAGTAACACGAAATTATACCCTGGTGATGTATACACTATTTCTGAATTAATGCAGATTACAGTATCAAATTCATCTAACGCTGGAGCTATGATTTTAGGTAGAGAAACGATGAAAGCTGAAGATTTAGCATCAGCGAAGAAATTAGAAAAAGAAGACAAAGATTCTAAGAAGAATACAGCCTCTAAGAAAGAAAAACAAGATCTAGACTCTGACTTCGTAGATTATATGAATAAAACAGCGAAGAAAATGGGCATGGAACATACTCAATTCTACAATTCAAATGGTGCATCAAACAACTTGTTACTAGAATATAAAGCGAAGAGATATCAAACTGATGAAGATAACTATACAACTTCAAGAGACTTCGCAATCTTAACGCAACATTTAGTAAAACAATATCCTGATATTTTGGATTACACAAAACTCGTTGCTCCTACTGTTCATAACGTGACGTATTATACTTATAATCACTCACTTGAGGGTGCTGATATGTCCTTAAAAGGAACTGACGGATTAAAAACAGGTTCAAGTGATATCGCAGACTATAACCACAGTCTTTCAACAAAACGAGACGGATTAAGAATCAACCAAATCCTCTTTGGCGCTGGTGATTATAATAGTGTCGGCGGTGAAATGCAACGTAATATGATAGGAAATAGTTTGATGAATAAATCTTTCAAAGAATATGAATGGAAGAAAGTATTATCTAAAGGTAAACAAAAAATCAACGGCAAAACATACTATGTAACGAAAGATTTATATGATGTTGTTCGTAAAGACCAAGATTATAAAGTTGTACTTAAAGATGGACAGGCACATATTGATTATGACCGAGAATTCATTAATGATAGCTATGGCCCACCTACTGTTAAAGTAGAGTCACCTAGTACACATAAATTCAATGAAACAAAAGAAAAAGTAACAAGTAAAGACAATAGACCACTTATATTAACAGCTTCATTATTACTTTTAGCTGGTGTGATCTTATTATTAACTTGGTTAATTAAACGTAAAAAATAATTAACACAACCATAAGTCTTAAGCCCGACAACAAAAACGCCACCTTAGTGTAGAATAGTTATATACTATTTTATACGAGGTGGCGTTTTTGTTGATTCAATTTTTACCTAAATTTTTATCAGAACCAATTCAACTATCATTAATCGTCATTGTTTTTATTGCATTGATATACGTATTTGTACATCATAGAAGACAACAGCCGTTAATGAGTTTAATAGATATCATATTAGGTTACTTCCCCATCTTAATTCATGAAATGGGACATGTGGTTGCTAATAAACTATCAGGAGGCAAACCCAAAGATTTAGTCGTTGTTTGGCGAAGAAGAGAACGCTTAGAAACTGGTCGTCAAGGATATGCTATTACAGGTTCAAAATCCAGTTGGAACCAATTCATTACAACACTCTTCGGTTATTTAATGCCACCAATCATGCTTATACTCGGTGTTTGGCTTAAACATCATACATTTGGTCCAGTCTTTTTAATCTTACTCATATTGATGTTTTTATATTATGTGTTATTAACTTCCAAAAAGTTTATTCCAACAATAATATTAATCGTTATGGCAGTTGCTTTATATGAAGTAACCACAGCGCCGAATATACATAATTTCGGACAAATCACGACATATATTTATCACTTAAGTCTCGGAACACTATTAGGAGAAGTCGCACAATCAAGCATTACTATCTTCTTATTAACCTTCTCACGAGGACATCAAGAATGGGACGGCAGCCAGTTAAGACAACTCACAAAAATACCTACATTATTCTTTAGCATCGTTTGGATTGCTATTAATGTATATGCTGTGATGTATACATTCACTATTTTATGGTCATAAAATAGTGAATGTTTTTTTGTTTGGGGATATGTTGGATAGATCAGATCATATATTGTTCGGACTCTTGGATTAACCTCTGAGTTAACTCACGACTTCGGTCATCTCTTGGATTAACTTCGGAGTTAACTCACGACTTGGGCCATTTCTTGGATTAACTTCGGCGTTAACTCACGACTTCGACCTTCTCTTGGATTAACTACGGAGTTAACTCACGACTTGCCTCTTCTCTTGGATTAACTTCGGCGTTAACTCACGACTTCGACCATTTCTTGGATTAACTTCGGAGTTAACTCACGACTTGCCTCTTTTCTTGGATTAACTCCAGAGTTAACTCACGACTTGCCTCTTTTCTTGGATTAACTTCGGCGTTAACTCACGACTTGAGCCTTCTCTTGGATTAACTTCAGAGTTAACTCACGACTTGAGCCTTCTCTTGGATTAACTTCAGAGTTAATCTACGACTTCGACCATCTCGTCGCTTAATTACAGAGTTAATCTACGACTTCGACCATCTCGTCGCTTAATTCAAAAGTTAATCTACGACTTCAGCCATTTCGTCGCTTAATTCAGGAGTTAATCTACAACTTCGACCATCTCGTCGCTTAATTCAAAAGTTAATCTACAACTTCACCCAACTCGTCGCTTAATTCAAAAGTTAATCTACAACTTAGACCATCTCGTCGCTTAATTACAGAGTTAATCTACAACTTAGACCATCTCGTCGTTTAATTCAAAAGTTAATCTACAACTTCACCCAACTCGTCGCTTAATTCAAGAGTTAATCTACGACTCCAATCATCATTCTCCTTTTTCCGACACAAAATATTATATACCCCTACCCCGTATATGTTATACTCTAATTGTATTACTAAGTGAGAACATTTTTGCTGTCTTTCAATCAACAAACCAAGCTATGTTCTACACCAAAATATATAAGATAGGAGTTGTTAATGATGATTAAGAAATTAAGTTTTATTATAATGGCATCTGCCTTAGTATTATCGGCTTGTTCAACTGATAGCAAAGAAGATTCTAAAGCTAACAAACAAGGGGATCATATGGAGCATATGAATCATAAAAGCGAATCTGCATCTCCTGATAATATGAAAGCTACAAGCGATAGTAAGTTTAAAAAAGGTGACAAAGTTACGATTACTGCAGGTCATATGGACGGTATGAAAAATGCGGATGGTACCGTTAAGGGTGCTTACAATACTTATGCATATGAAGTAAGTTATACACCTAAAAATGGTGGTAAGAAAGTTAGGAACCACAAATGGGTCGTGAATGAAGAAATTGCCAAAGCTCCTAAAACAGGTTTCAAAAAAGGTGATACCGTTAAACTAGAAGCTGACCATATGCCTGGTATGAAAGGTGCAATGGCTAAAATCGATAATGTCCAAAAAACAACTGTATATATAGTGGATTATAAATCAACTGAAAACAATAAAATGGTTAAAAATCACAAATGGATGACAGATGACGAACTTAAATCTCGTTAATAGGATCCTCAAATATTTCTATACAACAATAAAAAGCGTACGACTTAGAATTCTATTCTAAATCGTACGCTTTTAAATTTAATCTTCGACTTTAGCACCAAACAAATACGCTGCGTTTGTTTCACTTATAATGATTGTCTTATCATTTAATTTAAGTTCAATAATTTGGTTAAGTTCGTCTTTTTTACTAATTGTGACGATGTCTCCGATATTCAATTCTTGATTGCTTAAATAGTCTAACAAACTAACGTAATCCATCACGCGTTTAATTTCAATATCTTCCCCAACCTCAAATTCATTAAGTGAAGTATTATAAATTTCTTCGATTTGGTTTTCTCTTGGTATGATTCCACCATGCGGACATGTGTCTGGATAATCCATCAATTTATCAATCTTTTCAATAAAACGATTAGACACACGGTGTTCTAAGATTTCTGCTTCTTCATGAACTTCATCCCATGTGTATTCTAATTCTTCGATTAAAAATCGTTCTATCAATCTATGTCTCTTAATAATATTTGCTGTATGATTTAATCCTTTTTCTGTTAATTTAACACCTTTATATGGGCGAATATCAACATAGTCATCTTTTTTCAAACGCAACATCATTTCACTGACAGATGATGGTTTAATGTTTAAATCATTTGCTAAATTTTTATTTGATACGTAGTCTGTTGTTCCATTCAAACCAAAAATTGCTTTTAAATAATCTTCTTGTTCTTCAGTCAACATTTAATCTGACCTCACTTTTATGATCTTAATTTTATTGTACCATGATTTATTTTCTCAAGCTATCTCTTGACTTCATCAAAAAATATTATATAATCTAACTATAGTTTAGGCTAACCTAAACTTATTTTTAGAAAAAGGTGATAACATGTTGCAGGTTAAACATATGGATTTATACTTTGGGTATCAGCATATACTACACGATATCAACTTAACAATAGAATCAACTGGTTCTTTAATCGGTATTATGGGTCCGAATGGTGCAGGTAAATCATCATTCATTAAGTCTATTTTAGGTGAATGCCCTACATCTGGGGAAGCGCTTTGGAATGGCAAACCGATTAAACAACAACTGACACAAATAACGTACATTCCACAACGTAATCAACTTGATTTGGATTTTCCTATTACCGTTAAAGATAGTCTCATGACTGGTTATTATCAAACTTCAGGATGGTTTAGACCTATGAAAAAAGAAGCTTATATAAAACGCGATCAACTTTTAAATGAATTACAACTTACTGATTTAAAAGATAGAACATTGAATCAGCTGAGTGGCGGTCAATTACAGCGCGTTCTATTAGCAAAAGCACTCATGAAAGACAGCGAATTATTATGTCTTGATGAACCCTTTGTAGGTATAGACTTTAAGAGTGAAGCCATCATGATGCAATCGCTAAGACAATTGAAATCAGAAGGTAAACTGATTCTTATTGTCCATCATGATATTCAAAAAGCCAAAGCATATTTTGATGAAATCCTCCTCCTCAATCAATCCATCAAATACTTTGGACCCGCTTCAGAAGTTTTAACAGATGAGAATATTAAAGAAGTATTTTTAAAGGAAGGCAAGTCATTATGATAAACGAATTTATCTCTTCACTATTTCAATACGATTTTCTAAGCAGAGCGTTATTAACTGCCATATTAGTTGGTATTGTCTGCGGCGTTGTTGGCAGTTTGATCCTACTCAGAGGTTTATCTCTAATGGGTGATGCCATGAGTCATGCTGTCCTACCTGGCGTCGCAATCAGTTATATGCTCAATATCCCAATGTTTATTGGTGCGCTTGTTTCAGGCATGTTGACTAGTTTTCTAGTAGGATTTATTTCACAACATTCAAAGACGAAAAATGATGCAGCAATCGGTATTACTTTCACAGCTTTCTTTTCATTAGGTATCATTATCATCAGTCAAATTAATTCTGCGACTGATTTATATCACATCTTATTTGGAAACATATTAGCTGTGACAACAAACGCCTTCTACACAACGAGCATCGTATGTATCATCGTCATTATGTGTGTCGTGATATTTTATAAACCGTTACATTTATCAACATTTGATCCTATAGCAGCAAGAATGAACGGTTTAAATGTTAAAGTTATTCATTATTTCGTAATGATGTTGTTAGCACTTGTTACAGTTGCAAGTCTACAAACGGTTGGCATTATTTTAGTAGTTGCCATGCTGATAACACCAAGTTCAACAGCATTTTTAATTACGAAATCACTAAAGACAATGATGATACTCGCGAGTACAATAAGCGCCATATGTGCGGCCTGTGGCATGTATATCAGCTACCTTTATAACTTACCAAGTGGCGCTTGTATCGTATTAGTATGTTGTGCTGTTTATATTTGTACATTCGCTATACATAAAATTAAATTTAAAATTGCATAGGAGATTGATCATGAAAAAATTATTTATTCCAATCATTGCGATCATTTTTATATTAAGTGCTTGTAGTTCATCAAGCACAAAAGACCAATCACATTTAAAAATCGTAACAACCAATTCAATACTTGCTGATATGACGAAAGAAATTACAAAATCAAATGCTAACGTCACAAGTATTGTTCCAATTGGCCAAGACCCTCATGAATATGAAATTAAACCTAAAGATATTAAAAACCTTACAGATGCAGATGTTGTCATTTACAACGGATTTAATCTTGAAAGCGGAAATGGATGGTTTGAGAAAGCTTTAGAACAAGCAGGCAAAAAGATATCTGATAAAAATGTGATTCAAGCTACTGAAGATGTAGATCCAATATTTTTAAAAGGTGGAGAAGGCAATAAAAATAAAATCGATCCTCACGCCTGGTTAAGTATCGATAACGGTATTAAATATGTTAATACAATAACCAATCACTTAACTAAGCTTGATAAAAATCATCGTGAAGACTATCAATCTAACTCAGATAAATACACGAAAAAATTAGAACAACTTCATCACAAAATGAAAAACGAATTTAATGACATCAACGAAAATAAACGTGCATTTTTAACAAGTGAAGGTGCATTTAAATACTTCGCTAAATCTTATCATATTAAACCAGGATATATTTGGGAGATAAACACAGAAAAACAAGGTACACCTGACCAAATGAAACAAGCGATACAATTTGTTAAACAACATAAGCTCTCCTCGTTAGTTGTCGAAACAAGTGTAGATAAGAAAAGCATGCAAACACTCGCTGAAGAAACAAACCTTAAAATTGAAGATGAAGTCTTCACCGATTCAATTGGTACAAAAAAATCAAAAGGCAATTATTACTACAACATGATGGAACACAATGCCAAAGCCATACACCAAAGTATGAAATAATTTATATAAACAGGAAGCGGTACAGAAATTTACTGCCAAAATACTAAAAGAGACTGAGACATATATGTCCCAGTCTCTTTTATGTTATGGACAAATTTTTTATATAATAGTCTCTTTAAAACTTCTAACAGGATTGTTTCTTGAAACTATCTCGTTAGCGTACTCTTTTCTCATTTTTTGCAGTAAATCAAGCTTTTTTTGTGTGCTCTTTTCGCTCTAACGGGATTGTTTTTCAGAACTATCTCGTTAGATTTTCTAACAGGATTGTTTTCTAGAACTATCTCGTTACCCATACCCAATGTTGCATGTCGACCCTCACTTGCAATGTTCAACGTTTCAATGTTGCATGTCGATCCTCACTTGCAATGTTCAATGCTCCAATGTTACTTGTCAGCCCTCACTTGCAATGTTCAACGCTCCAATGTTGCTTGTCAGCCCTCACTTGCAATGTTCAACGCTCCAATGTTGCTTGTCAGCCCTCACTTGCAATGTTCAACGCTCCAATGTTGCTTGTCAGCCCTCACTTGCAATGTTCAGCATTTTTTTGCGCTGACTCCTGCGGGACCAGCATGATTCGAAGACTACAGGCTGAGAACATGCCCGCGGAAAGCATGCGCATAAAAAATGCCGACAAAGCACAATACTTTGTCGACAATCTGAACGTAATTATCAAAATGCACTCATATCTTTAAAACAATTAATACGTATATGTTCCATCATTATAATTTATTTGAACGCCTCTTTGTGTATTTGAAATCCACAAGTTCATATTGATCGTTTGACCATTGTCATTGATTGAATATATACGAACATGCGACCCTCTTGGTAATAATTCATCACCATTATAAACAGGTGTCACTTCATAAAATACTTTAGTATCAGGTTTGTCGTAAATCACATCACGCACTTTAGTTTCAGGATAACCCATCCCTCCACCTTCTGGCGTTCTATTTGAACCTACATTCTGTTCTCTCGTACCTAAAGTTAAATTATGTGTTTCCATATCTCCACCTAATGACCATGCAAGTGAATGTGACTTATTATAAATATAACCTCTATATCCTTCTAATTGTAATATTTGATTATTGGACTGTGTACCTCTCCAAGTTTGTTTCATAGGATCATAAGAACCATCCTTGTATTCGCCAGCTAAATGTACATTTGAATGAAATTGAGGTCTTTCTTTAGAACTTGACGCGTTGTTTAACACTGCTTGATATGTAATTAATGCTGTTACTTTTCCACCTCGTCCTAATTGGTCCAAGTCAGAATATGATGCCCAAAATTCAGAATTACCTTTTTGATTAATCAGTTGCTGATCTGCTTGTGACAACGATGTTTTATTATCGTTAACAAAGGCATAATTTTCTTCATTAGTATCTGCATTGATTAATGATAAGTCATCTTTACTATTTTTAATTTTAGGCGTTAATTTACTAAATGTTTCACTCTGAATATCATCTAATGCTTTTTTAGATTGTACTTTTAGTTCTTTTGTTGCTTCTTCCTTGATAACGTCACCTATATCACAACCAGCTAATACAACAGCGGTAAGTATTATAGATAACAGAAACTTGAACTTCTTCATTTAATTACTCCTCTTTATTTTAAACATAACTATATAATTAAATCACTTTTTATTAATTATTCATAGGTTATATTTTCAAGATACATAAATAATTTTTAAAAAAGAAGGATAACTAAGGTTACCCTTGCCAAGACACTAAAAAAGGCTGAGACATTGCATTATGTCCCAACCTCACTTTGAAAGATGAATTGTCTTAGTTAATCTTCTTTTTTCATTGATTCTTTTCTCATTGCTTGTTTATATTTACTCAATACTTCTGTATCATTTTTAGAAAATGCTTCATTCATGATTTGTCGTTTCTCAGCACGATGTCTACGATCTTTCTTCGTTTCTCTTCTATCGTATCTGAAGTTCAGAGATGCACCTTTTTTAGTATGTGCATTCATATACATGTATGAACCTGAATTGTATGCTGCTCTAATGATTAAATGTCCTGCTACAGGTGACGTTAAGTAAAGGAATAATATCGTTAATAGCGTTCGGACACTGAAATATTCTTCAGTAACTAAAAAGTAAACAAACACGCCCGATAATGCAAGCAATACTGAGAGTGTTGAACTCTTCGTTGCTGCATGACTTCGAAGAAAGCTATCTCTGAATCTCACTATACCAATAGCACTGATTAACGCGACAATTGATCCTAACAGTATGGACAAAGCTGCAATTAAACTAACGATCTCGCTTAGATTCAAAGACACGACCTCCTTCTATGAAACGTGATATTCCAACTGTACTTAAGAACGCAAGTATCGCAATGATTAAACTTGCTTCTAAGTAACTGAATGTATTGTAAATAATACTTAGTATACCAACGACAGATATTAATATTGCTCCTATCGCATCAAATGCAATGACTCTATCGGCAGTTGTTGGTCCTATAATTGTTCTGAAAAGCACAATAACAATGGCAATCCCATAAATGACAAGTGCTGCTTTAATAATTGTTAATATGATAACTGACATTATTTAAGCACCTCCCAGATCAATTTTTCGTATTTTTTAATTTGTTTCGTTAAAATTTGTTTTTCTTTTTCAGAAACATCAATTGCGTGAATAAAGAATCGCTTACCATCTGGTGACAACCTCAAGACGACGGAACCAGGTGTCAACATGATGAGTAACGTCAATAATGTCACAGCCCAATCATTCTTTAAAGTTGTTTCATATGTGACCAATCCTGGATTGACTTTGTCTGCTCTAAACAATATATAGTTGATTGTCGTCATACTAGATGTGACAAGTTGATAGTTATAAACACATATAAATTTGAATACGACCCAAACTTTTTTCAAATAAAATACATGTCCAAAAAATCTATGCATTAAATAGACAATAAAGATACCAATTAAATATCCTCCAATAAATGTGGATAAATGAAACTTATCTTCATCTTGGAATAACGTCCATAAAAAGGCGATTAAAATGTTTAATAATAGTTGTGCCATTATTATTTCGCCTCCACTTCTACATTTGGAATAACTTCTTTAAAGTATGCTTTTTCATCCATATTAAAGTGCGCTGCCATTTGTGAAATATCTAAAACGTATTGCGCTGCTAAACCTAATACTACTGTAGCAACTGTTAATATAACCATGGCATATAGTTTATTCTTCGATAGTACAACTAAGCTCGCTTGCGGAATTTTCTCTCTTCCAAAATACATGACTAGGAAAATCCTTAACAAACTATACATAGCAATGATACTTGAGATAACCATGATTACTACACCGATTGTATAACCATTCTCTAATGCACCTTTAATAATTAATAATTTCCCAGGAAATCCACTAAACGGTGGAACACCACCAATTGATAATATCGTTATAAAGAAGATGACACCTAAGCTTGGATAATATTTTATTAACCCACCAAACTGATCATAATACCTTGTTCCAGCTAATAAGACGAATGTCCCAATAACTAAGAATAGTAGTGTTTTTATAATCATGTCATGACTGACATAGAATATTGCACCTGCAATGCCATCTTGATTATTTGCACTTAAACCTAATACCGCAAAACCTATAGATAAGATAACTTGGTAAGCTGCAATCTTCTTAATATCTTTAAAGCCTAAGACACCGATGGAACCAATAATCATCGTAACGATTGCCATAATGTATAAAAGATAATGCGTCACTTCTGGTTTTTCATCAAACATTAGTACCATCACACGTATTAGTGCGTATACACCTACTTTAGTCATAAGGCTGGCAAATAGCGCTGCTAGTTCAGTATTCAATGCAGCATACGCTTTAGGTAACCACATAAACATCACAAGTGCTGCTTTACCGCCAAATACGAATATCATAATAATAGCGACTAAAGTGGTTGTAGCTGGTTGATTACTTTCACTAATTCTCATTGCTAAATGTCCAAAGTTCAATGTACCTAACGTGCCATATAAATACGCAATGCCCATTAAGAAGAACCACGAACTCACGACATTTATAACAACATATATAATACTTGCTCTCAATTGTTCAATTGATTGCCCTAGTGTAAGCAATACGAATGAGGCTAATAACATAATTTCAAACATAACATATAAATTAAATATATCCGCTGTTAAGAAACTTCCGTTTACACCTGTTAATAAAAACAATATAAACGATGGTAGGAAATAGTGATTGGCTACACGTTCTCTTTTACCAAAACCAAAATAAATAATAATAGTAACTACAAAACAAGAAACGGTAGTAAATAGTAGACCAAGTTCATCACCAACAAATTGTATACCAAATGGTGGTTGCCAATCCCCAAAATTAATAACTAACGCTTTATTCATGCTTACCTCGATTAATAACCATCCGGTCACTATCGTTGTTAACAGTAAACTCGTTATCGCGATACGTCTTGTGAGTGTTAAACGTTCTTTAAAGAAGAACAAAATTAATCCAGTGATCAAAGGTACGAGTATTGGTATTAATATTAAATTATTCATCTATATCTTCATCCTCACCGCGTAACGCCTCTATTCTGTTCACTTTTGTGATTTTAAATGTTCTATAAACAAGTACTAATAAGAATGCCGTAATCGCAAATCCAATAACAATTGCTGTTAAGATTAACGCTTGTGGTAGTGGATCCACGAAATCTTTACCATCTCCATTAATCAATGGTACATTTTTACCACCAAATTCACTCATGGATAAAATCATTAAATTCGCTACATGCGTATAAATAGCTGTTCCAATAACAATTCGAATCAAGTTCTTAGATAAAATCATATATGTTCCTACGAATGTGAGTACGCCTATTATAATAACTAATATTAAATTCAACTGTTATCACCACTTATCGCAAGCATTATTGTTACAACTGCGCCTACAACTGTAAGTAAGATACCCAGTTCAAAAAGTGTAACGCTTGAAAGGTGAATTTCACCTAATAATGGAAATGTAATATACCCATCTTCATGAGTTAACATCGGATGTCCAAAGAACATTGGTGTCATTGCTGTACCAATCGAAATTAAACATCCAATGATAGTCACAGCTCTAAAGTCCAATGGTAATGATTGTACAACTGTTTCAACATCAAAAGCTAAAAACATTAAAATAAAGGCTGAGCTAAATACAAGTCCACCGATAAACCCACCACCAGGATTATTGTGACCGGCGAGAAAAATGTAAAAACCAAATGTCAAAATTATAAATATAGCAATTTTTGATATAGTTTCTAATACAACATCATTTTCTTTCATTTGGCTCATCCTTTCTTATTTTAAATTTAACTAACGTATATATACCTAATCCAGCTATTAAGATGACGATACCCTCTAACATTGTATCTAATGCACGGAAATCACCTAATATACCGTTTACTATATTTTTTACACCTGCTAATTCATAAGCATTTTTGTAATAGAATGAAATTTTGTCGAATAAACTATCTTGTTGCATCATTATGACAAAGATAACAACGAACACTGCCATCAAGAAGGCAATCGTTAATTTCACAATTTCCCCTAATACATGTGGTTTATCTTTTTGAACGTTAGGCAAGTGATAAAACACTAATAAAAATAACACTGTCGTAATTGTTTCAATTACAAGTTGCGTTAATGCTAAATCTGGTGCTTTCATAAAGATAAATACAACAGCGATTGAATATCCAATCACACCATTTAAAATCGTCATTGTCATTCTCTCACGAATAAACATTAATGCTATAGCTGCAATTACGATATTAATCAGTATAATAATTTCAAATGGTGTTGCAGCAGTTATATGATAGTATGCAATATCATAAATACCTACTTGGTAAATACCATATCCCATAATAATGAAGAATATGATGTATATGATGTGTAAATATTGATTCAATTTATTGTTCATAATTCCTTGAATCGAAATTGAACTGAATGAATCAAGAAATGCCATACCTTTATTATAGAAATGATTGATTTCAAACTTTTTAGAGATTTTACTGTAGATCTTTTGCCAATTTGGTAAAATCACAAGCAATGAACCAATGATATAAATACCTATTGTTAAGAATAGCTCTGTAGTAAATCCGTGCCACGCTTGAATGTGAGGAATGTGATGCATGATTTCATTATTATGGAATATATCTCGTAATGCCGGTCCAATTAAATATTCACCGATAACATTTGGAATCCAAAAAATAATGAGCACAAACATCGCGATAATGATTGGGGCGATTAATAATCCACCACCATCATGACGAGGTACGTTTGGTAATTGTTTCTTATTCAACGTTCCGAAGAATGGTTCCTTAATCAGCTTAATACAGTATACAAATGTAAAGATACTACCAATAAAACCAGCAGCAATCATTACAATCGATAATGTTTGAGTAAAGATTTCTGTATGGCCAGTTTCCACAAGACTTGTGAAGAACTTCTCTTTACTTAAAAATCCATTAAATAAAGGTATACCAGCCATGGATAACGCACTAATTGCCATAACGACTGCTGTTATCGGCATCAGCTTCCATAAACCACCTAATTTATTAATATCACGCGTTCCTGTTTCATGGTCAATAATACCGACACCCATAAACAGTACACTTTTAAAAATAGCGTGGTTAATCAAATGAAAGATTGCAGCAAATAAGCTTGCGATAAATATTTCATTATCTACTTCAAACTGATCATTAAATGCAAGTAATCCAAGACCAATCATTGTCATAATCATACCGAGTTGACTGATTGTAGAATAAGCGAGCATTGCTTTTAAATCTTTTTTACTGACAGCGAAAAATGAGCCCACTAATAATGTGACTAATCCTACTGTAACGACAGTATAAACGACCCATTCACTTTGACCGATGATTGGTGTAAACCTCAGTAACAAATATAATCCTGCTTTAACCATCGTCGCTGAATGCAAGTATGCACTCACAGGCGTTGGTGCTTCCATTGCATCTGGAAGCCAAATGTGAAATGGAAATTGAGCCGACTTCGTAAATGCACCTAATAAAATTAATAAGACAGCAAATATAAACCAAGGTGATGCAAATATTTGATCGATCATGTCGACTTGCTTCGTTATTGTATTCGTACCGGTAATCACATACAGAATGATTAAACCAATTAACATAGCCATGCCACCAAAAACAGTAATTAAAAATGATTTCAGTGCGCCTTCCTGACTCTTTTCCCTTTGATACCAATATGAAATAAGTAAAAATGAAGAAATACTAGTAAGTTCCCAAAATGTATATAGCAATATTGTATTATTCGATAGAACAACCCCGAACATTGCCAACATAAACATTAATAAATAAGTATAAAATCTTGGGAGATTATTTTTTTTATGAGATAAATAATAGATTGCATATAAGAAAACACCCGCACCTATGAGTGAAATAAGCAATCCAAATATTAATGATAAACCGTCTAACCTTAAATCTAAATTCACATCAATCAATGGCATCCATGCCTTAAAATAAGTAACCGAATGCCCTTGATAAATGGTTTTTATTTGACTGATAAAATATATCGAACTTAATACCGGTGCAATCAAACTTAACCATCCCGCAAATCGGCTAAATTTGGTTTTCATCGTCAATAGAACGGCACAAATGACCGCGATGATCATAAAAAATATCCATATTAACCCCATATACGAACTCCTTTCTATCTATATATTAATTTCAATTGTCGTTTCTTTTTTAATTGTTGTAACATCAATAAATTTCAAAGTTTCAATTAAAGATTGATGACCAAGATATTTCTGAATAATTGATACAGAAACACCTGATTTAAATGCATGATATGCAAAGGTCTTTCTTAAAGAATATAGACCGATATTTTTTAATCCAACCTCTTCAGCAGCTACATGTATAATGCGATACGCTTGCTGTCTCGACAATTGTTTCTTTGTTTTGATGGACATAAATACAAAATCATCTCTTTCCAATCCTTGTTCTCTTATAAATGATGATAGGCTCGATCTTAAATGAAGTGGAATAACAACTTTAATTAAATCCTTCTCATTATTAATCCAGTTATATTTAATATCATTCTCTTCATCAAGTAAGTCTTGAACTGTTAAATTCAATAATTGATTTACTTTTATCCCTGTATGAATTGCCAAACTAAATAATAAATAATCTCTTTCGCTATGAGATTTAAGTACTTCATACATTGCTCTTATGTCGCTTTTATTTTTAATTGGAGATACTTGTTGCATGAATGTCGTCCATCCTTCCTAATAAAGGTACATATTAATAATAATATATATTTGAGTAACATGAAAGATTTTTGTCTAACTTTTTTGTCGTTTTGCCTGTTTCATTTCGATATATATATTGAAAGGAGGTTTTAATCATGGCAAAAGTCAAAGATATTAATATCATTTTATTGCACCAATTTTTAGATGACGCTTCTAAAGTGAAAACTGTTCAAAGAAAATTTAATGCCATCAATTTAGATGTTACACATGAACAAGTTAGATCTTTCAAAGGGATTATCGAAAGCCTATCTGATGAAAAATTCAAAGATGCTTACATCGTCAAAACCATTCAGATAGAAAATTAATTACCAATAATAAAATAAAAGGAGGTGATACTTATGAGAAGAGTATTAGAACTTAACTTTAAAACATCTACAGATAAAACATTCACCCTTCAAATTCAGAATCCTAAATCAAATTTAACTCAAGACATTGTTGTAAGCGCAATGATGCAAATTATAAAATTAAATTTATTTGATTTATCTAAAGGAGAATTGGTATCTGTCCATTCCGCACAATATATAGAAAGAACTACCCGCCAGCTTATAAAGTAATCATTCGTATAATGATTAAACGAAAAGCACCTGCATTCTTAACGAATGCAGGTGCTTTTTTGATTAAGGACAAGACCTTTACAACAGATTGAAACGCTAACGTGATTGTTTCCCAGAACTATCTCGTTAGGATTTCTAACAGGATTGTTTTCTTAAACTATCTCGTTAGCACATTGTTTCCTCACTTTTTGTAGTTAATTTAGGCTTTCTCACGGGCTATTTCCCCGCTAACGAGATTGTTTTTACTTTCTATCTCGTTAGATTTTCTAACAGGATTGTTTTCCGAAACTATCTCGTTAGCGCGTTGTTTTCTCACTTTTTGTAGTTAATTTAGGGTTTCTCACAGGCTATTTCCCCGCTAACGAGATTGTTTTTACTTTCTATCTCGTTAAATTTTCTAACGTGATTGTTTCCCAGAACTATCTCGTTAGAACGTTTTCCATAGTATTTTTTTGCGCTGACTCCTGCGGGAACAGCATGATTCGAAGACTACAGGCTGAGAACATGCCCGCGGAAAGCATGCGCAAAAAATATGCCGACAAAGTGATCACTTTGTCGACATTCTGACTCCTTCATTCATTAAGAATGCAGGTGCTTTTTTAATTTCCTATAATAAAATGTTTTTAATCATTTCTTTGTAGTTTACTTTCTGATCTTCTTCCATATAGTAATACACTTTTCTCTCATCTAAGTCACTTCTATATTTTCCTATGTAACCTTTTCTATATAACTTCGCTAAATTAGTACCTATGTTTGAAGGTCTAGTATGTAATTCAGTTAGTTTCCCTTGTAGTATTTCTTTTATGGTAATCTCTTCTGCTCTATATATTTCCTCTAATATGATAAAGTCTACGATTGATAAGCGATGATCACGTTTCATAATTGTAATTTTATTTTCATAATTTATCATATCTTGAATAGATTCACTAAATTGTACCGTCATTTTATATCCTCCTTAATTAATTTCTCCCGATTATTAATGGTTTACAACACACGATATGCATTTATATTTATTGTAAACAGTTTTAAATTCATATTTTGATTAATTCTTTCCATATATTTGATTTATTAGAAAGTAACTTAACTAATTTATTTAATAAGGTAACATTCTATTACTTTATTTGATAAAATAATAATATTAGAACTCAAAAATATGACTTTATTTGATGATTTGTTCCAAAATTTTACTTTATCGAGGTGGTTTTATGTACAATTATGAAATTTCATTGCATCAGGAAGGTATCATTAATCCTAAAAAAATAGGATTCGGTGCTTTATGTTTTATTTTAGAAGGAGATGTTGAATTAACTTTAAATCATGTGAAACAAACATTTAGTGTAGGCGATTTATTTTATCTTCAAGATAGTGACAATTACTTACCTCTGATTAACAATGGTATGGTTGCTATCCTACACATAAGTTATTCTATGATGGAAAGCATGAGTAATGAGGAAGCTTTCTTATTCAGAATTCCTAGTACATCTAAATCAAATCACTTAGATAGGTACAAACATCAAATTAAGGATTTATTTATAAAAGCCATTTTAGCTGATTTGACGAAAGTGAAAATTAGAAGCAGTCTTTATGTCATGGAAATATTTAAAGTGTTATACGAACGATTTAAAGTGGATGTTAAGCATTATGGACAAATGGAGTTAGATTTAAGTAGTTTAATTTATAAAGTGAAACAATACATTGATCAAAATTTCCATGACACTCTTTCCTTAAATATTGTTGCTAGTCATTTTTATGTTTCACCTGAACATTTATCAAGAGAATTTTCAAAACAAATGGCCAAAACCTTCATTCAATATTTGAAAGAAACGAGACTTTATCAGGCTACATACGCGCTACTATTTAGTCAATTTACCGTCGAACAAATTGCGAATAGTCATGGTTTCTCTAGTTATCATAATTTTAATAGACAATTTAAAGCGCAATTTAATGTCACACCAAAACAATACAGATTACAATATAAACAGAATAAAGTGAATAAGCACGATATATCACTTTCAACAGAAGAAAAATCTTCGCTTATTTCAAAACTACAGAAAATGATGCATAACAAGTCACTTGTTCATGAATATAAATATATGTCCTTTACTGATAAACCACTTAGAACTATAAACGCAGACCATAAGACATATTTACACATCGGTGGTGTTCATGATTTTCATACGCCATTTCTCGGTGAAATTATAAATAATCTTGAAAAAATTCCAACTAAACCAGTTATCGTCATTCATTGTTCTATGAAGTCTTTTTATGATAAAGAACACGGCACGCAATACAAACATGACTTAGCCTATTGCTTGAGTATTTTCACAAATACAAAGATTAAACCTGCTTTAAAAATTCACGACATTGAACCTACAGATAACATCTATAACCAACGTTGGTATGAACTAATAGATGTGATTCATAATTATTTTTACAACAAGTCTGGTGAAATCTTCTTTGATATTAACTTTAAAGAATTGATTCATTTAAACTCGCAGATTAAGGCAACGAAAGAACGCCTTCCAGATGTGAAAATAATGATTAATGCACCTGATCCTTTCGAATATAATTATGAAGATTTAAACATTAATTTATCTGAATTACATGATATTGATGGATTTGCATTAAGCTATAACTTTAATGACTTATATCAATTAGAAAAAATGAATAACTACGACATTACACGCGTGACAAATGCATATACAAAGAAACTTATCAAAAACATGAAATATTTAAACTTGCATAATAAAGATGTTATTCCTATAGAATGGAACGTAATAAATGGCAATAGCATAACTACAAGTGATTACTACTTCAATGCTTCAATTATGCTCAATCACTTATTAGATATTTCGAGTTACATTACTGGTACTGGATATTGGTTAATGGAAGAAGCAGCAACTTCTTACTCTACTATTTCACGACCATTGTCATTATACTTAAAATATCATTGCAAAAGCCCTACCAATTATTTATTAACATTACTGACTGATTTTAACGGACAGACATTTTATGCAGGACCAAATTACGTCAAATTTGAAATTCATAACAAGATATATTATTTATTATTTAATTATGAGTTATATCACCCACATGACATTAATTATCAAAATAACATTGGGATTATATTATCTTTTCGTGATATTCCATTTGAACAATTTAGAGTCACTAAAATTACATTCGACCAAGATAATGGCAATATCTTTAAAGCCATACGTAAACTAGACGACAATCAAAGTAATTTAGACTATTTGAACACTGTCTTATTAGATAGATACTGTTCACCAGATATTGAAATGGCTGACTTTAATACACGTCAAATAGAAGAAACATATTATTTAAAGACGAACGGTATCAAACTATTAATTGTGCAAAACTTAAAATAGTATGATTCCGAGTGGTGAGACACTATTTGAATGTGCGAAGAAAAGATATCGTGCGTTTGATCCTATATCGCACGATATCTCAGCAAAATCCCAAAGTCTTCGTGCGGTTCATACCTTATCGCACGATATCTCTATTCTTTCTATAATAAAAAAGCGTATGGTGTGGACCTTCATCCACACCATACGCTTTTAATTTTTATTCTAATTCTAAGTTCTTACGGTAATTTTCAACGACTTCTTTTTTACTTGAATCACTTGGAATAAAGTAATATAAACCATCGTCTAATATTGCATCTTGACCTTGTAATTGATTACGATCAACGTTGTCTAATGCATCACTATATTTAGATCTTAAACTATTAATTTGTGTCATCTTCAAGTCTGTTTGTACATTATCACCTAATGTATCAAATATTTGGTTAATCTTCGGTAATGACCCAACGCTCACTAGTTCATTTGCTAATGCTTGAATCACAAGTTGTTGTCTTTCTTGTCTACCAAAGTCTCCACCTGCACCGTCTTCTTTTCTACTTCTAATAAATGCAAGTGCTTCATCACCATCTAAGTTGTATTTTTGACCTTTTACATATGAATGTCCTTTAACTGTAAATGTTGCATTACTTTTAACTGACACGCCACCTGCTTGGTCAACAAGTTCTTTAACGCCGTCCATATTGATTGTAGCATAATGGTCAACTGGAACATTCATTAATTTTTCTAATGAATTAATTGCCATTTTCGGACCGCCATATGCATATGCATGATTAATTTTTTCTACTGAGTCTTGTCCAACAATTTCAGCTCTTGTATCCCTAGGAATACTTACCATAACTGTTTTTTTCTTATCTGGATTTATTGATAATAATACAATTGAGTCTGATCTTTCTCCTCCACCTGCTGCTGCTCTCGTTGAGTCAGAATCGATACCAAATAATGCAATAGATATCGGATCTCCGTTTGTATCAACGGCTTTCTGTCTTAACTCAGATTTGTCTCTACCTAATGGATTATGTATTGAATTCCCTAATGCGAAAAATTTATATACAAAAAAGGCTACGACAAGTAAGAAAGCAATTAGTAATACAATAATGATTGTCGTTATAATTTTAAATGCTGCTGACTTAGGCTTTTTTCCCGAACGTTCAAATTGATTAGTCACGTATACTCATTCCATTCTATTTTTTCTTTATTATACATTTATTTTTTTAACTTTGCCAATTACAAATAACATGTACATATGATTTCTGTTCACAAAAAATTAATATAAAAATAATAATAAATTTAAGTAGCTATTTATGGAATATATATATACTTTATGTTAAAGTGATACTGTAATCTACAACGTTACATGCTTTAAATTTTTTGGCATATTAAACGGGAAAGAGGATGAGATACGGCGATCTCATCCTCTCTTTTTTCGTCTTCTTTTGTTCGGTTTCGTTTTAATGACTTTCGTTGTAATTTGAATGTCATCGTTATATCGCACTCTCACTACATCACCATAAAACAATCTTTGTTCACCATACCTAGAACATACAGACAGTTCTGGGTACACTTCTTCAACTTTAGCAATATAATTGTACGATCTATCTCTTTTTAATACATCAATATAATTCCCTGCTTCCACACCTTTATCTGTCCCCGCATTAATAATAAAAGATGTGTCATCTAGTATTCTTATTATTTCCACTTGTTTCATTGTTCCACGCTAACTTTCTATAATTCTTATAATATGAAATGTTATGACTAGCGCTTAGTTGACTGCTTTACTGTTTCATAGAGTTGAAGAATATTTAATATGATATTTCTTTCATCTTTACGATTAATTTTTTTATTATTAAGTAACCTCTTTATAGTTTTCTTTTTGACATTACATAATTTGGCAATAGATTTATTGGTTAAATTATACTCTTTTTTTAATGTATTTTCAATATAATAAGTAGTGTATTTTAAAGCGTCTTTGTTTTTACTCTTGTCCTCAAAATAATTCAATCGTTTTTCAACTTCATATCTTTGTTTGTCCGTGAGTACACCTTGATTCCCTTTTAATAGAAATGCATATTTTTCTTTCGGGAGGTCTAATAATAAACGCATCTGTTCATCGTTGAATTCATATTTTTTTGATACATTTTCTATTCTTTCAGCATAAACATATCTTTCCACCTTTGCCATCATATCACTTCCTTTACAAATAACATATACCCATATATGGAAATTATAAGCATAATTATCTGGTTAGTCGCATATACAAAAAGACAAAGCTCACAGCTTTATACAATAAACTGTAAGCTTTGTCTCATTATTAAAAATGATGAAAATCATTATTCTAAATATAATTCCACTGCATCCCTCGTATGACTCATCGTCATGACGTGATGGTCATAATCTTTAGATAGATAACTATAAAATAAGATATCTACTGTCATTAATTGCGAAATAAGTGAACTTGTAGCCGCTAACCTCAAACTACTTTCTGAACTCGCATCATGAATTAAATAATGATCTGCAAATTTCGCTAATGTGGATGTTTGAGATTGCGTAATACCTACAATTTTCACACCATATTTTTTTGCTACTTTAGCTAATGACAACGTCTCATTATTCTCTCCAGAATTTGAAATACCAATAAACGTGAGATTACCTGTCTGTGAAGCCATTGCAGTTGATAACAAATGAGTATCTAACGAATAGATGACTTGTTTACCAATGCGTGTAAACTTCTGATAAATATCTTGCGCAACTAAGCTTGATGCACTGACACCATATACGATAATGCTATCTGATTGATATAGCTGTTCAACAATACGATCTACACTTTCACTTGAGATATGTTTTTCAGTCATTTCTAAAGTATGTGCTGCTCTCGTTACAAGCTTCTTACTAATAGAATCTACTGTTTCATCTTGCTTAATTTCTTGATAAATACTTTGCTCATGACTTGGTAAATATCTCGAAATTGCTAATTTCAAATCAGTAAAACCTTTAAAGTTTAATTTATGTGAACATCTAATGATTGAAGCTGCACTTGTTTGCGTCAACTTACCTAATTGTTGTGCACTTAAATTAATCGTCTCTTCCGGGTGATTAATAATATATTGAGCGATACGTTGTTCATGCTTGGTTAACTGTGACATTTGTTCTTTTATAAAAATCAATAAATGTTGATGCTCCATAATCTTTATTCCTCTTCCAATTCTTGTGGTGCTGTCATTTCTTTATTTGTACCAAAGAAATACGTAGCTATAAATCCTCCAGCGTATGCTGCTAATAATCCAGCAATATATCCTAAGTACATATTATCAGAAATTAAAGGAATAAGGGATACTCCACTTGGACCAATGGCACTTGCACCGATATGTCCGATACCACCGATTACTGCACCACCAATACCTCCACCGATACACGCTGTAATAAATGGTCTGCCTAATGGTAACGTCACACCATAAATAAGTGGTTCACCAATACCTAAAACTCCTACAGGCAAAGCCCCTTTTAGTAAATTAATGATTTTTTTATTTTTTCTACATTTTACCCATAATGCAAATGCTGCTCCAACTTGTCCAGCACCTGCCATTGCTAGGATTGGTAATAAATATGTTGCGCCAGATTGATTAATCATTTCTATATGAATAGGTGTTAATACTTGGTGTAACCCAAACATAACAAGTGGTAGGAATGTCGCGCCTAATATAAATCCACTAAATGCGCCACCGATATTTAGTACCCAATCAATGACACCTAATAATCCATTTGAAATGAATCCTGCAATTGGCATAATTAAGAATATTGTACCGAGACCCATAATAAACAATGTAACCGTCGGCGTAACGATAATATCTACCGAGCTTGGTACAATCTTGTGTAACCTTTTCTCAATAAGCGATAATATCCATACTGCGATAATGACACCAATAACTCCACCTTGACCAGCAGCTAAAGGTTCGCCATTGAATATATTTTTAATTGGATGTTCCGGAACCATACCAGTCAACATCGTTGTACCACCGATTACACCACCTAATCCTGGTGTTGCACCAAATTCTTTCGCGGCATTGATACCGACATAAATGACTAAGTATGCGAAGATACCGTTTTTAATAATATCAAACACTAATACAAATTGTTCCCATGTCGCACCATCTAAAGTACCTGCTGCTAACATATTTGAAATAACAGCTGATATACCACCAATTAAACCAGCCCCAACAAATGCTGGAATTAATGGAACAAAGATATTCGCAATAGATCTTAACACCTTTTTAAATGGTGTTTGATTCTTTTTATTTAAGTTTTGCTTAAATAAATCCGCTTCTTGTGCTACTTTTTCTTTATTTGAAGCATGATGTTTAATATCTTCTCCCAAAGGCACACCGATGATATCGCTCATTTCATTGGCTACTTTATTTACTGTTCCAGGGCCAATAACAGCCTGCAACATATCATCTTCTACTACACCCATTACACCCTTAGTATTCTTTAATCCTTCAACATCCACCTTACTGTAATCAACAATTTCCATTCTTACACGCGTCATACAATGAATGACTTTATCTAAATTATCTCTTCCCCCAACTGCTTTCAGTATGTCCTTTGCAATATCTCTTTCTTTAGACATTCGCAATACCCCCTTTGTTTACGTATTTCTCACAAATCCCTTTGCTTTGTTTATTTTTTGTACTGCGATTTCTTTAGTGACTTCATGCATTCCCATTACAATTGCCACCTTCACTTGATGATCACTTTGCTCAAATAATCTTTCACTTTCCTCATCTGAACAATTCAGTATTTCTTGAATCATGTTTATCGCTCTTTGTTTCAACTTCTTATTAGTTGGCTTTACATCTATCATTAAATTTTCATATACTTTTCCGATGCCTACCATGGCACCTGTTGAAATCATATTTAAAATTAATTTTTGTGCAGTGCCCGCTTTCAATCTTGTTGAACCAGTTAAAACTTCCGGACCAACATCTACTTGCACTGGATAATCTGCATATTGGCCAACTTCAGATTGACGGTTACATGTAACACAACCTGTAGGAACACCTATACTTTGAGCATATTTCAATCCACCAATGACATAAGGTGTTCGTCCACTCGCTGCTATTCCTACAACCGTATCATGTTCATTTATGTTTAATGATTTTAAATCAGCTTCCCCTAAAAGCGCATCATCCTCTGCACCTTCTACCGCTTCAGTCATTGCAGAAGGTCCGCCAGCAATCAATCCTATGACAACATCAGATGTTACACCAAATGTTGGTACACATTCAGCAGCATCTAATACCCCTAATCGTCCGCTAGTACCTGCACCTAAATAAATTAATCTCCCATCGTTTTGAAATCCTTTAATCACTTGTTTAATCAGCTGAGCGATAGCATCGTTTTCTACACTTATCGCCTCTGCTACTTTTTGGTCTTCATTATTCATCACTTCAACAAATTGTTCAGGTGTTAACGTATCTAATTGTGCAGAACGTGCATTCCTTGATTCTGTCGTTAATTGATTAATCTCCATTATATTTCTTCCCCCTTCACAAACTGAAATGCCTGCCCTGAATCGATTATGTCAATGCACTCTATATCTTGCTTACAGACATAACCAATGACATTTACCCCTTCATGTCTTTCTAAATTTACTTTCGCAATTTGTAGTTCATGCATATAACGTCCATAGATTATATTATCTAATGTTATCGCGCCTTTACTTCTTGTTACTGTTCGCTCAGGATGAATATCTCGTTGATTATGTTGTGCGCGTGCTTCTTCAGCTCTGATGACATCCCGAGCTTTATCTTTTCTATTATGAAAAACCTTCCCAATAACGCTATCCAAATACGATGATTCGGATGTTACATAAAGTGAAACGATTCCATTATGAATATAATTACTTAATTGAAATAATGATGTTGATTGCATATAACTGTCCCCTATACAGATATCATCAACACCTAATTTCAATAATTCATATGCAGCTACGAGTGGATGTGTATGTCTATGATCTTCCAATGTTGGTAATCCTTTAAATACTGGACCTCTATACGTTGTTCCTGGCACAAATGCCATTATGGATACATCAGGAAAATGCACTTTAATTTCTTGATTCTGCGCTTTAAAATATTCCCGATCTAAACCAGTTTCTGGTCTTGGATAATAATTATGTGCCACCATAATGCGTGACATATCAATATTTTCTTGGCTCAATTTGTGTAATAAATCGATCGCATCTGTGCTTGCGTTACACACAATTTTAACTTCATCTAATAATGAAACGATTGAAGGTACATCCATCGAAATATCTAATCTTATCCAATCAATACCCATTTCTTTTAAAACTGTTGGTTCATCGTAAGATAATCCTAAGTTTTGAAATGCATGTGGGCTTGCGTCTGCGATTATTTCAGCTCTATCCCCGACAAAATGGCGTAAGTCTTGCAACTTATCTATATATTGAGCTGAGTCATCTTCCGGAATTTGAAGTGATGTAAAAATATATTTAGAACCTTCCTGCAACATCATTTCAATATAATCCTCATCAAACGGTTCACCCAAGTACACTGAAAAACCTAACATAACAACACACTCCTCTTGGAATCGATTACATTATCTCATCTTTGAAATAAAATTACAATATTAATTATTTATTATACCTTTTACGAAATATCGTTTCGTGCCAAAAAAAGATCCTATGTATGAAAGATATAAATAAATACCTTCACACATAGGATTCAACAATCTATAAAAATAATACTAAGATGAGTGCAATAATTGCCGGTCCACCTTGCTTCAAAATAATCGATTTAGAACTCGTAAGACTACCGTATACCGCTGCTAAAATAATAAAGATTAATAATAAAGAAACCATCTCTTGTGGATTAGTTGAGAAAAATAATCCATAAAATAAAGCAATCGCTAATAAACCATTATATATCCCTTGATTCTTAAGTAATACTTGTATGTTCTTATCTTTAAGCACTTGTAATTTCATATTAAACGTTTGTGCTGTTTTCTCAGATGCAGTCGCTATTGTTTCTAAATACATAATATAAAGATGCTCAACAGCAACAATAACTACAAAGATTGAGGCTAATACACTCATGTTCATTCTCCTTTATAAAACAATTTGATTTTCTTTTTCTTCAATCATTTCAATAATTTCATTATTTTCATTCATTACAGCAACTTTAGGAGAATGCGTTCGTGCTTCTTCGTCAGTTACTTGAACATAATTCATTATAATAATAACATCGCCTACTTGAACTAACCTAGCCGCTGCACCATTCAAACAAATATGTCCGGTACCCCTCTCACCTTCGATAACATAAGTTTCCAATCTCGCACCATTATTATTGTTAACAATAGCGACCTTCTCGTTTGGTAATATATCAACCGCGTCTAAAATATCTGCATCTATCGTAATACTACCTACGTAATTTAAATTTGCTTCCGTCACACGTGCACGATGAATCTTCCCGTTCATCATAGTCCTTATCATAGTATTCAACTCCATCTATTTATTTAGATTTATATACTCGTTATTATCATACAATGTTATTTTGAACAGTCAACTATTAAATTCTGGATATGAGTAGTATTGGTTTTTTGGGGAAAATTGAGTGAAGAGGTGTGGATGTGGGTGTCGGTGTGGATGTTGGCGACGGTGCAGGTGTGGGTGCGGATGTGGCTTACTGCCAGAACTCTGAATTATGTCCGTTACAACCTTCTTAGGGACAGTATTCCGAATTATGTCCGTTACAACTTTCATCATGTCACTACCGTCCTAGTTACGCATACACAAAAAGCAAACCAAGTCTTCTTTTGGTTTGCTTTTTATATAGATTCATCTTTTATTATCAATCTGAGTTATCGTTTTATTTACCCACTCTATTATTTCTTGAATATCTATGTTTTCAAATTTCGAAACATCTACCTGCTTATTTTCCCCAATAAAAAATTGATCGTATTTTCTTTTATCACATCGTTCTTTAAATGTTTTAAAATCATCTAAATCATCGGGTTCTTTTACTAAACTTTCCTTATAATAAGAAGTTAGTATATGTCCAACATGTCTATCTTCACTTAAGTCACGTTCTCGTTGCCTTTTATATAACTCATAAATATCACCTTTTAAAGTAATGGTAATTGGATTAAATCCGTATTTATTTATTATTGTTTTTAATGTATTTTCTTGTTTATAACTAAATGGATAATCAATAATTACTTTAGTTGATTTTTCAAATTCATCTTCTAGTTGATTGTAATACTCATCCCAAGCTTTGAGTCCTAATTCTTTTTTCTCTTCTAAGTTGCTAAACCCTAATGTATCAAAGCAATTTTCTTTAATATCGTCATAGGACAATAGTTTCCATTCTTTATCTTGTGACATAATTTGATTTGCCATATAAGTTTTCCCAGTACCTGGGGGACCTGCCAAGATTAAAATGATTTTCGTCATACTTTAACACGTTCTTTATTCATAAATAAATTAATTTTATGTGAAACGATTTGTTTTACCGCTTCATTACAAGGAATGATATTGTGTCTTAACGACTTATTAACCTTTGTTTCTCCAAAGTATTTTTTCGCAGTTTCTGTCCAAGTTACAAGTAATTCTGTACCAACATTAAATTTTCTGATGCCATTATCTATTAACTTAGGTACGTCTTCTTCTTTAACGCCCGTACCGCCATGGACAACAAGTGGCGTGTTTACAATACTGTTAATTTCAGCTAATAAAGGGATATTAACATCTGTTTTAGATTTAAATTGACCATGATTCGTGCCGATAGCAACTGCCAATGCATCTACGTTCGTTGTTTCAGCAAAGTATTTTGCGTCTTTTGGATCTGTATACCTTACTTCTGAACCATCTATCGTAATCCCTTCTTCAGTTCCTCCTATGATTCCTAATTCGCCTTCAACTGAAACACCATTTTTGTGCGCGTAATCTACAACTGCTTTTGTTTTCATAATATTTTCTTTTAAAGGTAATGACGACCCATCAAACATTACTGATGAATACCCAGCATCAATTGCTGATTTTATATCATTAAAATCTTTAGCGTGATCCAGATGTAAAACGACATCTACCATTTCTGATTCGGCAATACTTTTTGTCACATTGACTAAAGTTCTATAACCTATATATTTCGCAGTATCTACGCTGGTTTGAATAATGATTGGACTTCCTGCTTCTTTTGCAGCTTCAATCATACTTGGTAACATTTCTAAATTATGTGCGTTAAATGCACCAATCGTACAATTTAATCGTTCTGCCTTTTCTGTAGCTTCTTTCAAATTAATATACATATATATTCTCTCCTTTAGAATGCTTTCATTAATGGTCCGATAATCCATGCATAAAATAAAGCTGCAGCTACAGTATCAACATCTGTTGCAGTAGCATTTACAAATCCCATGTTACTTAAAACAGTCACAAGTAATGCTGGTAATAATGTAATGAACAATCCATGTGCGATACCACCTATAATGGCACCTCTTAAACCACCCGTTAAGTTACCAAATATTCCTGCAGTTCCTCCTGCGAAGAAGTTCGTCAAGATTCCCGGAATAATCATTGCTAATCCAAACGCAGGGAATAAAAACATCGCGATGACAGATCCAATAGTAGTTGTTATAAATCCGATAATCACTGCATTTGGAGAAAACGGAAATAGTACAGGACAATCTAATGCTGGTTTTGCATCAGGGACAAGTTTCATCGCTATCCCTTTAAATGCAGGTACGATTTCACCTAAAAGTAATCTAACACCTGCAAGCAATACATATACACCAACAACAAACTGAATAGATTGTAAAAAGGCATACATAATATAGTTCGTATCACCTGAGAGTTTCGAAGCAAATGGTTCCCCGGCAAATAATACTGTAATTAAGAATAATGGTGCCATGACAACCATAAGCGATAAGTACGTATCTTGAAGAAATTCAAAATTCTTTGGAAGTTTTAAATCTTCGACTGATTTTCTATTTTCTCCTCTTTTACCAAATACGTACCCAACACCCGCTTCAAAAACATAACCTAGTGTACAAAAGTGGCCTAATGCAATATGATCTCCACCTACAATTTTTCTAACAAAAGGCTGAGCAATTGCTGGCATCATTGTTGCGAATACACCACCGATTAATCCCCCAATTACTACTAAAGTGATGTCTCTTAATCCAGCGAAGTACCCACCAATCGTTGTCATTGTAGCCATCCATAACAACGCTTGGCCAGTTAAAAAGATATATTTCCAAGGTGTAAAACGCGCTATTATAATGTTAAAGATAAATATAGCTAAAAATGTAAAGGCAATTTCTCTTCCCAGTCCTAAATCACCCATTGCCTGTCCATTTATCGCTTCAATCGATGGGACAATTCCTTCCATTTGAAAACCTTCAGAGAATATCTTCCCAAAATACGTTAAACTCCCTACAATAATTGCCGAACCTGCAGTTAAAACTTGAAATCCTAATAAAGTTTTAAATGATCCAGATACAATTTGGCCAAATGATTTTTTCTGTAATATTAAACCTAACATTGCTATTAAAGCTACGATGATTGCTGCTTGTGTCAAAATATTTTCTATAATAAAGTTTATAATTTGCATAGCATCACTTCCTTATTAAATGATCCCTTTTTCTTTTAATACTGGTGATAACTTTTCTTCTATTTCTTCAGTTGAGACAATGTTTTTTAGATAAACAATTGTTGTTACAGAATCATCGATTGAGAAATTATTAAATTGTGATCTGAAATTTTCACCCGTTATAATGATTTCTGCATTTCTTGATACAGCTGATGAAATCGTATCGTGGTCTAAATTTGCTTCTACACCTAATTTATTCAATACATCTTCCGCCGCCATTTGACACGCGAAACTACTTCCTAACCCTGCGCCACATACAAATAAGATATTAGTTTTACTCATGATATTTCCTCCTTTAATAAATGATTTATAAATTCTTCTTTATTCTTCAAGCTCAGTAATTTATTAACTTTATCCTCATTTCTCACTAATGCAACGATACTTTTCATAATATTTAAATGTGAATATGAATCCGTTGCTGATAAACAAAAAATTATTTTAACTGGGTCATTCAATTCATTTCCAAATTCGATATTTGGACTTAAAGTTGCTATACTCACGCCTAGTTCTTTTGCGCCGTCTTCAGGTCTAGCATGAGCCAATGCGATGTGTTTACCAATCACAATATATGGCCCATATTCTTCAACTGTCTGAATCATTGCTTCTTGATACTTCGTTGTGATAATTCCATCATCAAGTAATGGTTTAGAAACTAACTCGATTGCATTTTTCCAATCTTTACAAGATTTATTCAATTGAACGTGGTGTTTCTCTAATACTTCATTTAACATAGGTTGCACCTCTTTATCGTCGAAATTAAAATTATTTTGATCAAATATTTTCTTAACATCTTTATAATTTTCTTTACTTAATTTCATTCCGTTTTCTTCTAGCCAATTTGTAACATCTTTAAATAATGTTGCTTCATTTCTATTAACGTTATTATTATTTCGAGATAAGTATGCGTATTTGTCTAAAAATCCTTCAATCTTTTTTATGTCTGTTTCATTGAGTATCGCATTAACGAAACAGGTTGGTTTTCCATATTCCGCTTCTATAGTCGTAAATACAATATCCACATCATTCTCATTGATCAATTCATCCTGATTTGAAGCTAGGATATTGATGATATTCACATTAAAATGTGACTTTAATATTTCTGCTAATAAATTACTTGTCGCTATACCAAAACTACATACAATCACTGCATTAAAATAATTTTTGTTTTGTTGCACATATTTAAAGTATGCAGTTGAAAAGTAAACAGTAATAAATGCAATTTCATCTTCTGTAAATTCTAATTCTATATATCGATTTAACCGGTTCTTAGAATACTTCTTAATTGTTTCAAAAATTTTCAAATGATTATTTTTTATATTTTCTTTTAGAGGATTATAGATTTGTATTCCTTGCTCTAAACGATTAATTAATCCCGAAATGTGTTTATTGAGTCCTCCAAATAAGTAACTTTGGTATCCTTTAAAATCAATAGACAATTCATGTTCTACATATTCAATGAGTTGAAGACTGATTAATTGAGAGAGTGCGTCGTTCCTTCCATCAAAATCAATACTTCTATTTCCAATCAATGCATCAAGTCTATTATTGATAAAGTTGAATTCACTTATATCTACTGAATCATGTTTTACATTAATAACTTCATCGATAAAAATATTTACGATACTCAAATTTTTCTTTTTATCCGTTTTAACGAATTCAATAATATGATTATCTCTAATACGAGTGATCCATATAGCTGTTAAAATGATCATTGATAATTTAATGTCACCTTGCTGAATTGAAATAACTTTAGAATAAATATTTTCGATAGTGTAAATATTTTCAAGACTGATAAATTTGATCAGTGGACTATAGCTTTCAAACAATTGATCAATCGATATTTTATCTTCAATTATTTTTCTGACTAAATAATCATAAAGAAATGCACGTATATCAGATTCACATCCGTCAATATATAGTCCAGTTGAAATATTGGAATTGATTTTCAAATTAAACTTCCCTAAATCTTCTCTTACCATTTTCATATCTTTGTCCATCGTACTTTTAGATATCTCTAGTTCTTCACACAATTCATAAATTTTCTTGTGAGAATCTTTCATTAATCCATGAACAATAATGTATTCTTTTCTATACGTGGGATCATAGATTTGTTCTTCTATATCACCAGATATAATCCCTTTTAAATTCGTTTTTTGCAAAGTTGATAAGTTTAAATTGAGTACACCATTTTTATTATTGATTACTAAAAATTGATTATTTGTAAGAAATTCATTAATGTCTCTCAAATCGTTGCGAATAGTACGTTCAGTTTTTTTAAACATAATGCTTAATTCTTTTGTCGTGATACTCGCATTACTATTAAGAAAAATATTCAAAATATTCATCGGCCGATTTTTTAACATTTTTAACATCTCCCTTAATACATATTGTAAATTTATACTCCGATAATTGTTAGTACTTATATATTCTAAGTAATCGCGGAAAAAATGTAAGCGTTTACTATAGTGGTTGTGGATTGAGATTGGATTGTGCGTGGTGGGCTTAGGGACAGAATCCTGAATTTTGTCCGTTACAACCTTCTTAGGGACAGAATCTCGAATTATGTCCGTTACAACTCTCTTACGGACAGTATTCCGAATTTTGTCCGTTACAACTCTCTTACGGACAGTATTCCGAATTATGTCCGTTACAACCCCCTCTCACTCCGGAAACTATATTTTATTCTAAAAAAAACACTGCTTACTTTTATGTAAACAGTGTTTCGTTACTTATTTTTCATTTGATGTTTTCGTTGTTTTTGTTGCTGGATCGAAATATGTTAATGGTTGTTTTCTTAACTGGTCTAATTTATCTGGTGATTGTGCAAAGTTTCCGCCGTACAATGTTGCTTCCCAACTACCATACATTGGATTCGGGAAGATGATGTATTTGTCACCGAAGTCTTCTTTGTGTTTCTCAATAAATTTAGTTCTTGATTTAAGTGTGCTTTCTTTAGGTTCATCAAAATCTAATATATTATCCCCAAATAACATGATTAAATCGTGATTTTCACGTACTTTTTCTCTTCTTTGTTCTTTTCCTTTTTCATTTTCACCTTTTAACAATAAATGTTCTTTATTGGCTTGTGGCATTTTTAAGTCTTTCATATTTTTCAATGTACCTTTGAAATCTTCTTTTTCACTTCTATCTGTGACATAAAAAATTTCTACACCTTTTTTATCTGCATATTTTAAGAATGACTTGGCACCATATACTGGTTTTGCACTTCCTGTGTCGATCCATTCGTGCCAACCTTCTGGATATGTTTTATGTTTTAAGATTGCATATGCTTGGTACGGAGAATTATCAAGTACCGTTTCATCTAAATCTAAAACGATTGCTGGTTTCTTTTTACCTTTATGATGCTTCAGCTTTTCATCTAACTTATCTTTGGCAGTATTATAACCTTGTAAATACAATGCTTTAGCTTCTGCTGAAGTTTGGTACCAAGCTACACTCATAACATTTTGTTCAGCCAAATCGGCTTTCGTCACTTTTTCATTTTGAATTTCTTTTGTCGCATCTTGGCTCGCAAATGCTTCATTTGATTGGGCCATACCTGTTGTACCACTTAACAACACAACTAATGCTGAACTTGCAATTATTTTTTTCATGTATTTATCCCCTTTTTAAAAATATTTTCACATTAACTTTACAACTAATTAATATTTTAAACAAGATACAAAAAAATGCATTTTTGAGCAAAATATAATCATTTTTATGTGAATAAGCTATACTAAAAATAAAAAATAGGAGTACGGTTTCATGAAATTAAGTGTATTAGATCAAGCGCCCATTTCAAAGGGAAATTCACCCGAAACGACGCTACAACATACAATTGAATTAGCACAATTCACTGAGCAATTAGGCTATCATAGATTCTGGGTAGCAGAACATCACAATACGAGTGGTCTAGCAATCTCATCCCCTGAAATATTGATGACACGTATTGCCGCTTCAACAAATCGTATTCGTGTTGGTTCTGGTGGAATCTTATTACCTCAATACAGTCCTTATAAAATTGCTGAAAATGCGAAGACGTTAACTGCATTATTCCCATCACGTATTGATATTGGTATCGGAAATTCACCTGGGGGCTCGCCAATTACTCAAAAAGCTTTAACTGATAATCACATCAAACCTATCGATGACTTTTATAGACAAGTGTCTGACTTACAAGGGTTTATGCATAATACGTTGCCACGTGATCATGACTATCGTCTTGTCAAAGCTAGTCCACGAATTGAGCAACCACCAAAACTATGGTTGCTTGGCCTCACTGAAAACGGTGCAAAAAATGCTGCGAACCTTGGAATTGGTTTTGTTTTTGGACATTTTATAAATTCTAAATATAGTAAAATTGCTATGAAGACATACTATGAACAATTTAAACCATCAGTGAGTCAGACATCACCTTCTACAATTGTATGTATCTTTGTCGTTTGTGCTGAAACAGATGAACAAGCCGAAGCCCTTGCTGTCACACAAGACAAATGGTTATTGAATATTAGTAAAGGATTAGGAACACAAGTACAACCACCTTCTGAAATAAACAGAGATAATTACAGTAATGACGATTTAGAAATTATAAAGAAAAACAGAGAACGTTGTATTATTGGTTCACCGAATACAGTGAAATCCCAATTACAACGACTCTCTGAGCAATATCAAACTGATGAATTTATGATTATAACTAATATTTATGACTTTGCAGCAAAGCAAAAGTCATATCAATTACTTGCTGAAGTGATGGAGATAGAAGATTGATTCTGAAACGCACGATATCTCGGCATCTACCCCAAAGTCTTCGTGCGTTTTATACCTAATCGCACGATATCTCAGCACCTACCTGCGTTTTATACCTAATCGCACGATATCTCGGCACCTACCCCAAAGTCTTCGTGCGTTTCATACCTAATCGCACGATATCTCGGCACCTACCCCAAAGTCTTCGTGCGTTTCACACCTAATCGCACGATATCTTTTCTATCCTACCTCTCCATTCACTCAATCGTCCTCAACATATCTATCTGTAGAGGCTTGTAATGCGACGATATAGAATAATATGGATATCACTACGAGTGAAATAATACCTATATGCCATCCGCCTAAAACGTCATGTAAGAGTCCGATTAAAAATGGACCAATTGCAGCGATAAAGTATCCAATCGACTGTCCAAATCCTGATAATGTCATACTTCCAACATGTGTTCTTGCTCGAATCGAGAAGAACATCATACATAAACTAAATCCTGCACCCATACCAAATCCAGCAACAATCATTCCTAAAACCCAAAAGAAATAAATATCTATAAATAAGAAACTAAATCCTATAACAAACAATAAACTTACTATCGTTACTAGTAACTTTTGGTTTTTCATTTTTGAAGCTATGATTGGAAAGATAAAGGTCATTGGCACTTGTGAAAATTGATTCAACATTAATAAATAACCTGCTGTCGTTGGTGATAAGCCTTTATCTACCAGAATGGTTGGCATCCATGCAATAACTGTATAAAATATCATCGATTGCATTGCCATCGTCAACGCTACAGCCCAAGATAATTTTGATTTCATGAGTTTAATTTTCGGTGCTTTTATATTCTGATTGGATGCTCGGTTCGTTTGCAATTCTTGTGATTTATTTTTCTTAAATTGCCCTATCCACAACATAAGTGCAAGTATCGTAAAAATTATCCAAAAAGAAAGTGACAATCGATATCCTAGTGGTGTCAGTTGTGACAAAGGATAACTTAATCCGCCACCTAATCCTGCTGTAAGATTCATCGTTGCACTATACATACCCGTGAATAAACCAATTTGTAATGGAAACCGCCATTTCACATAACTCGGTAAACATACATTTCCTACTGCTATCGCGACGCCTAAGAGTACAGTACCAAATATAAATAATCCGACGTCTCCCGAAACACGCAATAATATCGCAATGAACAACAAACATAACGCACTCAAAATTGTTCCAGTCATTGTAAATCGGTTAATAATACGTGATACAAATGGTGATACCATCCCAAACAATATTAAAGGAATCGTCGTTAATAAACCTGCCAGACTATTACTAATATTTAAATCTGATTTTATTAATTCTATAACTGGACCTACTGATGTTAAAGGTGCTCTCAATGTAGAAGCAACAAAAATCATCCCTAGTACTACCCAAACAACTTCATTTAGTTTGTATTTTTGCATTTTGTTCTCCACATACTCACCACCTTTATTGATATGCTTTTAAAAATAATAAAAGCACTTATTACTAAGAATACTCTTCTTAATAATAAGCGCTGTTTATTCAAATTGAAATATATGATTTAAAATTGTTCAGAGAGTACTTTTTGTTCTAAGAAGTTCAACATGTAATCTGGACTACCTGTCTTGGCATCTGTACCTGACATTTTAAATCCACCGAATGGATGATATCCAACGACAGCTGATGTACATCCTCTGTTTAAGTACAAGTTACCTACATCATAATCTTCACAAGCTTTTATCCAATGTTCACGATTATTTGTAATCACTGCACCTGTCAAACCATAATCTGTATCGTTAGCTACTTCTAGTAACTCATCAAAATCATTGCACTTAGTGAAGCCAACGACTGGACCAAATATTTCTTCTTGCATGATTTGATCGCTCGTTTTAAGATCCGAAATGATTGTTGGATGTACGAAATATCCTTTACTATCATCCGTTTTACCGCCAACTTCTAATTTGCCTTCTTTACTTCCAATATCGATATAGTTTTTAATTTTATCGAATTGTTTTTTATTTATAACTGGACCCATGTATACATCTGAGCCATTTTCAGTATGCTTGATTGTTAATTCTTTTGTTAATTGAATTGATTTTTCAAGCACTTCATCGTACACATCTTTATGAACAATCGCACGTGAACATGCTGAACACTTCTGACCAGAGAAACCAAATGCAGAATCAACAATTGCTTGTGCGGCTAAATCTGTATCGATTTGCTCATCTACTACAATTGCATCTTTCCCGCCCATTTCAGCAATAACGCGTTTTAAGAAGTTTTGACCTTCTTGTACTTTAGCTGATCTTTCATATATGCGTGTGCCTGTTGCACGAGATCCTGTAAACGTCACAAAGTGTGTATCTTTATGATCTACTAAATAATCTCCAATTTCTTTTGGATCACCAGGTACAAAGTTAACAACACCTTTAGGTAATCCAGCTTCTTCAAACACTTCTATTAATTTATATGCAATTAACGGCGTGTCCTCAGCAGGTTTTAACAACACTGTATTCCCTGCAATGATAGGTGCAGCTGTTGTCCCTGCCATAATTGCAAATGGGAAGTTCCATGGTGGAATTGTTACACCTGGCCCCATTGGTTTATAAATATATTGATTATGCTCCCCTTCTCTATCTAAAATTGGCTTCCCATGAGCTAATTCCATCATAGATCTTGCATAATATTCAATAAAATCTATACCTTCATTTGTATCTCCATCTGCTTCATTCCACGGTTTACCCGCTTCATAAACCATCAACGCAGAAAATTCATGTTTTCTTCTACGTATAATGGCAGATACTCTCATTAGTAATTCTGCTCTTTCTTTAGGCGTCCACTTTCTCCAAGTATTGTATGCTTCCTTTGCCGCTTCCATCGCTTGATCAACTTGTTCAGTTGACGCTTTAGAAACTGTACCAAGAACTTGCTGATGATTAGCTGGGTCTACAGAGTCATATTGATCATCTGTAAAAATTTTCTCGCCATTAATCACGAGAGGAATTTCTTTCCCAAATTCTGCTTTAACTTTAGTTAAAGCATCTTTAAAAGCCTGTTGATTCTCTTGATTTGTGAAATCTGTTGCAGGTTCATTGTGAAATTCTACTACCATCCTCATACCTCCTAAAAATAAACACCATTTAAAAGGCTTATCGCCTCTTATAGAACATTTTACTATTCTATTTTCATTTTTATCAAGTAAAGCCCTTTCAAATTATAAAAACTTCTATATTAATGACCTAATTTCCTTAATATCTTTCGGTGTTGTCTCACAACAACCACCTACAATTTGAACACCTTGTTCGAGCCATTGTTTTGTATTTTGAGTCAGTTGATCATTCTCAGATGTTCCAATCCATACTTTCTTTTCAGGATCATAAGTCTTACCGCCATTTGGATATAATGCGATAACTTGAGGCAAGCTTAATAGCCCGCGTTTAATCGCTTGGTTCACACCTTGAACACTTGAACAATTAATGCCAAAGACAGGTACACGATCAAGATGTAGGCGAATAAACTGACATACTTGTTCAAAATCTGTGCCATCCGATAATTGACCCTCATCGTTGACTGTACAAGAAATCCAAAAAGTCGTCTCATCACTATAGTTAGGAATAATATATTCAACAATTGCTTTAATTTCATTTATATTTGGAACTGTTTCGAATACAAAATCATAAATACCTCTATTAATTAATGCATTAATACGGTCTTCATGAAATGCTACGTATTCCTCTACTGAAATCTCATATTCACCCGTATACTCAGAACCATCACTTAAATATGCACCATATGGCCCTAAACTTCCCACAATCACTTGTTCATCTGTCGTTGTAGTAGTAATACTATCTACAGCAATATCAAAAAGATGTTCAATTTCTTCCGTGTTCATTCCAATAGATTTAAATGTATCAAAACTTGCTTGATATGTACTCGTTAATATAATATCTGCACCTACATCAACAAATTCTTGATGTGCTTGTTTTACCTTTTCAGGTTGATGAACAAGGACTTCACTCGACCATAATGAGGAGTTCAAATTGCATCCATAACCTTCTAATGTTGTCGCTAAACCGCCATCTAAAACGAGTTGTTTATCATGATTAATTTTCTTTAGAAGTCTCATATATTTGTTCTCCTTTTTTATGATATTTAACGAAATAAAAAATAATCGCTATTATTGCAAATGGTAAACCAAAGTATAGTGCTGGTGATTGATTTGGATCAAACAACATACCTACACATGAAATTAAACAAAGTATGAATCCGATAACTGGCACACTGATATGCACGCTTAATTTCGCGTTCTGTCTCTTAGCATTGAAATAAGATAAGCAAATACTCATCCATACAATAACGACTGCTAAACCAGCAATTGAAACAAGAACGATATATAAAGTATCTGCAGCATAAATACTTGAAAATAATGCTAGTAAACCACCACACATGCTGAAGATTGTCGCACGCACTGGCATTTTATTTCCGCTCAATTTTTGGAATGCTTTAGGAAACATGCCTTCATTTGATAAGCTCCAAACCATACGACTCGCTGCATATAAACCTGAATTGGCTGCTGATAACAATGCTGTTACAATGACCAAATTCATAATATCGCCGGCATATGGTATGCCCATATTTTGAAAAATAACGACAAACGGACTTTCTAATGACTTACCTTGATAACTTGGAATTAATATTGAAATAATAACCATTGTTCCAATAAAGAAAATAATTAATCTCCATAATGTTGCATGAATCGCTTTAGGAATTACTTTTTCAGGATTCTTCGTTTCTCCTGCCGCAATTCCTATCAATTCCGTACCACTAAATGCGTAGTTAACCGCAAGCATCGTAAGGAATACAGCACCTAATCCATTTGGAAACGTTGGATTTGTATATCTCTCTTTAATTGTTTCAATTCCACTGTAACCACCATAATGAACGATACCTACTAGCGTGAGTATACCTAACGCAATAAAAATAACAATCGCTAGCACTTTCACCAATGAAAAATAAAATTCAACTTCAGCATAAAACTTCGTTGATACAATATTAAATACGAGCACGAGTACAATAGACACAATAGAAAATATGTATACAGGTACATCTGGCAACCATTTTTGCATTAATATACCTACCGCAGTAAACTCTGAACCGAGTGCGACTGTCCATGTTAGCCAATAAAACCACGCAACGATATATCCAATAGCTGGATGAATATATTTCGAAGCATATACATGAAACCCTCCTGTTACAGGATGTTCAATTGCTAATTGCCCTAGACATAACATGACGAGATATACAAGAATCGCACCAATCACATAAGATATCATCGTTCCTAAAGGACCTGCTTGTTGCAAAGTATAACCCGAACTTAAAAACAATCCTGTCCCAATTACTCCACCAAAACTAAGTAACATAATATGACGTTGTTTCATATCACGTTTGTATGACTGATTCGACACAATATACCTTCTCTCTAAATTTAAAAATATCTTCAATTCTATATCTTTTAAAAAATTCAGTCAACTTGAAATTTTCTGTAAATAGTGCACAAAAAAATGAGAGTGACGGTGTATCACACGGATTACACCATTTCACTCTACAAATGATTGCGATTTATTTATCTAAAGCAGTAATTAATTTTTGCTGAATCGTTTGAAGATCATCTTCAGTAGAGTCGAAATCAAACGCTTTACCATCAATAAAAATAACTGGAACACCTTTAATGTCTCTTTCAAAAGTTTCTTGATGAATGGCTATCGATCGATCACCTGCATTTTTTTGAGGAGATAATGCTAATTCATTTTCCATTTTTCGTTCAATCGTTTCAAAATTCAAAGTCCATTCATCTTGCGTCTCGAATAAGTGACGAATGATTTTCAATGTTTCATCAGGATCATTGTAATCTAAATAAAGATTGGCTACTGTCCCTTTTAACAAACGTTCTTTTGTTTTATCGAAATGTTTAATAACATAATGCACACGACCATCTTCGATATAATCATTTAAAATTGCATCAGCTGCTTTAAAATAATTTAAACAATACGGACACGCGAAATTAATAAATGCTTCCACAGTATGTTCTGCATCTTTGTTTCCAAATGTTAAATGTTGAACTTCTGGCATAAATATAACCTCCTTATCACTTGTTATATTTATTTAACCATTACATCGCAGATAAAGCGAATAATTAAATTCAGAATAGTCAATCAATTAAAAATAAGCATAAAAAAACTGAGACATTATATTATGTCCCAGTTTAACTAAACTAATATTAGTTTTTAACAACGTTAACTGCTTGAGGTCCACGTTGACCTTCTTCGATGTCGAAAGTAACTGAAGCGCCTTCGTCTAATGATTTGTAACCTTCAGTTTGGATTGATGAGAAATGTACGAATACGTCGCTACCATTTTCTCCTTCGATGAAACCATAACCTTTTTCTGCGTTAAACCATTTTACTGTACCTTTATTCATAATAAAAGTCCTCCTGTGTGCTTTTGCACGATATATTTGCAATAATCAATCTTCAAACTTAAATGGACTTTATTAACAATGAATAAAACTACCAATTAATTTAATGTCGAAATATCACTTGATGACTACTATACGCTATCTGTTAAGAATTGTAAAGCATTATGTTAAATTAACACTTTTATTTTAATTTTATATCGTAAATGACGTTAAAAATACTAGTGGGGAGGGTGAATTTTAGAGATCGTCGCTTAATTCAGAAGTTAATCTACGACTTCAGTCATCTCGTCGCTTAATTCAGAAGTTAATCTACGACTTAGGCGATCTCGTCGCTTAATTCGAAAGTTAATCTACGACTTTGGGTATCTTGTCGCTTAACTCGGAAGTTAATCTACGACTCCCCCTCACCTCACGCCTCATATTACTTTTAATAAAATTAGAATTTGCTAAAATAAAAGAAAAGTATAAAGGGGAATTGCAATGACATCACCAAAAATTACACAAGACGAACAAACTGCGCTTTTTGAAACTTTAAAAAAACGTTTTGAAAAATTTCCAGAACGACATGAAAATATTGAATGGTCTGCAGTTGAAGATCAACTTAATTTAAACCAAGATAAACTTTGGTCACTTAATGAAATGGAAAAGACTGAAGGTGAACCTGATGTCATCGGTTTCGAAGATGGACAATATATTTTTGTAGATTGTTCTAAAGAAAGCCCTAAAGGTCGACGCAGTGTTTGTTATGACAGAGCTGCATTAGATGCTAGAAAAAAACATAAACCTGCTAACAGTGCGATGGATATGGCAAACGAAATGAACGTTTCTATGCTTACTGAGGAACAATATAGACATTTACAAACATTAGGTGAATTCGATAAAAAGTCATCTAGTTGGGTAGCAACACCAGAAAAAATACGTAACTTAGGTGGCGCATTATTCTGTGACTTCCGTTACGATACTGTATTCACGTACCATAATGGCGCCGATTCTTATTATGCTGCTAGAGGATTTCGTAGTATTTTAAAAGTTTAATAAACAAAAAATCCGAGGCATTCAGCCTCGGATTTTTTGTTATAACACCCCTTTGATTCTTTGATCAGTTACAATCAATATTACTTTTCCTTGTTTAATATCTTCTACATATCGTTCTGCTTCTGGTTTAGCGACATTGAGTACTTCTAACTTCCGTAACAATTCGTCCTCTTTATACTCAAAACCGCCAATACTTTTTCGATTATAATTAATATTTTTATATTCTGTTTCTTCTACAATACGTTCTGTATGTGCTTCGTTTTCTGTTAATATATAAATATCTTTTTGACTAATCCCTTGGTCTTTTAATGTGTTAATATCCGCTTCTAAGTCTTTCTCATTTGTATATGCTTTAACTACAGGTATCATACTATGACCTCCATCCACTTATGCTTGTTTCGTATTGAGTTTGTTATATCTTTCATTAGTAATATAGAAATTACTATTTTCAATTATAAAATCAAATACTTCTTCTTTTGTAATTTCATTTGGTAATTCATATTTTATTTCAATGCGTTCATCTTCTGTATTATCTACTTTAATAATGTGATCGGGATTAACGGCGATTGCTCTTTTGTTGTATTTTAACTTTACATCACTTTGCCTTTCTTCAATTAATTCTAGTCGTTCTATCTTAAAAGCACTATTAATTAATTCTTTCAGTCGCTGTTCTCGCTTCCGAACCTTTCTTCTGCTTTTAAAATCGGCGATATATTTTCTTCTTAAAAAGTAATATAACGTCGCAATGATGATTAACGAAATTAAAAAAATTAGTGTAGCCATTTCTCATCCCACCCTTTTGTTATAAAATTTCTAGAAAATCAGAATACACTTTGAGTGTAATTTGTTATTTTCATAATTCCCTTTTCTACAAAGGGTAAACGCAAATTATCACTGAACGCGATAAATTTATTTTTCTATTTGAACATTCTGATTAATATATGTACAATAAAGTTAATAATTAAATATGAACCACTGGAAGTGCCTTAATTAGAGGCTGAGACTAAAGTAGTGACTTTGGGATTCCCTGAACCTGATCCAGTTCATACTGGCGTAGGAAAGTGGCGTATCTAAAGAAGCTAATTTTTGCGCTATTTTTCTATATAGAAAAATAGCGCTTTTTTATTTGGAGTGAATTAGATGTTTATTGCCATTACACCGTATCAAGTATTAACAGAAATAGATTTAAATCATTATATCGAAATTTCCGAATCCATAGACTTATTGTTATTACGTGTTCCTATGGATCATGAATCACTATGTATCTCGGTAGACTACTTAATTCATCATGGATTCCCTAAAGATAAATTAATGGTGCATAGCGATATTACATTGCTTAAAAAATATGATTTAACATTTATACACTTTCGTGAAAATGATGAACACGCCTTTTCTTTTAAACAGTCACATCCACATATTTCTGTAAGTATGTCGACACATTCAAGCGAAAGTATACAACGCGCTCAAAAGCATGGATTAGATTTCGTATGTTTCGGTCATGTTTTTGAAACAGCTTCAAAAGATGGTAAGCGCCCTAGATCAAATGAAGAAATCAAACGAGCAGTCGCACATCATATTCCCATTTATGCTATCGGGGGAATTCATGTTCATACAATCAAACATTTACCTCCGGGATTCAAAGGTATTTGTGCAATTTCATTTTTTAGAAAAGCTAATATACAAGAAATCAAGTCTTTAAGAAAGGTGTGGCAAGCTTATGTATGATGTTCTAATCGTCGGGTCTGGCGTAATTGGCATGTCCATTGCGCGCGACCTTCATGAACATGATGATTTATCTATCGCTGTGATTGATCGTGACGTTCCTGGGCTACATGCTTCTTATAAAGCGGGTGGCATGCTCGGCGCTCAAAATGAATTCACTGAGAATACCGATTTATTCCAACTCGCACTGCAATCTCGTAGGAAATTTAAGACATTGAGTCATGAATTATATGAAGAAACTGGTATAGACATTCATTATCAGTCAGAAGGTCTTATTAAGATGGCCGCTGCTCAAGATGACACTGACAATTTAAACATGCAATGGAACTTTTTAAATACTCACGATAAAGATGTAGTCCGATTAGATAAACAATCATTAGCACAATTGTCTAACAGCAATATTACTTATCATAATCATGCCATTTATATTCCAAGAGATGGTCAAATCAATGCATCTCAATATACGAAGGCATTATTGAAATCGATTGAACAGAAAGACATACACCGTTTCTACCAAACTGAAGTTTCATCATTAGAACGGGTTCAAGATATTTATCGGGTTCAAACATCTAAAGGTACATTAACTGCTAAAAAAGTCATTGTTGCCGCTGGTGCATGGAGCGATCAATTGTTACAAGACTATAATATTTCAACAGAAATCACCGGAATTAAGGGTGAAGTATTATTGTTAGAGCAACCTCAGTTAGATTTAAAACAAACACTCTTTATGACTAATGGTTGCTACATTGTTCCGAAGTATCACAACAGATTTTTAGTGGGCGCAACAAGTTATAAAGATGACTTCTCTGTAGGTACAACTGCTAAAGGTGAAGACTGGCTATTCAATGAAGCAACAACTTATATCCCTTCTTTAGTAAATAGTAAAGTGATTCATAAGTGGTCAGGCATTCGACCTTTTACACTTAACGAATGGCCAATTATGGATGAAATAGATAACGGACTATTTCTTGTAACTGGTCATTATCGTAATGGCATATTACTATCACCTATCATTGGTGAGCTTGTATCGGATTGGATACGTAATCAACAACGTCCTTCGTTGTTGAACCATTTTAAAACTGAAAGGAGTTCATATTATGAAATGCATCATTAATGGAGATGAATTTAATTTTGATGACACATTAACTTTGTCACAAATACTTGAATCTCTAGAATTGGATCAAGAAAGAATTATTGTGGAATGGAACGACACACTTGTTAAGCAAGAACAATTTAATGAGGTTGTCGTAAGAGAATCAGATCGATTAGAATTATTAGAATTTGTTGGAGGCGGATAAAATGTTAAAAATAGGACCATATACTTTAAACTCAAGATTATTATTAGGAACAGGTAAATTTGAAAATGAACAAACACAAACTGACGCAATAGAAGCTTCAGGTACAGAAGTACTGACATTCGCGGTAAGACGTATGAATTTATATGACAAATCTTTACCAAACCCATTAGCAAATGTAGACTTATCTCAGTTTGTTACTTTTCCAAATACTGCAGGTGCACATACTGCTGAAGAAGCTGTCCGTATCGCTGAAATTGCGAATCATGCTGGTGTATGTAATATGATTAAAGTAGAAGTTATCGGTGATGATAAGACATTATTGCCAGACCCAATCGAAACATACAAAGCTTGTGAATTACTACTGGATAAAGGATACATTGTCTGTCCATATATTTCGTGTGATGTTGTTTTAGCGAAACGTTTAGAATCATTAGGCGTCCATGCAATTATGCCACTCGCATCACCTATCGGAACGGGGCGTGGTATTAATAATCCACTTAATTTAAGATATATCATTGAACAATCTAATATTCCAGTCATTGTTGATGCAGGTATCGGTTCACCTAAAGATGCATGCTTTGCAATGGAACTCGGCGCCGACGCTATCCTATTAAATACTGCTATTTCAAACGCTAAAGATCCTGTAAAAATGGCTAAAGCAATGAAATTAGGCATTGAAGCTGGTCAGTTAAGTTACGAAGCTGGCAGAATACCTGTTAAATATACTGCTCAAGCATCTAGTCCGACTGAAGGATTAGGTTTTCTATAATGCAACGTTATGATAGACAAATGAAATACCATCGTTTCGGGGAAAACGGACAAAATCAATTACAACATACTAATATATTAATATTTGGTGCAGGTGCATTAGGTAGTCATGTTGCTGAATTATTGGCACGAATGGGTGCTGAACACCTCACGATTATCGACATGGATATTGTAGAATTATCGAACCTTCATCGACAAGCACTATACGATGAACATGATGCACAAAATATGTTGCCAAAAGTATATGCCTTGAAAGACAAAATAAAACGCATCAATCATAACGTACAACTCAATTCAATTAATGAAGAAATCACTTCTACAAACATTTTAGATATTATTGAAGATATTCAACCAGATATCATTATAGATGGTATGGATCAATTCGATATGCGTTTTTTAATAAACGAAGCAAGCCACAAAAGCCAAATTCCATGGATTTATGGTGCAGCAGTCGGAAGTAAAGGTACTGTGTATGGCATTGATTTTAATGGACCATGTTTGAAATGCATACTTTCTACCGTTCCAAGTACCGGTGAAAGTTGTGCCATCAATGGCGTCTTGCCTCCTGTTATACAGCAAGTCGCTAGTTATCAAGTATCTGAGTTATTACGTCACGTATCAGGAGAAGGCTTTTCTCAAAAACTCATTACCTTAGATACCTTTGAAATAACTGCAAAAATGACGAAAATAGATCAATTAAAAAATCATCAATGCGAAGTATGCGTGAATAATCACTATGAATCTTTAAATAAATTGAATCAGCCATCCATAGAAAGCTTGTGTGGAGACACATATTTATTTCGATTCAAACCACAAACATTTCAATTCGCACATTACTTCCCAGGAAATATTATAAAAGAAAATGATTACGTGAAATTTTTGCGCCATGACAATATAAACATGACCTTATTCAAAGATGGAAGAATGAACGTACACGGCGCCAATTCACAGCAACAAGCAGAACAACTTTATCAAGAATTAAGCAAAAGCATTAAATAAATGGGTGGTGGGATGTGAATGAAGTGAACTCGTCGCTTAATTCAAGAGTTAATCTACGACTTGATCCTTCTCTTGGATTAACTCCTTAGTTAACTCACGACTTAAGCCAACTTCTCCACCTCACCCTATAAAATAAAAAGCCTACCACTCAAATCATACAGTTGAGTGGTAGGCTTCCTTTTATTTATTAATCAATATATCGATATGACATCAATTCTTGTAACATCTTAATTTCTTCTTGTAGTTTTGCTCCTATATTCGTATCACGAACTTTTTTTCTTTCCAGCTCTTCATCAACAACACGTCGTACGGAAAGTTCATCTGCACCATTCATCAAGACATTTTCTTTTGTACCGAAGTGTTTATGTGCAACTAACTGCATGCCGAATGAATTATAAAGTAATGTATAACCTGCAATTCCGGTTGTTGATTGATACGCTTTTGAAAATCCACCATCGATAACGATCATCTTACCGTTTGCTTTAATTGGATTTTCTCCATCGATTTCTTTTACTGGTGTATGACCATTGATGATTCGTCCTTGTTCAGGATCTAAATCAAACTCTTCTAGCATCTTACGACACATGTCACTATCTTCTCTTAAATAATAGTATGGATTTTTTTCTTCTTTATGTGACGCTTTATCTGTTATAAAGTAACGTTCAAATGTTGTCATAGCTCGTTTTCCAAATAACGACGAATATTTACCTGTCCATAAATACCATATTAAGTCTGTAGATAAATCATCTGATTGTTCTTTCTGACCAAACGACAATCTAATGTGATGCTCAAACTGATCTAGCAATTCTCTACCGTTGTACATCTTACCGTCGATTTCCATCTCTTCCATTTTTCCTTGTTCATCAACTGGTATACATCCATGTATCAATAAGTTTCCATTATATTTTAAATATAAATTACCTTTTTTCATCAAAAAGTTCATATGGCGTTTCAATTTCTCAGATTCTTGAATTGAAAGCAACAATTTATTGATTACTTCTTCTTCTTCGTCATTTAATTGAGCTGGGTTTTCTCGATTGATTGTTTCAAAACATGTGTTTTCTAATTTATAAGTATGACCGTATACCGTTATTTCTTGATTATCGTAGTCTACTTTTTCTAACACTAAACGTTCATCCATATCGAATGACGGTCTACGTTTAATAATTGGACTTTCCAACTTAAATTGGATGATTGCTATAGCTTGATGAATTTTCGTGATTTGTAGCTTTTCTTCTTCAGACAATTGTTTCTCAGCATGTTCTTTCGGATAAAAAGCAGGATTATCTCCATAATATCGTTCTGCTAAGTTTACAAGTGGACGTAAGTTAATACCATAGGCATCTTCGATAATATCTAAGTTGTCATATCTTGCACATATTCGAAGTATATTAGCTAAACATACTTTTGATCCTGCATACGCACCAATCCAAAGTACATCATGATTTCCCCATTGAATATCTACAGAATGATAATTAATTAATGTTTCCATAATCTTATCTGGTTCAGGACCACGGTCATAAATATCACCCACTACATGTAAGTGGTCAACAACAAGACGTTGAATCGTATAAGCTAAACCGATAATTAATTTATCAGATTGTCCAAGCGAAATGACCTTTTGAATAATCGTTTCATAATATGTTGTTTTATTATTATAGACATTACTTTTATACAATAACTCTTCAATAATATATACAAATTGTTTTGGCAAAGCTTTGCGCAGTTTTGAACGCGTGTACTTACTTGAAGCATATGAAATTAAATGAACCATTTGAAGTATCGTCGTCATATACCATTCATTTAATTCTGCTTTCGTTTCAAAGTTATTTTTTATTAATTTTAATTTTTCTTCTGGATAATATACTAACGCTGCCAGTTCACTAATTTCCTCTTCAGAATGTGTTTCTTTGAAGATGTCATTGATTTTCGCTCTAACATTACCCGAACCATTACGTAATACGTGTTGAAATGCATGATATTCACCATGTAAATCACTGACAAAGTGCTCTGTGCCTTTCGGTAAATCTAATATAGATTCTAAATTTATAATTTCAGTCGCTACTTTTTCTTCTTGATCAAACTTTTCAGCTAATAAATTTAAATATTTTTCTTTTAAATTTTGGTTATTGTATTGAGACATCCTATTCACTCCGTTCGTTCTATTCATGAATTATCACTCCAAAATAATACCTACTATTCGTGATATAGTATAACACATTAAACGCTTTCTTCACTGTAAGAATGATAAGCATTTAATCTAAAATTTCACTTACCCATTTTGTAAAACGTACATCTTATGATAGATGCCTTTTAATTTAATCAATTCATCATGTGTACCACGTTCTACAATCTCACCTTGATTAAGCACGAGGATTTGATCAGCATCTTGAATTGTCGATAATCTATGTGCAATCGCTAGCGTCGTTCTACCTTTTCGCATTTTTTCTAGTGAATTTTGAATTTGTGTTTCTGTCTCCGAATCGATATTCGCTGTTGCTTCATCGAGTATCAGTATTTTAGGATCGCTCGCTATCGTTCTCGCAAAAGCTAATAATTGTCGCTCACCACTAGAAAATGCACTTCCTTTTTCAATTACATGATGATTATATTTATCTGGTAGTTTATTGATAAATTGATCTGCACTTACAAACTCTGCCGCTTCTCGAACTTTATCAAAAGTCATCGTCGGATGATACAATTTTATATTCGATGTAATCGTGCCATAAAAAATAAATGCATCTTGTAATACTAATCCAATATGACCTTTCAATTCACTTTTAGGTATAGATTTAATAGAATGTCCATCAATATTAATTTCGCCTTGATTAAATTCGTAAAATCTCATAAATAAATTGATAATTGAACTCTTCCCAGATCCTGTATGTCCAACAAGGGCAACTGTTTCACCTGGATTCGCGGTAAATGTAATATTTTTCAACACATCATTTTTTCCATCATAACTAAACGTTACATTTTTAAATTCTACTTTTCCTTCTGTGATGCGATGATCTGGTTGTGCGTCTTGCTGGGGTTCCAACATATCGTTATCTATCAACTTAAATACCCGACTGGCTGAAACAAGTGCTTGTTGTAGTACGTTTAAGTTTTGACTCACTTGATTGATAGGTTCAAAGAATCGTTCCATATACTGGACAAATGCAAATACAACACCTGCAGTTACGCCTCCAGAAAAGCTCAGTACACCAAAATAACTCAAAATCATAATCACCGCAAAAATAGAAATCATACTAATTGCAGGTCTCAATAATAGGCCATCGATTTTTACAGTTTTTAAATTAAACGCATAATGTTCGTCATTAATTTCTTTAAATTCTTTTTGTAGTCTTTTCTCTTGGTTAAATACTTGAATAATACGCATACCTTCAATAGATTCAGCAAGCTTAGCATTTAAATCAGATAAACGTTGTCTCGCTTGAGAAAAATAAATCGCCGAATATTTTCGATATAACGCTAATACTAATATAATAATTGGAACAAACACGAGTGCCATCAATGCTAATTTCAAGTTTAAGATAAACATCATAATATAACTTGATATAACCATGAAAATCGCCATTAACACTGATGAAAACACACCTATAAACATCTCTACGATTGCTTCTGTATCATTTGTAAGTCTTGAAACAACACTGCCACCCGGCTCTTTATCGAAATATTCCATGCCTAACTGTCCGATTTGTTCAAAGGCATCAATTCTTAATTGTTGAATTACTTTAAAAGCTAAGTATTGAAATAAATATACATTCCAATATGAAGTGACTGCACCAATAATTTGAATAATGAAGAAAGCGACAATCATGAGTGTGATATCCGACTTTGGAAATACTTGAGGCGTCAAATACGTATCAATAAACACTTTCACGATAAATGGTGTCGCCATACTCGCTACAGTTGTTAAAGCCAACATTAGAAAAGCCAACGCTATAATACCTTTGAAAGGAAATGTATATTTAATGAGCCTCATCAACACTTGAAATTGATCTTTAGCAGTTAAATTATGATTGATGTTCATGATGGTCATCTCCTTTCGTCAATTCATCAAGATTGCTCGTCAGTTCTTCTTGTAAAGCCTGAGCTTGGTATGTTTCATAGTACCAACCTTTTCTTTCCATAAGTGCTTGGTGATCCCCTTGTTCAATGACCGTACCGTTATCCATAACTAAAATCATATCTGCATGACTTACTGCGCTCATTCGATGTGCAGTGATAATATTCGTCTTTCCTTGTCTTTCACGCTGCATATTTTCTAGTATATGTTCTTCAGTTTCAGCATCCACTGCTGATAACGAATCGTCTAAAATCAATACTGGTGGATTCATGATTAATGCACGTGCAATAGAAATTCTTTGCTTCTGTCCACCAGATAACGAAACACCTCTTTCTCCAACGACTGTTTCATAACCTTCAGGAAAATTGAGGATATCGTTATGAATATAACTAATCTCACTCGCATGATACACGTCTTCATCTGGTAATGTCGGATTACTGAATGCGATATTTTGACGTATAGAAGTTGAGAATAAAAAGTGATCTTGTGGTACATAACCAAATTGCGCTCTCAAACTACGAATATCAAAATGTCGTAATGATTCATTTCCATATTTAATTTCATGTGCTTTTTCTGTATCAAATTCACGAAGTAATAATCTGATGAGCGCACTTTTACCTGAACCCGTTCGACCAACAATACCTACAGTTGTTCCTTTTTTAATCGTGAAATCAAGATGATGCAATGCTATATTTTCATCATCCGGAAAATGGAACGTTTCAATATTAAATTGAATATCTCCTTCAGGCATCTCTCTCGTTTCAAATTCTGTATCAATACCACTTTCAACGTGTGTAATTTCATTAATACGCTCATAAGAAGCATGTCCACGTTGAACAATATTGAAGAATAAACCTAATGCCAGTAATGGCCAAACCATCATCCCTAAATAAGTTGTAAATGTGACCAATTGTCCAATTGTAATTTCTTCATTGATGACCATTCTCGCACCAAAGAAAATAGCTAAGAAATAACTTAGTCCAATCACTGACATAATCGTTGGATCAAATAAAGCATCTATTTTAGATACTTTTAAATTTTTATTAACTACTTCATCACTTAGCTGTTTAAAGTCTGCTTGATCGTCTTTTTCATAACCAAACGTTTTAGTAACTTTAATTCCCGCGATGCTTTCTTGCGCTTTATCATTTAATTGACTAAATGCTGCTTGTGCTTTTTTAAAGCCACGGTTCAGCAGTTTACCGTAATAACTCGTTAAGATAATCATGATTGGTAAAGGCACCATCACAATTAACGTTAATCGCCAATCAACCGTTACCGCCATCGTAATTAATACCGCGCCGCCAGACATTAAAGAATCCGCAATTGTCAGCACACCGCCACCTGCTGTATTCTGTACTGCTCTAATATCATTCGTCGCATGCGCCATTAAATCACCCGTACGACGCTGTTGGAAGAACGATGGACTCATCGATGTATATTTATGATAGAGTCGTTCTCTTAAAATCTTCCCTAATCTCATACTTGCACCAAAGATCATAATTCTCCAAAAATATCTAAATGCGTATGTAAGAATAGCGGCTAAAAACAGAATAACCATGAAGATGATCAACTGTTTCCCCGTTAAAGTATTAAAAGTAATACCATCAATGACTTTCCCAATAATTTGTGGTGGTAATAAATCAATTAACGCAACGATGAATAATATGAATAGACCTATAATATAACTCTTGCGTTCCTGCTTAATAAACCATCCAAGTTTCGCAAATACTTTCAAAGTAAATCACCCTCCCTTATATCTATTATTTAAAATTTTATCACAAAAAATTAAATACAATGTTTTAATTTTTGAATTTTGCTACTTTTCTAACAAATTCATACTAATGGCCTATGCGGGATGAGATATGGGGTGAGTTCTGAGGGTGGCGGAGGAGGATATCAAAAGATTGAAGTATCAATGTGTTAGGTATTTGAGCAAAGGAGTGGCTCTATTTATCACGTTTGCCTAGTCTTGATAAATAGGACCCTTTTTCGTTGCACATTTCGTGAGTCTTGCAATCATTTTGCCCCGATCGTTGCACGTTTCGTGAGTCTTGCAATCATTTTGCCCCGATCGTTGCACGTTTCCCGAGTCTTGCAATCATTCCACCCCGATCGTTGCACGTTTCTCGAGTCTTGCAATCATTTCACCTCAATCGTTGCACGTTTCCCCAGTCTTGCAATCATTTCACCTCAATCGTTGCACGTTTCCCAAGTCTTGCAATCATTTCACCTCAATCGTTGCACGTTTCGTGAGTCTTGCAATCATTTCACCTCAATCGTTGCACGTTTCCCCACTCTTGCAATCATTCCTATTGAAATATCAAAAAATCCCTCAAAATCTTGTTTAGATTTTGAGGGATGAGTCGTTTATATTTTAATTTCTTCTATATCTAACTGTACGTTGAGTCTTTCAAGCATTGTTTGAAACTCTTCTATTGTATAGTTATCATTTGTTGTCACTAAAGTTTTTATTATCCCATTTCCTTTAGTTGCTTTTTTCCCTATATTATCAATAACAGTTTGTGCTGGATTTATAAACATAATATTTGGATAGAGCGTTTTAAAATAACTATATAACCAAGGTAAGTGTGTAGATGATAATGTGAACACATCAATTTCTTCATGAGTTTCTAATATGTCATCAATGACTTTTTTCGTAGTCATTAAAGTTCGATATTTATCTGTAAGAAATTCTCCGCTTTCAACAAGCTCTACTAATATAGATACATCAAATTTATATACAGATGCGCCTTTAGATGTTTGATTGATGTATGTCGTTAATTCATCACTTTCAATTAATGATTGTACACCTAATACACCTACTTTTTTAGAAGTAGACGCTTCTATCGCATCTTCAATAGGAGGATAGACACCTATTACTTCTGTATCAAATTCTTTTGCTACTTCTTCTAGCACAGTAATCGTTGGTGCATTTGATGCGACAACAATTAAACTCGGATTCCACGTTTCCAAATAAGCAATTGTTTGACGAATCACGTTCATTAGTTCCGGTTTCGACTTACTACCATATGGAAATTGATTCCGATCAGCTAAGTAAATTAAATCTTGTTTCGGAAATTGCTCTTTAACATGCTCAACAATCGCATAACTCCCTATACCCGTATCAAATATCGCAATCGGATTAGCCAGTTCATGGCTTAAATCACACATATAAATCCCCTCTTCTTCATTACTAAAATCAATCATCTTATGTTAATTTCAATATTATCACTTTATACCAACGTATCAAAATCTATTTTGGCATTCCAATTAGTTATAAAAAGTAAAATAATGCAGATATAACATTATTAATGTAAAATAACATTCAAATATAAAATAAGGACGTGCGAATATGATACTCGAAAGTGCCATGCTACATGTTAAAAAGAACAAAGAAAATGATTTTGAAAAGTCTTTTAAAGAAGCATCTAAAATTATTCGTTCAATGAAAGGGTACATTAAGCACTCATTAAACAAATGCATTGAAGAAGAAGGACAGTATTTATTATTAATCGAGTGGGAAACGCTAGAGGACCATACAGTAGGTTTCCGAGAATCTAGTGAGTATCATGAATGGAAACAATTATTACACCATTATTATGAGCCATTTCCAGTCGTCGAACATTTTTATAAAGTAGATATTTAAATAAATAAAGCGCATTAACAGTTGAATTGAAACCTGTTAATGCGCTTCTTTTAAACTTCAGAATCATCTGCAAGAGCTAAATCTTCTAACCTTGTTTCTCTACGTATGACACTAAGCTTTCGTTTATAATTTTATCCCATCCTTGATCCATAAATCCTCGAACCTCACTATGTGGCTGACCAAATTCGGTTTCTTTTTCATCGTCCCACCCCGAATGAATGAGTGTGAATTCTGTTGTATGGCCATCAATTTTTCGTAATTTAAATGAAGCAGTCCAATCTTTACCCCATATAAATCTCACTTCTTCATTAGGAATTATATTTGTCACTTTGCAAGGTGATTCTCCATAACCTTCAGTATATAATGTGAATGCTTCGCCTACAGATGGTACAAAGTCGTTATTCATCCACCATGCAGCAATTCCTTTAGATGTAGCTACAGCATCCCACACAGTTTCAACATTTGCATTAAGTACTACACTTTTCTTTATATCTTCTAAATTTGTATTGTTAGACATTGTTATCACTCCATTTTTTTATCGTATTGTGTTAATGAAATTTTACCATTATTTAAAATATAAATCACATCATAAAAGAATATATGTCGTTATAAAAATAAGGGAGCGGGACAGAAATTTACTGCCAAGATATTAAAAGTGACTGAGACATTACATTATGTCCCAGCCACTTATAATAATTATTTTTGCAAAATATGAATCGCAAATCCTCCATATTCTTCTTCTAAATATATATTTTTTAATTTCTCTTGATCATCGTAAGCAGCAGTGCTTGAATTAAATTTAATTCCCTTTTCTTTCAACTCTTCAACCGCCGCTTCTAAATCTTCTGTCTTCATTGCTATATGCCCATGCTTACCTAAATAAGGTGCTTTCATACATTCAAAATATTTTCCTGCAAATTCTGATTTCTGACCATGCCTTGATTCTAAATTAAAAATAAAGCTTAATTGTGAAGCAAGTGCTAAAGCTTCATTTTCGTTTTCAGTATTAATTCCAATATGCTCAAGTTCAAATTGATTGCTCATACTTTCATCTCCAGTCATCTGTTACACAGGGAACATTAATAGCGCACCTGCTGTTAAAAATACAAGTCTTATAAAATATTGAGGAATAGTGAATTTCCAAAATTGGGCGGCAGTATATTTACCATATCCTAATACCATCGCTGGCATACCATCAATTGGTAAGAAATGACCACACCATCCCGAAATGACAATCGCGCAAACAGCTGCTGTTGGATCTAATCCTAAACCTGTACAAATTGTTATTGCTAAAGGTGCTATGACATATACGGTCCCTATTGTTGAACCAGTCAACGTCGCTAATAAACTTGTCAAAATACAGAACACCAATATCATTACAAATGCATTTACATTATTACCTAGCAAATCTGCAACAGATGTCCCTACTAATTTCGTTAATCCTGTACTTCCCAGTGCATTAGCAACGCCTATCACACCTGCAGTAAGTAAAATAATTGGTGCACTTAATGCATCTCTAATTTCTGTAAAGCTCAAAATACCAAACATAAGTATCACTGCTACTGATAGCCCTGCCATCGCATACCCTGCATCACCAATTTTACTTTGTAACAACATTCCTACTACAGCGAAGGCAAACGCACCGTATGTGATGTATTCTTTCCATTTCGGCATCTTATCGGAAACGCTTTCATTTTCTTGTAATTTAATATCCTTTGTACTTGTATCTGCAATTGGATGATCTGGTAAGAATTTATATTGAATAATACAATTTACCAGAAAACCAATCGTTAAAAATAAATTTACAATCGCAAACTTAAATACCGAAACATTAATTGATTCACCTACTGAGTTTAAAACAGCTATGACAATACCATATTGTAACGCAGTATTGAATGGTATGAGTGGATGATTAGCTGCAAATCCAGCTGTCATAATCACTTTTGATGGTGGTAATTTCTTTGTATAAGGTAACGTAGATAACAAACCTATTGTTAACACATAATATGCTGTTGACCCTGTACCAAATAGACTACATCCCAACATAACAATCAAGATAATGAGCAAATAAGATTTAAACCCACCTTTATCTGCCATTGAAAACATCGCATTTTTAAATGCTGTAATAAAATTCGTCTTCTGTAACGCCGCTATAATTGCCATAAATTCTGCTAACATGATAACAGTTGAATTCGAAAATCCTGCAAATGCCCCTTTAATATCCGTAATTCCAAATATAACTAACAGTAAACACGCAAATAGTGGCGCTGCACCGAAAGGTATTTTATCTATCATTATTAGTACAATCATGACTACTGTAATTGCTAATGTAATAATCATTTCTACAGTCATACTATCCCCTCCACTTTTAATCCCTTAAACCCCAGCGAATTAATGCATATTTTTGGATTGATTATCGTTTAGTACTGATTTCAAGGCATCAATGCCTGCTTGTGGTACTTGATTAAATGGTGCTCGACAAGGCCCAACATTATGTCCCAATAAAGCTGTTGCTGTTTTAACGATTGTATTTGGATTTCCGTATTTAAAACAAGATCGGAATGTTTGAATACTTTCGTTTGTTTTACGCGCACCTTCTATATCTCCCGAAATAAACAAATCGTAAATAGAGGCCATCGTTTTAGGATATACATTGGCACAACCTGCAATCCCACCTGTTCCTCCAGCCATTAATGTCCAAGTGATTAATTGATCATTCCCTGATAAAGTATAAAATTCACCATTATCTTTCTCTTTACCAGCTTCAATATAAGCAAGAATATTGGAGAAGTTACCACTAGAATCTTTAACACCAACAATATTTTTAATTTTAGATAACTTTGCAACTGTTTCCGGTGCAATTGAATTTCCTGTTCGTGCAGGTATGTTGTATAAAACAATTGGCATATCTACTGATTCAGCAACTGCTTTGAAATGAATATATAATTCTTCTTGGCTAGCGGCTGCAAAACTTGGTGTAATAATAGATAGAACGTCTGCACCTACCTCTTTGGCCATCGTACTTTGTTCAATTGTCTCTAGTGTTGAAATTGCACCAGTTCCAGCATATACGGGCACTCGACCATTCACTTGATCTACTACTGTTTCTAATACTGACCTTTTCTCTGAGGCAGATAAAATATATCCTTCTCCATTTGTACCAAATGCAAATATGCCATGAATTCCATGTGCAATCATACGGTCCACTTGTAATCTAAGTTCATCTAAATTGATACTTCCATCATCAAACATTGGCGTCAAAATTGGACTTATAATCCCTTTTAATTCTATTGGTTTCATTGATATCTCTCCTTAATTTTCCTCTTTTGTTAAATCAATATTACTTATTTATAACGTTATACGCCTTCACCAGACGTTGGATTATAAAGACCGATTGATTCTCTCTTCGTTCCATATAAATCTTCCAAACTAAATCGTACATATTTTACACATAATCGATTTTTGTATGCATAAACAAGATGCAGTCGTTTATTTTTATCTTGATACAATGTTGGGTACTCATATTGAGCGTTATTTGTTTTATTCTCGGTTCCGAAATATCCCTCAGCTTGTTCAAAGATTCGACCAATTGGCCATGTTTTTCCAAAATCTTCACTCACTGACACTGCAACTGGATTTCTTAAACCTGGCCATGCAATATTGCCAAATGATGCTTGTGGTGCTGAATTCAAGTTATAACTTAATGCAATTTCTCCTGAATGTAATTTAATTGCACTGATACTTGAATTGTTGTTCGGAAGAATAGTCGCCTCAGGAATTGTCCATGTATCACCGAAATCAAATGACTCACTTCTATATATATAATCTGCAAAACGACTACGCATAAAAGCAATTAAATGTCCCGCTTCAACTTCTATAACATTTGCATGGACACGTCCACTGCTATCAGGCATTCGAACTGCTTTCCATGATTCGCCTTTATCATCAGATATTTGAAACTCAGTTGGATCATTGGTTAATCCATCAGCTGCATCTTCACATAACCATGTACTAAATATCCATCGTCCGTTACTAAGCACTTGAATCGCTTGTCTAGAAAAAGTACCCTCGCTTTCAAACAGCACTTCAGCATCCGTCCATGTTTGACCTTCGTCCATAGATTTTTGCACCATGACGATTGATGTGAATTGCATATTATCTTTTCCTTCTTGACGAGATACTTGAGATGTATAAATCAACCATATTTCATCGTTTGTTGCTCTGAAAAATGCAGGATTTTGTTCACTTCTATCTTCTCCTTGTGAAACTTTCACGGGCGTTGACCACGTTTCAGAACTGGCATCTAATTTCGAAACAACAACAGAGATATCGCCACTTCCTTCAAAGCTTCCAGCAAACCATGCACATAACATGCCACCATCATTTGTTTCGATAAGTGTTGGTGCATGTGCAGTTTGATTACCTCCCGTAGGAATCAATCCGAAATCGATATTTAAGAAATCATCACGATACATCGTTCCATTTGGTTCAGAATGACGAACTACTTTTAATTTGGACATTCTATTTCACCTTCCTACTATTTATTTGTGTTTTCAGCTAATCGAATTGCATAATCAATTGCATTAACTAAACTTGCTTCACTAGCCGTCCATTGTCCTGCTTGATCAAATGCAGTACCATGATCGACAGATGTTCGAATAATAGGTAAGTTCAAAGTAATGTTTACGCCCTCGACAGCTTTCCAATTTTGTTTTTCCTGATCATAAACAAAACCTAATAATTTTAATGGGATATGCCCTTGGTCGTGATACATCGCAACTACGATGTCATACATTCCACCATTTGCTTTCGAGAATAAAGTATCTGCTGGTAAAGAACCGTAGACGTCTATTCCTTCTAATTTTGCCGCTTCCACAGCTGGATTAATTTCATTAATTTCTTCATCACCAAACAATCCATTTTCTCCACAATGTGGATTTAATCCTGCTACTGCGATTCGTGGTTCAGCAATACCTAAATCTTTACACGCTTGATTCGCAATGTGTATGACATCAAGTACGCGTTGTTTCGTGGCACGATCACATGCTTCTCTTAACGAAACATGTGTTGATACATGAACGACACGTAAATTTCCATCAGCTAACATCATTGTGTATTTCTCTGTATTTGTTAAATCCGCATATATTTCAGTATGACCAGCGTAATGGTGACCGGCTGAATTCATCGCTTCTTTATTTAAAGGATTCGTCACTGTTGCATCAATCTTCTTATCTAAAGCTAAACGAATGACTTCTTTCACATATTGAAATGCTGCGTTGCCACCTACTTCAGAGACTTCTCCAACTTGGAACGAACGCATATCGACTAGATTTAAATCGATTAAATCTATTGTTCCAAATGTATACTTACCTTCATTAGGATCATCGATGACATTCACTTTTAATGATAATTCTGGATGATTCATTAAATAATGTTCTATTACACTTTGATCACCCACTAATAATGGATGACACCTTTCATATAAAGCACTGTCATTAAAAGCTTTGATTGATATTTCCGGGCCAATTCCTGCTGGATCCCCCATCGTAATACCTATTTTTTTCATAATTTGATTGTCCTTTCTGTTTGAAAATTACAGTACTTCTAAATAAATATTGCGTGCATCCTCAGCTGTTAATGGACGTTTATTATTCACAAGTAAACGTGTCACACTCATCCCAGCTTCAACTAATCCTTCTAAATCTTCTTTAGGAACATTAAATGTCTTTAAAGATGTAGGTATCTTAAGCTCTGTTACAATTGATTCAAGTTCTTTAATAATATAGGCTGATTTTTCATCTATTGTTTGTAAATGTTGATCTTCTTTTACTACTCTGTCATATGCGATTGCTAATAGGTCTTTGATTGCTGGTTCATTAAACTTCATAACCGGTGTTAATAACATGGCATTAGATACACCATGAGCGATATGATATTTTCCACCTAACGGATAAGAAAGTGCATGAACTGCTGTAGTGCCCGATGCTGTTATCGCGACACCTGCATAAAATGAACCTAATAACATTTTTCCTTTTTCTTCAAATGCATCATTGTTTTTACATGCAACAATGATATTATTAATGATCAAATCCAATGCTTCTAATGCAAATGTGTCACTTATAGGATTTGCTTTTTCTGATGTGAAGCATTCAATCGCATGGCACAATGCATCTACACCAGTTGCAGCTGCAATTGAAGTTGGTAAACTTTGAATCATTCTTCCATCTAAAATGACATAATCAGGAATCATTTCTGGATTAACGATACCTATTTTGATATCTTTTTCTGGTACACCAACGATTGCATTCGGCGTTGCTTCTGCGCCAGTTCCTGCAGTTGAAGGAATCATTAAACTCGATACTTGTTTATTGGCGAGTAAAGGATCATCTAATAAATCTTTAACGCTGTATTCATCTGTATCAAGTAGAGACGCTAACTTTGCGACATCCATGATACTCCCACCGCCAAGTGCAATAATAAAGTCAGCATTTTCTTCTTTAAACTTATCAATCGCTTCTTGTGCTTCTATATAACTTGGTTCAGGTGGAATACCAGTAATCACGGTGTAATCTATACCTAATCGTTCGATTATTTCTATAGGCACTGTTGTTAATCCCAGTTTCATTAGTCCTTCAGAAGTGAAAATAACAATTTTCTTGATGTTTTTATTAATAATGTTTTCTAATTGTTCTAATGCTTGGTCACCTGCATGTACTGACTTTGGCATTTTTAAATTATAATTCTCCATTTATACCGTCCTCCTAAATTTTTTCTCTATACGATAAATTCAGTAAACAAAGTTTCTTTTCCAAAACCACCTGATTTTGTGATGACTTTCCTTTGTTGCTTGTTCCATTCCATTGTTGATAATACAACGCCAGAGCTGATTTCAGTCATCGGTTCTATTTCGGAAATATTTAGCATCTTCATTGACTGATATAGCGTATCTCCTCCAGTAAATAAGAAGGTATTTTGATGATGATTCATCCATAATAACTCTGTTAATTTACCTAGTGACGCACCGATTCTAAAACGACTTTCTCTTTCTTCTAATTGATATTGTTTGCGATAATTAACGATTTCTTTACTTGTTTGATCACTAAATGTCTCGAAAGCGATCAATTTATTGGTATTTATTAATTCTAAATATGCATTTATTTCTTCTTGCCCCTTGTTACTATCCCAATGATTGATATCTAATAATTGCTTACCTGATAATGAAATTCTTGGATATCCTAACTGTTCAACATATTCGACTTGTTTTTGAGTTATAGGATTGATACTTCCACATATCACTACTATGGGATTATCTAAGACTTCATTTTTATTTCGTCCATCAGGAAACAAATGCTGCCCTAATACGTTTGCAAATCCTGCACAACCAACTGAAATATTTAATGACTCTGAATCATTTAGCCATTTCATATGTTTGTCTAATGTTGCATTTGATCGCGCATCAAAAACATAAACTTCATTTTTCTCGATTGGGAGTCCTTCCTCATTAACCAATGTAGCTTCAATATGCGCTTCTTCCTTTAACCGTTTCATCACATTACTTTCTGTGACTGGTTCGTATGGATCTTCAGCAAATACACTCTCAGATACTAAAACTTGATCAATGTACAAATGACCATCCACTAATACACGATTCATTTCTGGATATGACGGTAAGAACGGTACAACTTCTTGATTACCATAGTCCACCAATGCTTTAATTTCAGCACTAATATTTCCGCGTAAAGCTGAATCTACTTTTTTATAAATGTAAGGTATATTTTCTTTTTTTGCGTTTAATACAATATCTTTAATTATGTTATAGGCTACTTCAAATTCTAAATGTCTACTTTCAGTATCTATTACCAACACTTCAACGCTGTCAGATATCTTCTGATAATCAATATTCACTTCAGTTGATACTAAAGTCTTGGCACCTTGTTTAGAAAATTGAACACCTGTGTCTAATGCACCTGTAAAATCATCTGCTATAACTAACAACTTCAACATTATTTCACCGCCTTTAATGTCATGTGTTAATTATAAAAGTTACTTTTTCAGGTTTATATCTTAAAAATTAAAATAATCGTTTCAAATTTAAACAATTTTCAAATAATTCATAGTTTATTGATTTTCCATGTGATAGAATCGTTCATATATAGAACGATAAAGCGTTTTCAAAAAGGGGTGATGTGCATGTCTAACCAAATAAAGATATTAGGTATTGCACCTTATGAAGCATTAAACCAATCCATGAATGCTGTAGGAGAGCAATTTCCGAATATAACACTCGATGTATTCACGGCAGATTTAGAAGAAGGTAAACTTTTAGCTATGCAACTGTACCAAAATGGATATGATGCCATAATTTCAAGAGGCGGAACTGCGAAGCTTATTAAAGAAGTTATTGATATTCCTGTATTTGATGTATCTATTTCAATTTATGACATCTTAAAATCTATTCATTTAACGGAGAATTATACGGATAATTTTGCAATCGTGGGTTACGCAAGTATTACTGAAAAAGCCCACCTAATATGTGATATTATGGGGTACCGAATTGAAATACTTACAATTACAAATGATAACGAAGCAAATCAATTTTTAGATGATTTAGCATCTCAATCTTATGAACTGATACTATGTGATGTCATCACCAACCAATTAGCACTCAGCAAATCATTAAATACGATTCTCATTACATCAGGCGTTGAAAGTATTAAACTCACTTTATCAGAAGCAATCAATACAGTAGAATATCTCAAAAAAATTCAACATAAAAAATCTTTACTAGAACATTCATTTAATAGTCAAAATCAGCAAGTCGTCATTTTTGATCATCAATTTAATGTTCATTACACTAATATCTCTCATTCTTTCGAGCAATTCTTAATTAAATATTTACGTTCAAAGAAAACGGTAAATCAATCCAATCAATATTTTGTAACTTACCAAAACCTATCATTTAAAATTCAAATTGAACAATTCACCATTGATCAATCTATATTCTTTAGCTGTTTTATTTATGAACAAAGTATCCCTCAACCAAACAGCAAATTAGGCGTTAAATATCAAAATCACGATACAATTTCGGAAATTTTCACTACGCAATTACTGTTCAAACAATTTATATCTGACACAACTTCAGAAGATATAAAAAAGGCAATACCCTATTACCACTCTTTTCTAGTGTTCGGAGAGTCAGGCACAGCTAAAAGAAATATCGCTTATCATATTTATCTCAATCAAGAACTCAATACGAATTATCTTATTACTATTGACTGTAAACTCATGAACGATAAACTCTGGCGATACTTAGTTAATCCAGATAGTGGTCCGTTAGTTCATTTAAACAACACTATTCTTTTTGAAAATATAGAACAGCTGAACAATACAGATTTAGAGCGTCTTACATCATTAATAAAAGAAATGAATTTAATCCAAACGAATCAAATTATTTTCACTTATAACTCAAAGGCAACCAACGATACTTCAAAGTTACAAATATTATCTCAAACACTTGATTTCGCGAATATTTATGCACCTTCAATTAGAGAAAGAAAAAGCGAATTAAGTATTTTAGCAACACGTATTTTAAATAAAGTGAATATTGAATGCGGAAGAGAAATCATTGGATTTGACCCCAATGCTTTACAAACGCTCATTTCATATGACTGGCCAGGGAACTTTAATCAACTCCAAAGTGCAATTAAAGAACTCGTTATTAACTCAAACAGTCATTATATATCGTCACAACAAGTGTCTGATCTTATTAACCGCGAAGAAATTATTAATAAAGTATCCATGGTTCAATTATCAACTTTCCATTCCATGAATCAGTCGACACAACCAACATTATTTGACTATACAAGAGAAATTATATTGAATGTACTCGAACAGAATAACGGAAATCAAACGAAGACCGCACAACAATTAAATATAAGTCGAACAACACTTTGGCGATATTTAAAAGAATAATTCGCTTTAATCAGACCGTGGATAAACATTTATAACAAAAATGAAGATAACGGGATTGTTTTTACTTTCTATCTCGTTAGATTTTCTAACGAGATTGTTTTCCAGAACTATCTCGTTAGCACTTTATTTTCTCATTTTTTATAGTTAATTCGGGCTTTTGCGCGGATATTTACCCGCTAACGAGATTGTTTTTACTTTCTATCACGTTAGATTTTCTAACGTGATTGTTTTCCAGAACTATCTCGTTAGCACTTTATTTTCTCATTTTTTGTAGTTAATTCGGGCTTTTGCGCGGATATTTACCCGCTAACGAGATTGTTTTTACTTTCTATCTCGTTAGATTTTCTAACGTGATTGTTTTCCAGAACTATCTCGTTAGCCATGCTCAATGTTGCATGTCGACCTCCACTTGCAATGTTCACCGCCTCAATGTTGCATGTCGACCTCCACTTGCAATGTTCAAGCGCTCAATGTTGCTTGTCAGCCTCCACTTGCAATGTTCACCGCCTCAATGTTGCTTGTCGACCTCCACTTGCAATGTTCAAGCGCTCAATGTTGCTTGTCGACCTCCACTTGCAACATTCAACGCTTCAATGTTGCTTGTCGACCCTCACTTGCAACATTCAACGCCCCAATGTTGCTTGTCGACCTCCACTTGCAATGTTCAGCGTTCCAATGTTGCTTGTCGACCTCCACTTGCAATGTTCAACATTTTTTTGCGCTGACTCTTGCGGGAAAATCATGATTCAAAGACTACAGGCTGAGAACATGCCCGCGGAAAGCATGCGCATAAAAATGCCGACACGCTTTAATATCTATCACTTTTACCATTAATTAATCCATCCTTCATATTGTTCTGACAATCAATTGTTATAATGAAAGATATGCATACTATAGGAGGTTCTCGTGATGAAGGAAATTGTCATCTTAACTACAAGTGATATTCATGGTTATTTATTTCCAACTGATTATCAAGAAGCACATCAAGATTTACCTAAAGGACTACTAAAATTAGAAACAATGATTCGCGATATTAAGCAACAACATGAACATGTCATCGTGATGGATAACGGAGATTTTCTACAAGGGTCTCCTTTTACTTCTTATCTTTACACTCAATTACAATCAAGCAATGTATTAAGCGATATTTATAATCGTGTTGGTTTTGATTTTGGCGTCATTGGTAACCATGAATTTAATTATGGCCTGCCGTACTTATATCAAACGCTTCAGTCATTTAACTTTCCGGTATTATCTGCAAATATCATGAAAGACAATCATCCTTTTACTGGGCATGATGTGATTTATATTGATAAAAACGGTACACGATTAGGTATTATCGGATTAACGACACAATACATACCGAATTGGGAACAACCTGAGACAATTAAGGATTTAACTTTTCATTCTGCAAAAGAAACAGCTCAACAACGTATTGATGAAGTAAAAGCTCAATCTGATGTTGTCATTGTTTGCTATCACGGCGGGTTTGAACGCGATATACATACAGGTGAACCTACTGAATTATTAACGGGAGAGAATGAAGGTTATGCACTATTGAACGAACTGGAAGATATCGATGTACTCATTACTGGTCATCAACATCGTGAAATCGCAGAGGTCATCAATCAAACCGCGATTATTCAACCTGGTTCAAAGGGTGATTGTCTCGGTAAAATCACCTTAATCATTAATGAAACGACAAACCAAATTGAGTCTTCACAAAGTGAATTATTATTCGTGAACGATACAAATCCTACTATTCAAACAGATCAAACATCATTACAAATCAACGATGATGTCAATCAATGGCTAGACCAAAAAATTACGAACCTCACTGAACCTATGTATGTGGAAGATACTTTTCAAGCAAGAGTACAACCACATCCATTAATCAATTTATTGAATTATATTCAATTAGAAGTCAGTGATGCTGATATTTCAGCCACAGCATTGTTCGACTCAGCAACAGGATTTGGTCGTGAAGTAACAATGAGAGATGTCATCAACAATTATCCTTACCCTAATACATTTAATGTTTTAGAAATATCAGGTTCAGATTTATTGGCGGCACTCGAACGATCCGCTTCATATTTTTCAATTGAGGATCAAACATTAAAGGTCAGTTCTGCATTCTCAGAACCTAAGCCTCAACACTATAATTACGATATGTACGGTGGCATGTCATACACGTTTGATATTACTCAACCTGTTGGACACCGTGCCAAAGATATTTTCATCAAAGAACAACCTTTAAATCTAGAAGCAACATATAAAATCATATTAAATAACTACAGATCAGTTGGCGGTGGTGGATATGAAATGTATGATGCATCTAAAATCATACAAGAAATACAAACAGATGGTGCCGACCTTATTATTCAATTTCTACAGAAATATCATGTAGAAGACATTCCAAACATCTTGGATTTCAAAGTTATATATTAAAGGCTGAGACATTTCGTCTCAGCCTTATTTTTAAAACCACTTACTAACTTTGTACTATTACTGCTTCAGTTACAACATTAGTGCTACCTTGTTTCAACCTTATATTTGCACTTCCAGCAACGCTATCTTTCACTTGCACTGTAAAAGTAACAACGCCTTTACCATTCGCATCAGTCTTTACTGAAGTTGGTGCACTATATCCAAATGTGCTACCTGCTTGATCACCGACACCAATCTTACCTATTTGCGTGCCGCCATCAGTATACATACCTAATTTTAAATCTGACACGGTTGTATTTGCTTCATATCCACTTAAAGTTGTTGTTACTTTAAAGGTTTCACCACTTTTGACTGAAGTTGGATAATCTAAAGTTGCTGTTCCACTACTATTTCCTGGGTTATCTGTACCACCATCTGAATCTGCTGGGCCACCATAACTACCTGGCGCAAATGTATCACTGTTAAACCACTCATAACCTGCTTTCGGTTGCGCCCATGGTTCTGCTTGTGGTTCTACACTGTTTTCTGGCTTTTCAAAATCTAGTAATGGTGTTGCTTTATCTAATGGAATATTCAATGCTTCAAAAGTCGTATAATCTTCTTTTTTACCTAACCACGTTGTTAAATTATTGAGCATTTTCCCATTGTCTTCTTCTTTAAATCCGTCATACGTTTTCTTTGTACTTCCATCATCTTCTCGTTTATATTTTGGTGTAATGTCTTCTACCATCGAAGAATCACCTATGAAGGCTGCTTTTCCTTTACCTACTTTAGATATGGCTATGTATGCTCCTTCATCTTTACCGCCACCATTATAAACACCTTGATCAACTGCATGTCCCCATTTATCTGCTGAAGAAAGATTATCAGGTACATAGACAATACCTTTTGCAATTTTAGGATTAGTTACTGCAATTGTTGATCCTGCATGCATAGAAACGGATTGTACACCTTCACTTAAACCAAGTCCTTCTTCTCCTTGAACGATGTTCGTTGCGTTTAAATTATTTAATGCATTATATCTATATCTCACGCCAAAGTTCTGAGATAACCAATCTGAACTTGTCACACCTTGCATTTTATCTGATGATTTTTCAGCTGCAGACATGTCTTTAGTCATATCTTCATATGCCCCACGTCTATAACCGTTCATCACCTCTGAAGAATCTATTCTGTTATAATTTCGGTCTGCATTATAGTGATCGGATATAAATATCACACTTCCACCATTCTTCACGTAATCTAAAATAGCTTGTTGTTCTGTTGATTTAAATGGAATATTCGCTTCTGGTATAACTAATATTGAAGTCCCATCTAATTGTTCTGCCGTGATGCCTGCAGAATCTCTCAACTCCGACACTTGGTAACCTTGTTGCGCAATTGAATTTGCATAATCAGAAAAAGCCCCATCAATCACCCAATCTGCAGCGCCTGCTGTTTGTCCATGCGTATTATCTACTAATACCTTTCCACTTCCTGTATCACTGCCTATAACTGGTGCTTCACTTGCGAACGCTGATTGCGATGACAATGTAGCTATCGATACAAAACCGACTAGCGCAATTTTTTTAAAATATGACATTATGCCACTCCCTTTTCTTTGATGAATCCATTCTAATCAAAAAACATGCACATTTATGTTTATTAACCGAAACTTACGATAATCGTTACATAATATGTAAGCCCTTTAAACATATAACAAAACATTTACATAGTTTACCAATTTCAAATAAAATATGACTTCTCCTTATGATAACATTTTACATGTAGATAGTTATTATACATAGTCGGAGGCGTAAAAATTATGAGGGAAAAGAAACATCTAAGCCGCTTATGGATTTTTTTATTAGGCGCGATTTTAGTATTAGCAGCATGTGGGAACGGGGAATCAAGTATAGAATCGAAATCTTCAAATGATGGAAAGGACAAGAAATACAAACCTGAATCATTAACGATTCAATTTGTTCCTTCTCAAAACGCAGATACACTTGAAGCAAAAGCAAAACCATTAGAAAAATTACTTTCTAAAGAGTTAGATATTCCAGTAAAAGTTTCAGTATCAACGAATTACAATACAATTGTTGAAGCAATGAAATCTAAAAAAGTTGACGTTGGTTTCTTACCACCAACAGCGTACACATTGGCACATGACCAAAAAGCTGCAGACGTATTATTACAAGCACAACGATATGGTGTAAATAAAGATGGCTCAAATAATGACAAGTTAGTTAATGAATATAAAGCACAATTCCTTGTGAAAAAAGGTTCGGATATTAAATCACTCAAGGATATGAAAGATAAGAAAATCGCACTTCAAGATGTATCATCAACAGCTGGTTACACTTATCCGGTTGCTGAATTACTAGATGCTGGCGTTAATCCAATGAAAGACATGGAAATTACAAACGTTAAAGGACATGACCAAGCTATCATCGCATTGTTGAATGGTGATGTAGATGTCGCTGTTACATTCCAAGATGCACGTAACATCGTTAAAAAAGACCAACCAAACGTATTTAAAGATACTGAAGTTGTGAAATTAACTGAACCAATTCCAAACGATACAATTTCTGTTCGTAGTGATATGGATGACAAATGGCGTGACAAATTAAAAACGGCATTTAAAAATATCTCAAAAACGAAAAAAGGTCACAAAATCATTAGTGAAGTATACAGCCACGAAGGTTACGTTGACAGTAAAGATAAACAATTTGATATCGTACGTGAATATGGTGAAAAAGTGAATCAAAACGAAAAATAATCTTAAAGTTGATCAAACTAATGTAAAAGCTCAGCTCCCTATTTAGCGAGTTGGGCTTTTATTTAAATGGAAGGTGATTTAAATGAGTCAAATCGAATTTAAAAATGTAACGAAGGTATATAAAAATGGTCATAAAGGGCTCGATAATATTAATTTAAATATTGAGAAAGGTGATTTTGCGGTCATTGTAGGATTATCCGGTGCCGGAAAATCTACATTATTACGCTCTATAAATCGACTACACGATATTACTGAAGGTGACATATCCATTGATGGAAAATCCATTTCAAAAGCTTCCGGCAAAGATTTATTACATATGAGACGAAATATTGGTATGATTTTTCAGCATTTCAATTTAGTAAAACGATCGTCTGTCATTCGGAATGTACTAAGTGGTCGCGTTGGTTATCACCCTACTTGGAAGATGGTATTAGGTTTATTTCCTAAAGAAGATAAACGTAAAGCTTTAGAAGCATTAGATAGAGTCAATATATTAGAGAAAGCTTATAGTCGCTCTGATGAATTATCTGGTGGGCAACAGCAACGTATATCGATTGCACGTGCATTATGCCAAGAATCTTCTATTATATTAGCTGACGAACCGGTTGCGTCATTAGACCCTTTAACGACAAAACAAGTCATGGATGATTTAAAGAGAATTAATGAAGAACTCGGCATTACAATTATTATCAATCTTCACTTTGTTGATTTAGCACGCGCTTATGGTTCTCGTATCATTGGATTACGCGCGGGAGAATTGGTCTTTGACGGCCCAACATCAGAAGCTGATGATGATACTTTCTCAGAAATTTACGGTCGTCATATTAAAAATGACGAAAGATTAGGGGTGCAATAAATGGAGAATGAACAAGATCATCTCGCCCCTTATATGCAACGTCGCTCATCAATTAAACAAGTCGTTGCGGTTATTATCGTGATTGCACTAGTTATTTGGAGCTTTTTATATACTAAATTTAGTTTGGCAGACTTAATGTATGGTTTGCCTCAAATGATCGAACTGTTTAAGAGTATGTTTCCGCCAGATTTAAGTTATCTTTCAAGCATTACACAACCGATGCTCGATACGATCAGAATGGCTATTGTTGGTACTTTTATCGGTGCTATTCTTTCAATACCCATTTCAATCGTTTGTGCTAATAACGTAATTAAATCAAGCTTGATTTCTATACCTTGTCGTTTCATCTTAAATATCGTCAGAACTGTACCGGATTTATTATTAGCGGCAGTATTTGTTGCTATTTTCGGCATCGGACAAATTCCTGGTATTTTGGCGATTATTATTCTATCTATTAGTATCATTTCCAAATTGATGTATGAATCATTGGAAAGTATAGACGATGGGCCATTAGAATCCATGACCGCTGTTGGTGCTAACAAAATAAAATGGATAACATATGCTGTTATTCCTCAAGCGATTGCACCATACATGTCTTACGTGTTATATGCATTTGAAATTAATATACGTGCTGCGGCCGTGTTAGGTTTAGTTGGCGCGGGCGGCATTGGTTTATATTATGATCAAACATTAGGTTTATTCCAATATCCGAAAACATTAACAATCATACTGGTAACGCTTGTTATCGTTGTGTTGATTGACTTATTAAGTACGAAAGTGAGGGAACGTCTGACATGACACAAACACAATTTGAAATTCAACAACCTTATCAACAGAAACACCTCATTCGTCGCTGGATAATCTCAATCATCATTGTCATTTTATTAATTTGGGCATTCGTTGGTATTCCTGCTTTTGAGATCAAATCACAATCAGGTACAATACTCCGTTCAATTATCGATGGACTGATACACCCAGACTGGTCATATGTTTATATTCCTGAAGGTGAAGACTTATTACGAGGTTTACTCGAAACATTTGCTATCGCTGTGATTAGTACGTTTTTATCAGCAATCATTTGTATTCCATTTGCTTTTATCGCTGCTAAAAATATGGTAAAAAACAAGCCAGTTTCAAGTGTCAGTAAATTTGTATTGAGTGTCATTAGAGTTTTCCCTGAAATTGTGATGGCTATTATTTTTATAAAAGCTGTTGGACCTGGATCATTTTCAGGTGTACTTGCACTCGGTATACATTCTATTGGTATGATGGGTAAATTATTTGCTGAAGATTTAGAGAATCTCGACCTTAGCCCTACTGAATCACTCGTGGCCAGTGGTGCAAACTCTATTAAGACTTTAATGTTTGCTGTTGTGCCACAAATATTACCGTCATATTTATCGTTAGTGTTATATCGTTTCGAACTCAATTTAAGATCCGCTTCTATTCTAGGTCTTATTGGTGCAGGCGGTATTGGTACACCACTCATATTTGCACTTCAAACAAGAACATGGGATCGTGTAGGCATTATACTGATTGGCTTAGTTGTCATGGTCGCACTGATCGATATGATTTCTAGTAAAATCCGAAAAAGTCTCGTTTAAGCGTGATGCTCAAGTGTAATATCTCACTTTTTTCATAAGCATTCCTATTGATTTATAAAAAATACTTAGTATAATAATTATAGTTAGTTTAATTTTTATAACAGGAAGGAATTTTTAATATGTCACAAGTATTATTTATTACAGCTCATCCACATGATGAAACAGTATCATTCTCAATGGCAACAGCTCAAGCTTTTATCGAAAGCTATAAAGCAACAAATCCAAACGATGAAGTCGTTCATATCGATTTATATAATTCATATATTCCACAAATTGATGCAGATGTATTTGCTGGTTGGGGTAAATTACAATCAGGTCAAGGATTTGAAGAATTATCAGAAGGCGAACAAGGTAAAGTACAACGTCTTAATGAATTAAGTGATCAATTCATTCAAGCTGACAAATATGTATTCGTAACTCCATTCTGGAACTTCTCATTCCCTCCAGTTATGAAAGCATACTTAGATTCAGTATCAGTAGCAGGTAAAACATTCAAATATACTGCAGAAGGTCCAGTTGGTTTATTACCAGACAAAAAAGCACTTCATATCCAAGCACGTGGCGGATACTACAGTGAAGGTCCAGCAGCAGAATTAGAAATGGGACACCGTTACATTGGTCAAATGATGGGCTTCTATGGTATTACTGATTTCGACGGATTAATCGTTGAAGGTCATAATGCTTCACCAGAAAAAGCAGAAGAAATCAAAGCTGATGGTATAGCTCGCGCTAAATCATTAGGACAAACTTTCTAATAGTTAATCAATACAAAGCATTTGGGCATAAAACATTTATGCATCCAAATGCTTTTTTATTTTTGAAAAAGAATCACATTATCTTTGTACGTTTCTCATTATGGGTATACAATAATATCAAAACATTTTAAAATTCAGACACACTAGAATAGAACACGATTAAGGAGAAACAAATATGTACAAAAAGTACGGTGAAATTTTCCGATTTATCATTGTGGGCGGTATAAATACAGTGAACTACTACTGGGTTTATCTGCTCATGTTAAAAATATTAGATATTAATTACCTCGTCAGTCATTTAACTGGGTTTGTTGTGAGTTTTATTATTTCATTTTATTTAAATTGTTATTTTGTGTACCATGTACAACCAACGATTAAAAAATTTATACAGTTTCCACTTACACAAGTCGTCAATATGGGATTACAAACATTGTTATTATATGTTTTTGTACAATGGCTACATATTAATGAAACCTTTGCTCCGTTTGTCGGTCTTATTATAACTATACCCGTCACATTTATATTATCTAAATGGATATTGGTTGAGAAACAACATACAGATTCTATTTAATAGAAGAAAGGGAGCGGGACAGAAATCTAATTTATAAAAAAAGATTTCGTAGTCCCGCCCCGGCAAGGATGACTAGAGTTGAAAAAAGCTTGATATAAGCGCATTTTCAACTCAGTCATCTACTGCCAAGATACTAAAAACGGCTGAGACATATATTATGTCCCAGCCTCTTTCTTTAATGTTGGGATTAGAGATATCCAAAGTCTTCGTGCGTTTCATACCTCATCGCACGATATCTTCTATCAATAAATAAACTTCTCTTCAAATCATTTTTAAATCCTAGATATAACAGCTCTTATCGGACATCCATCTGCTCCAACGACTTTTAGGGGTAAGCCGATGAAGTCATAATATCCTTCTGATACATCTTCTAGTAATAAATTTTCGATATTGATTATATCGCATTTTTGAAATGTATGGTGATTATCTAATGTTGTCGATGCTATTTTATCAACAGAGGGTACATCAATTCCAAATACTTTAATATCAATTGACGCTAAATAGTTGATTGCATCTTCGGTTAAGGCAGGAACTTCTTCTGGGAATCTTTCTGGGTTCGCCCGCTCTTGCGTTTTTATCATAATAATTGTTCCTTTAATCGCCTTGTCCATTAACATTTCTTTTGTAATGATATCTTCGCCTATACATTCAACGAGTGTTGCTTTTCCAATTAATCGGTTCACATCGATTTGATCTATCGTTATTCCTTCATTATCAAAATGAAACGGTGCATCCATGTGCGTACCGATATGTGTTGTTGTCGAAATACTACCTATATTGACTACTCCGTTATCATCTTTTGTTTCAGCCAATTTAAAATGAAACGCCTCGTCTCCAGGCCAATTAGCAATTCGGTTTGTTAATGATTGTGTAATATCTACCCACATAAGCATGCTCCTTAATGTTTAATTTCGATTTCATCATACCTGTAAATGATGAATTTGTACATTAAGATCAGCTGATTTATAACATCATATTAGCTAATAAAATAAACACTAGACCGAGTACTGATAAGATAGATTCTAACAATGTCCATGTTAAAAATGTCTCTTTAATTGTTAGTCCAAAATATTCTTTAAACATCCAGAAACCTGCATCATTCACATGTGAACAGAATATACTACCTGCCCCAATCGCTAATACGACTAATGAAATATTAACATCAGACGATGTCAGTAATGGTAAGACGATACCAACTGAAGAAATTGCTGCAACTGTAGTAGATCCTAAAGCAACTCTTAATAATGCAGCTGCTAACCATGCTAAGAAAATTGGTGACATATTTGTACCGTGGAAGATTGTTGAAATTGTATCTCCAACTCCACCATCTATTAATACTTGTTTAAACGTTCCACCGCCACCAATAATAAGCAGTAACATTGCGATTGGCCCAATAGCTTCCTCAAAAGTCTTCGTAATTTCTGTCATATTCTTAGATTGTTTAATACCCATAGAGTAAATGGCAAATAACACAGCTATAAGCATTGCACTTACTGATGAACCTAGTAAAAATACAATAGATTCAAACCAATTTGTAGGTCCTTGATCATGTCCAGTAATCAATTGTACTACTGTTGCAAACAGCATTAATATAACTGGCAATAAAGCCGTTAACAAACTTATGCCGAATCCTGGTAATTTATTAGGATCGATTGTTGCCATCTTTCCAATACTTGCTGTATTACCTTCTTTTTCAAATGCGCTAGGTGCTAGAACACGCGCAATTTTAGGGAATGTACCACCAACAATAATTGCTAACGGTATTCCAATAATTAACCCATAAAGTAATACTTGTCCAATATTCGCATTTACCGCTTCAGAAATCGCAACTGGTCCAGGATGTGGCGGTAAAAATCCGTGTGTCACAGCAATTGAAGTCCCCATTGGAATCCCAACCTGTAAATTCGATATTTTCATTCTTTTAGCTAAAGTAAATACTAAAGGAATTAATAATACAAATGCGACTTCTAAAAATAATGAAATCCCTATAATAAATGATGCAATAATCATTGCCCATGTCACATATTTTTTACCAAATGTATTGATCAATGTGTCAGCAATTCTTGTTGCGCCACCACCATCAGATAATAACTTTCCTAAAATCGAGCCCAATCCAAAGATAATCGCAATATGACCTAACGTATCGCCCATTCCCTTTTCAACTGTTTCTACAATCTTATCTAGTGGCATACCTAAGATGATTCCCGTAATCATCGACGTCATTATTAAAGCAATAAAGGTATTTAATTTTAAGTACATAATCAGTATAAGTAATATAAGCACCCCTATAACGACACTCACTAGTGGCCAATATTCTCCAAACATAATCATCCCTCATCTCTATTTATATATTATTTATTTAATTCATAAACTTCGCTTAATGTTGATGCTTCACCTACATTGCCAGGAAATATCACATATGGCATGTGATGGTACTTCGCTTCTTTACCTGTTAACCACACAGGCACACCTTGTGTAATTTGACCAACGACTGTTGCTTTTTTAATTTGTAACCCTTTCGTTGCTACATCACTAGACGTTATACCGCCTTTCGCGATAATAAATTTAGGTTGAATCTTTAAATGAGAAACGATTGTCACTAAACTATTTGAGATGGTTGTTGAAATGCTTAAATTGTTTTGTAAATCTTCTGTTCTAATCACATCTCGAGATGTATATATAACAACATCTTGACCATTCTCAATGTAGCTCTCAACTTTTTCTGTCATTTCAATGATATATAGCGGAAGTGATGGTTTAATCACTTCTTTCACATCAAATTCAATTCCTTTAATCTGAGTATGATTCAATAAATACTCAAGCTGTTCCGACGATTTCTTCACATGAGAACCAACAACAATCATGCCACCATGCTGATTTTCTTCATATGATCTTAAATTAATCATTTCTCCAGGTGTTTCACAAATCGCTTTTACAAAAGATGCCGCCGTTCTAAAAATAAATCGTTTGTCGTGCTCTAATAAATAAGACGTTAAACACGATACGAAGAAATCCATATCTTCATCATTAACCGCATCTACAACTACTTGATCAAAATGAGATAACTCATTAAACAATGCATGGATTGCTGTTTTGTCTCTCTTTCTTAATAAATCTAATGAAATATGATAAATATCTTCTATATTAATTGTGTTTTTACTTTTTTCATTAATAAAAGCTTTCATTGATTTAGAATTGAAGCCAAACGTTGTATCATTCGCAAATTCACTTTCAGATACAGGTATATATGCTTCATTTTCTTTTAAGTAATGCACACCATTAAATGTATAACGATGCCCTTCAAAGAATGCTGGAATATAAAATACTGCATCAAATACTTGGTCTGCTGACTCACTAAGTACTTTAGGTTCTAAGTAAAAGTGACCACGTAATGTCGAATCTCCTCTACTAATAATTAAATAAGGATGATTCAATTTTTTCGATACGCTTTGTATGTTAGCGCTTACTTCATGGTGTAAAATTTTTGTCTCTTCTTCATTTAAAGCTCTAGAATTGGTAAGAATATAAAACATGTTGTTAGATTGAAGAAAACCATCTTCAATCCATTCTTCCGTCCATTCTGTATACACTGGTAAATCTTTAACTGTTTGTGTACCTGTTGGATCATCATCTAGAACAATAATCTTATATTGTAGTTCGTTTAAACGTTTATCTATTGAATCGTTCTTTTTTTCATTTATATGCGTTTGTGTTAACACCTTTTCATCACCCCAAATTATTAATTTTTTCGAAATACTGAATAATACCAGAATGATCATTTAAGCCATTCCCATTTGCAACTTCAGATTTATATATTTCTTTAATTTGACTTACAACTGGCAATGTTAAGCCAACTGTATCTGCAGTCGATACGACATTCTTTAAATCTTTCAAATTAATATTCAATGTACCACCTGGTTGATAGTCTTCTTCAATCATTTTAGGGAATTTCGCTTCCATTACTGCTGAGCCCGCTAACCCTGATTGAATGGCTTGATGCATTTCATTAAGATCAATATCAAATTTCTTCGCTAATACAACAGCTTCTGATAATGCAGCAATATTAGTATTCACAATAATTTGATTGGCTAATTTAACGACACTGCCTGCACCAACATCTCCTACTCTTACTACTGAAGCTGAAATTGGCGCCAACACTGTTTTAATCTCATCTAAGCTTGATTCGTCACAACCTAACATGACAGCTAATTCACCAGTAATCGCTAATGGTTCTCCACCACTTACAGGTGCATCAACATATTTAATACCTCGCTCGCCCATTACTTTATTAATTTCCACTGATTCATTCGGTGTTAATGAACTCATATCAATGACCAACTTCACTTTCAAGTCCGTTTGATTAAGAATTGCATGTTCCCCACTATAAAGAACTGATTTAACGATTGCGCCATTAGGCAACATTGTAATCATGTAATCCACTTCTCTTGTCATTTCTTCTATTGATACTGCTTTTGCACCTAATTGAACAACTTCTAATTCTGCTTCTTTATTTAAGTCATTAACATAGACTTCTTTATCCGCACTTAATAAATTCTTTACCATAGGCTTTCCCATAATGCCTAATCCTATAAATCCAATCTTCATCATTTAAACTTCCTTTCTGTAAACGTTTACACGTATTGTATACCAAATATAAGTAAATGTATACATTTTATTTCAAATTTTTTTATAGTAAGATATAAGAAATGAGGTGACAACAATGGCAAATGAAGATTTAACTTTATATCAAAGAATTAGAAACGATATTATTAACGGTAATTTACTTCAAAATGAAAAAATAACTGAAAGTAAGCTGGCACAAAAATACAATGTGAGCCGTACACCAATTCGAGAAGCCATCAAGCAATTAGAACTCGAATATTTTATTAAAGATTCTTATGTATATGTTCCAACAGTTGAAGAATATAGAAATATATTCGAAATGCGTATTTTAATAGAAACACATGCCATACAAAAAGCATGTATCGTATTTACACAAGAGGATATCGATGAGTTAAGAAGTTATACTCACGTTGAAGAAAAACAAACCGATGAAGAGATCATACAAATTAACGATCAATTTCATCAGAAGATTATGAGCGCTACTAAAAATAGTTTCATCATTGACACATACAGTAAATTAAAGAGTCATATTTATCTCTTTAGTAAAACTGTTATAAATAAAAAGAGACCGGGATTGATTGAAGAACACCAAGTGATTGTTGATATGCTAGAAAAAAGAGATGCTGATCAAGCAATTCAACTCATGAAAGATCACTTATTAAAAGATTTAGAATTTAGTCTTTATTATTTAAAATCATAAGAAACAAAAACAAGTAACTCGTCACATAGCCGAGTTACTTGTTTTTTATTTTTTATGACGTGTTCTTTCTATAATAATTGTATTTTTCAGATCGTTTCATGAAATTCATTTTTCTTTAACATAAGCAAATCCAAAAATATAATCGATTTTTTCATTTTATTAGAAGAATACACTTTTATATTACGAGAATATTACAATAACACCATTAATATTACAAACCTCGTAATATTATATATAATTAGTAATTTAACTAACAATTCTGTCTATTGTTGTAACAAACAAGTCAAACCTTACTTCTGCATGCTTTCAAAGCGTTTGTTACATTTAATATCAAACAATGTCAATACAAAAATATAAAAAACATTGTTGTTTCAAAATAAATTAGAAATTCCTTATTAAATATATCGCTTTTTAATATTTTACATTTTAAAAAACATACGTTATATTTTTATACCCTTAATTAAAACCGTTAAAACAACGTTTATAAAGAAAAACCATTTAATTAATTTTAAATTTCAACACCAATTAGTATACATTTGTGATTGTTTTGTGAAGATAAAAAAGAAGTTCTCTACTAAATATTACATTGAATTTTTGACATTGTAATGTTTTGTTATTTAGCTGTAATTTACAACGGCCTTATATATGTTATTGTTGTCTTGTCCCAAATTTACAGGGAAGAATATTCAACTAACAAAGAAATTATCATCTTAAAAAAGATACTAAATAAATAAAAAATTATTCGGAGGGTTTTTAAATTATGAAAAAAGCATTATTAACTTCATCATTAGCAGTAGCAATCGGAGCAACAGGAGTAGCATCATCTACACACGTAGCAGATGCAGCTGAACAAAATGTAAACAAAGAGCAATTAGCTCAATTAGCTCAATCAAATGCACCAGAACTTAACCAACACGGGATTCAAGAAGGCGCATATGACATCAACTTTACATTAAACGGTTTTGAGTATAACTTCCAATCAGATGGTTCTAACTTCACTTGGGAATACCATGCAACTAATGCAGCGGATTCAGCAAGCACTCAAGAAGCACCAGCTGCAACTCAACAACCAGTAGCTGAACAAAACGTTCCAGCTCAAACACCAGCTCCAGTAGCAAACGATACTGCTAAAGAACAAGTTGCTCAACAAGCACCTGCTCAAAAACAAGAAGCAACTCAACAAGCGCCAGCTCAACAACAAGCACCTACTCAACAAGCTGCGCCTAAACAAGAAACACAACAAGTTAAAACTACACAAACTTCAACAGCTAGCACTGGCGGATCAACTAAAGCTCAATTCTTAGCTGCAGGTGGTACTGAAGCTATGTGGAATACAATCGTATTACCAGAATCAAGCGGTAACCCAAATGCTGTAAGTCCAAATGGTTATCAAGGTCTTGGTCAAACTAAAGAATCATGGGGAACTGGTTCAGTAGAAACACAAACTCAAGGTATGGTTAACTATGCTAAAGAACGTTACGGTTCTGTAGATGCAGCAGTTGCATTCCGTTCTCAAAATAACTGGTGGTAAGCCGTTTACTACCCAAAAGAACTGATGAGTAATCTCATCAGTTCTTTTTTTGTATTTTTTTATATTACTCTCCCCTTTTTAGCTAGAACGATAAACATAATGACTGCGATAGTGAACATGCATATTTTCATTACAGCTCTTTTACTTCCAGAATTCTGAATTGTGATAGTTAGAGCTCTCTTACTTCCAAAATTACGAATTGTGATCGTTACAACCTTCTTACGGACAGAATTCTGGATTATGTCCCTTACAACCCTCTTACGGACAGAATTCTGGATTATGTCCCTTACACCTCTCATACGGACACTATTCCGAATTATGTCCCTTACACCTCTCATACGGACACTATTCCGAATTATGTCCCTTACACCTCTCATACGGACAGTATTCTGGATTATGTCCCTTACAACCTTCTTACGGACAGTATTCTGGATTATGTCCCTTACACTCTTCTTACGGACAGTATTCTGGATTATGTCCCTTACAACCTTCTTACGGACAGTATTCTGAATTGTGTCCCTTACACAACTCTTACGGACAGAATTCTAAATTATGTCCCTTACAACTCTCTTACGGACACTATTCCAAATTATGTCCCTTACAACCCTCTTACGGACACTATTCTAAATTATGTCCCTTACACTCCTCTTACGGACAGAATTCCAAATTATGTCCCTTACAGCGTCCACGCAACACCAACACTCAGCCCTTACCTCATTACACGCACATCACTCCATACCTCTTAACCTCTCACACCTCACCAAACCCCACCAAATCAAAAAACGCATGACCCAAGGCACCAATTTGTCCTCAGTCATGCGTTTCTTATTTTATAAATTGGTGATTAGTATTCACCTTTGTCTTCTTTATGATAACCTCTTAAGAAGTATATCCCTGACATGGCACCTAGGAATACTATACCGATAATCACAGATACTCTTGTTTCTTGATTAAACAACATTCCGATTAACACTAATGTAAAGAACGCTAATGTTAAGTAGTTCGAGAATGGTGCAAATGGCATTTTGAACGGATGATCTTTTAGTTCATCTGCATGATTCTTTCTAAATTGGATATGACTTAATAGTATCATGAACCATGGAACCATTCCTGGTAAGATTGATGCACTATACACATATACAAAGATATTTTCAGAACCATCAATAACCATTGGTAAAACGATGTTTAAGATAACACCAATAAAGATACCGATTGAAATTGCTAATACTGCAAAGAATGGTACGCCTGTCTTCATTACTTTAGTAAAGATTTTAGGCATTTGTCCTTTTTGAGCTAACGTATATACCATACGACTTGAACTGAATATACCTGAGTTACATCCAGACATTGCTGCTGTAATAACTACAAAGTTAATTAATCCAGCCGCGATTGTAATACCTACTTTTGCAAATGTAGCAACAAATGGACTTCCTACACTTCCTAATTGATCCCATGGATAAACTGTTACAATAACAAATATCGCACCTATGTAAAAGATTAATATACGCCAGATAACACCGTTAACTGCATTTTTAATATTTTTCTGTGGATCTTTTGTTTCTCCTGCTGTAATACCAATTAATTCTACCCCTTGATATGAACCGACAACTAATGATAGTGCAAAGAAGAAACCTACAATTCCTTTAGGGAAGAAACCACCGTGTTCAGTTAAATTACTTAAACCGATTGCATTTCCACCATTTCCTAAACCGAAGAAGATTAATCCAAATCCAGCTACAATCATTAAGATGATTGTGACAACTTTAATCATTGCAAACCAGAATTCAAATTCTCCAAATGCTTTAACAGATGTTAAATTGGCAGCTGCTAATGTGACTACAACGATGACTCCCGGTATCCATGTTGGTAAGTCCGGCCACCAATATTGCATATATTGTCCTACTGCAATTACTTCACTCATCCCTACGACAATCCACTGGAAGATATTACTCCAAGCTGTAACGTAACCTGCAACTGGATGTAGATAATCACTTGCATAGTTCGCAAATGAACCTGTTGTTGGATATAAATAAACCAACTCTCCCATTGCTCTCATCACTAAGTATAAAAATAACCCTGCTACTAAATAAGCAAATATTGCTGATGGTCCTGTCCATTTAATTGTACTTGAAGCACCCATAAACAGACCAACACCAATTGTTCCTCCAAGTGCGATCATCTGAACTTGGCGAGAACTAAGACCCCTTTTTAAATGATTGTCTTCCATCTTATCGTGTCACTCCTTGTTTCAATTCTTCAAACATATTTTTAAGTTCAAACTTCATGGCACAATTATACTATAAAGTGTCAGAAAATAAAGCATTTTTAGAAAGCGGTTTCTACTTTTTGTAATTATATTTGTATTATGTTCACAATGATGTAAATATTGCATTTACAACGTTTGTTCGATTGTTCGATTTCTTCCTGCTTGTGATCCAAAGAACATAATGAGTCCAGCAGTCACTAATAATATGCTAAATGATGCATACCAACTATGTGTCACATCATGTAAAATCCCAAATCCTAACGGTCCAATCGCAGCGAATAAATAACCTACAGCTTGCGACATTCCAGATAATTTTGCTGCTGTATGTGCATGCTCTGTTCTTAAACCAAAGAAAGTATTCACTAAGCCAAACGCCAATCCGCTCGCAATACCAATCAGTATAATGCCAATGATTGCAGAACGTGTCATAAACATAAGCACTAATATACCGACCATAAATAACAAACCTGTGCCAAATGTTAGTGCGACTTGGTTCTTCATCTTCTCAGCAAATATTGGCGTCACAAATGTCAGTGGAATTATTGCTAATTGTAATATTGATAAGTAAAGGCCCGCTTCATGAATTGGCACACCTTCACTTAATAAAAATTCTGGCAACCAGTTAATGAGCGAATAGAACATCAGAGACTGTCCACCCATTAACAATGTGATTTGCCATGCTAATGGAGATTTCCAAACATTTATAGTATCAGTTGAAGCCACCTGTTTAACTGCCTTATGTTTCTTCAATTGTAATGACCACACGATAATGCCAATCAACGTAACAACACCAATTAAACTAATCGCAAACTGATAATTAAATTGTTTTACTAATGGTGCAGTTACATATGATGACAAACTACCGAATATATTCATAACAACAGTATAATACCCTGTCATCACACCTATACGTAACGGGAAATTCATTTTAATAATACCTGGCGTCAATACATTACCGAACGCAATGCCGACACCGATTAATATCGTTCCTATGTATAGCCACGATACGTCAGTAATTGCTCTTAACGCAATACCGATTAATATAATCATTAATGCGCCAAACACTGTACGCTCCAGACCATATCTGTGGCTGATTTTCGCTGCAAATAAAGATACAGCCGCGAATGATAACAATGGAATAATTGTAATCAAACTGACGGATGTATTCGATAAAAGTAGTGATTCTTTAATTGAAGGTAATGCAATACCTACTGAAGTAATTGGCGCTCTTAAACTTGCCCCAATTAGTAAAATACCAATAAACAAAATCCAGCTCTGTTTATTCATTTTGTTAACGTCATTCATTTGCAGTCATTCTCCTAAATTCAATTTCTTATCATTAAATATGCGCTTCGAGTATGTCATTCATCGTTCGATTGACACTTCCAGCATACATTTCGCCAAATTTCACAAGATGAACCATCAATAGATATAGTTCATAAAATTGAATTCGGAATTCTGCACCTTTACTTAATGGTAATGATTCATTATAAGCATCATAAAAATCTTTTGTAAACCCTCCAAATACGCGCGTAGCACCGAGATCAAATTCTCGATCTCCATATAACGGTGAAGGATCAAACAATACAGGTTCTCCATTGTCTAAGAACATATAATTACCTGCCCATAAATCTCCATGTAATAATGACGGTTTACTATTATGATTTTCCAAAGTATCTACAATGATTTCACGTACTTGTTCAAACTTGCGTTGTTCCTCTTCTGTCCAAAGATGTTGTTTAACGATTTCATTTCGCAATTGATCTAATCGTTGTTCAACGAAGATATTTGTCCACGTCTCTTGCCATCCATTTTCAAAAGTTATCGCACTGCCGTGATAAGGTAAATGAAATCCAAATTTACCTGATGGCTCATGATGACTGTGCAATTTCGCAACAAGTTTGCCAAGTTCACGTTGACTTCCTGAACGTCCTTCTTCAAGATAACTCAATATCAAATATGCATCACTGTTGATTTCTCCACGTCCTTTAACGATTGGTGCACGTACACCCGCTTCTTGAAATGCTTCTAATCCAGCAACTTCTGCATCATAAAAATCTTCACTACGTTGATGTTGAACGAGTAAGAAATAGATATCATCCTTAGTTTCTATTCGAAAAGCTTCATTCACATCTCCACCACGAACTAGTATACATTTTTTGATATTTTGAATCGGTAATTGATTTAACCATTCTTGATTCATCGTTATCCCTCCTCTACTTTATTGTAAAGGATAGAACACATTAATTAAAATACCTCAAAGCAAACTTATTCATTCTCTAAATTCTTATTATATGCGTTTATAATATTTTGTTTCGCTGTATCATCCGCTTCAAAATACCATATGCCATCATTCTCAACTTGATTCACGCCGTCTATTGAAATCTTTTCAAAGTGTGTCGTCGCGTCTTTATAATCAGAAATTAATTTTCTTGTATCATTTAAATTGAAGCTCGTTGTCACATTGTCTTCAGCTACATTCATTAATGCATTAAAGTTACTAACATTTAAATGATTTTTAAGTTTTTTACCTGTAGCTTCTATTACAATTCTCTGTCTTTCTTGTCTACCTTCATCATCACCTGCGCCTTCTTCTTTACGACTTCGTACAAAGTCTAGCGCTTCATCACCACTTAAATGAATCGTTTCACCTTTTTTAAATGTTCCCTTATTGAATTTGAAAGTACCATTACTTTTTACTGTCACACCATCTAATGCATCGATCGTTTTCTTAAATCCATCCATATCTACTGTGACATAACCATCGATTGGAATATTAAATTCATTTTTAAGCGTATCTACCGCCGTCTTAGATCCACCGTATGCATAAGCATGTGCCACTTTATCATGGTTTGAATATCCTGTTATATTAACTGCCATATCTCTCGGTACACTGACTAATTTTGTAGTTTTCTTTTTAGGGTTGATTGAAGCTAACATAATTGAATCTGTTCGTTCACCGATGTTCTCAGATTCTCGTTCTTTATTGGAATCCACCCCAAAAATAGCAATGGATATCGGTTCGTTTTGTCTTATTTTTTTCTTAACCTTTTTCTCATCTTGTTTATTATTAATCGGCTGGTACACTTTATTGTTTATACTTGATACTTTGGCTACCACAAAGATACCTGCAACAATCAGTAAAATTGCGATACCGATGATAATTTTTCCTTTTTTAGATAATTTCATTACTACACTCCTAGATTTTTATTTATATACTAGATGATATCACTTTACAGCTTAACTTTAAATAACTTTTAGGTAGTCCTAAAGTCTTATTGTTCGAAATTGATTTGTGGATTAAAATTAATACCAAACGTTTATCACTTACATAAAAGGAGTACCATCGAACATGAAAAAAGATTCAAAACGCATCCTCACATACTCTACCATTTTGTTAATTTTAATCATTGCGATTATCACAAAATGGATTTATCCATTAGATCACGCAGCATATTCTGCGATACATTCTATAGCTATGACTTTTAGATTGTATAACTATTTACCGATTATCTCGTATATATTCTCCCCAGTACATACGCTCATACTAATATGCGTGATGCTGGCCGGACTATTCATATATCGTAAGAAGCACTTCTTGTTTTACGCGGTATTCTCAGTTTCTTCTATAATAATAGGGACAATATTAAAATATATCGTTCAAAGACCTAGACCCTCTGATTTAATTGATGGTTTCAGTTTCCCAAGTTTACATACACTGACTTTGTTTGTTGCTGTCTTTGTATTCTTATCTATATATAACAAACCGTTCGTTAAATGGATTGCAGCAATTTTTATTATTTCTATGATGTGTTCGAGAGTCTTTTTACATGCGCATTATTTTTCAGATACGTGTGCAAGTTTAATCATCGTACATCTTGTCTATATATTGATTAAAAATAATTGGTCACGTTTCTTCGCTAATAGTAAATAGCGTGTTTATATTTTTCAGATTGGGTATTATAACTGTAAAACGTTGAGGAGCTGAGTTTATGCCAAGTCAAAAAATTATTCCACATTTATGGTTTGATAATAATGCCAAGGAAGCTGTAGACCATTACTTGAAAGTCTTCCCTGAATCCGAAATTAGATCAAATACAACACTTAATGACACACCTTCAGGAGAAGCCAAACAGTTTGATTTCAATGTGTTTGGATATCGATTTATGGCAATCAATGCCGGGCCATATTTTGTTAAAAATCCTTCCATTTCATTTACGGTATTGTTCAAGCCATCAGAAGCACAATTATTACAAGAAGTATGGGACGCTTTAGCTACAGACGGGAAAATATTAATGCCATTAGACCAATATGACTTTAGTGAAAAGTTCGGTTGGCTCCAAGATCAGTTCGATGTATCTTGGCAGCTCCTTATAACAGACCAACCATTCGATACACGCATCAGACCATCATTTATGTTCATCAACGACAACGTTGGTCGCGCTGAAGAAGCCATCGAATATTACACAAGTGTATTCAATGATAGTGGTGACGTGAGTAAGTTCTATTATCCAGAAGGAATGGAACCAGATAAGCCTGATACATTAGCGCATGCAGAATTCAAACTTGAAAATCAATACTTTGTCGCATTGGATAGTGCACATAATCATAAGTTTGATTTTAACGAAGGTGTATCTTTATTAATCAATGTCGATACACAAGATGAGATTGATGCCTATTGGGAAAAATTATCGCACGTACCTGAATCAGAACAGTGCGGTTGGGTCAAAGATCAATTCGGCGTATCATGGCAAATCACACCAAGTATAATGGGGAAAATGATGAAAGAAGGGACTCAAGAACAAATCGACAGAGTCACTCAAGCATTTCTTAAAATGAAAAAATTCGACATACAAACTTTAGTTGATGCATATGAAGGAAAATAGGATAAAAAAAGAAACAAACTGAACTTAAATGAATAAGTTCAGTTTGTTTTTTTGTAGTGGCTAAATTTAATTTTATATCTTGGCTTCAATGTTGCTTGTCGGCCTCCACTTGCAACATTCTGTCACCTTAAACAACCGGATGATGATACCAATCTTCTAAAAATCTAAATAACACTTCACTAAATTGTTCTAGCTCTGTTATTTTTATCTTTTCATCTACTGAATGTGCTTCAGTTAATTCCCCAGGTCCATATAATATTGTAGGTATACCGTAATCACTTAACCATCCGCCATCAGTCACACTTGGGTTCACTCCTTTTTTCAAAGGCGCTTTAGTCACATGTTTATGTGCGTCGGCTAACTTTTCAAATCCTGGATGATGTTCAGGTAAAGTAAAGCTCGGGAATATTTCACCTTTATCTTCTATCATAGATGTCCCTCCCCATTCAAATTGTAATGGGTTTTCTTTTAACCATAGATCCGCTTCAGCTATTTGATTCAAATAAGTTTCTATTTCATCGACAATATCTTTATCATTTTCATTAGGCAAATAATGGACTGTAATCCATAACTTACATTCATCTGCTATAAATGCCGGATGTCTCCCACCTTCAATCACAGCTGGATTTATCGTTGTTGAACCATAAGGCATACCCGGATATGACTTCATCACAGCCCAATGTTTTTCAAGTTCATTTAATGCATGTATGACTTTGTACATTTTATCTATTGCACTCGCACCAAATAAATGACCACCTGCATGAATCATTTGTTGGCGTGCACCATCGTGAATTGTTTCTTTACTTTTTACAGTAACCCATCCAGTGATGACGCCACCTTGACCTTGTGCAATTAAATGACTCGTATCTAATACAATTCCTAAATCAGGCGTTACTAACAAATGCTCACATGCTGTCTTTGTGCCCGCTTCACCGACCTCTTCTCCAACAACAGATTGCACAATAATATCTCCTTTAGGTTTTACACCTTTATGATTTAACTGTTCTAAAACATATAACAGTGTTGCAAAACCACCTTTCATATCACTGACGCCTCGCCCATATAAATAACCGTCCGATGATGTGAGTTCAAATGGCGGTACTGTCCAATCTGTCGCTTCTCCTACATTGGCAACATCAACATGACCATTTAACACCAACTTTGGTGCATCAGGATTTGTACCTTTCAATACTGCATTGATAACACTGTCATTTTCATATAATGGTATTCGATCAATGTCGAATCCTAAACGATGTAGCATTTGTTCAATTACATCTTGTAACGGATCCGTATTTCGTGCTGGTGGACTTTCCGTATTATATTGTATGAGTTGCTTAATGATTGCTTGATGTCTTTCCTCCATTATTACACCTCTCTTCTATTTAATTGGCGTTGTCCATGTTTCGATATTCTCCGCCATGTCCCAGAACATATATTCATAATAGCTCGTCTTAACAACGATATCTTCAAGCCTTTTCAATTCTTCTTCAGACTTACCTTCAGTGACGCTATCCATGAGTTCAATGCACATGTCTTTAAATTCCGTAAATTCTTCCGAAGCATACATTTGAATCCATTCATCATATAAAGCATGATGTGTATGTCGTTCCGCTTCTGCAAGTTTTAATCCAATATAGTTATAACTCCATGTACACGTTAATACCGCTGCAATGACATTTTCAATGCCACCTTGCTGAGCTTTATTTAACATATAACTTGTATAAGCCACTGTCGTTTGTGCAGGTTCAGTTTGCTCTAATTCCTCTTCTGAAATATAAAACTGCTTAGCGTAACCGCGATGCAAATCCATTTCCGTATGAAGCGTACCATTCGCTAAGTCTGCAAAAGTCATCATCATATTTAAATCTGTTGATTTCGCCGCTCCAATTGAAAATAATCGTGCGTATTCTATTAAATACACGTAATCTTGCTTTAACCAATGTTTAAACTTCTCTTCGTCTAACGTACCGTCACTTAACCCTTTTATAAAAGGGTGTCCCAAATATGATTCCCAAATTGGCTCTACTCTTTGAAATAATTGTTCAGTAAATGTCATGATATATCCTCCTTATTTATAAAAAAAAGACGCTATTTCCATATAGAAAATAGCGTCTACTCATCCGATAAATATAAGTTTCGCCACTTTCCTACGCCAGTATGAACTGGATCAGGTTCAAGGAATTTTAAAGATACACTTTAATCTCAGCCTCTTTATAAAGGCACTTCCAGTGGTCTAACATATGCAATTGTTATTATTTTTCTGTTCTAAAGATATTCTCTTTCTTCTTACCTCTAGCAAGCTCGTCAACAAGCTTGTCTAAATACCTAATTTCTTGCATTAAAGGTTCTTCAATTTCTTCAACTCTCATGCCACAAATCACACCTTTAATGAGCTTTCTGTTAGGATTTTTATTAGGCGCTTCTTCGAAAAACGTCTTGAAATCCGTGTCACTTTCTAATATACGTTGAAGGGCTTCTTCATCGTAACCCGTCAACCAAGTGATAATTTCATCTACATCTTCTTTAGTCTTCCCTTTTTTCTCAGCTTTTGTAACATAATGTGGGTAAACACTTGCTACACGCATCGCATATACTTTTTCATTTTTCAATTGAACTTCCCCCTTAACAATATTTTCATTTCAGCTTTATTCCCACATAACACAACTATTGTGCCATATCTTGTGTCACATGTGAATGATTTATACTTTCTTTATAACTCATGACGAAGAATATAATGCTCACAAAGGAAATGAGCGATAAGATACCAAACAATTCAATACTGTTATGGAGATGATCTAATAACAACCCACCAAGAAGCGGCGCTAATAAACCACCTAACTTTTGTAAGCCTGCTAATGAATAATAACTGCCTTTATAATTTTCTTCCGATAATTCATCAATTTGAATATCGACCATCGTAAATACGAGCATTTCTCCTAATGTAAATAAGACCATCGCCATGCCTTGATATAGTAAATGGTCCATGACACCCATGAAAAATAATCCAATCGGCATAAGTACACCACCTACAATGATCGAAGTTCTGATAGACGTCCATCTACTAAATTTAAATATAAAATATTGGCAAGTTAACACTGTGACACCATTGATGGATAACAATAATGCGAAGCGTTTTGATGCTTCAACTTGCGTATGATCTAGCGCAAAATATTGTGGTAACACACCCGACATCACATTATATCCAAATACGAATAAAATGAGACCAATCATTAATAATAGAAATGCTTTATTTTTCATCGCAATCATAAGCGTATCTTTAATTGTAGATTGCTTCTGTTTAACAGAAATTTGAAAGTTATGGTTATTTTTTATGAAGGTGAATGTGAATATTATTGTATTAAGCACATATGCACTGACAATGATGTTACAAATAAAATGAATACCAAATTGTTGGATTTGTGTAGATAATAAAGGCCCTAATACTGCAGAAATGTTAATAATATAATAGCGGATATTAAATACGATATGTTTATTAGACTGATCTGAAAATATAGCAATCATTGCTTTATATGTAGGAGATAAGAAACTATTGCCAACACTATTTACAATTGTGAATAGAATAAATCCTTGAAATGTATTGATGAAAGGAAAAGTAACAAAACTCAATGTTACTAATAATAATCCAGTATAGATGATGATTTTTTTATTTATTTTATCGACAAATGGTGCAGCAATAAAACTCATAAATAAGGACGATACTGCAAACATTGAAACAATAACCCCAATTTCAAATCCACTATATTGAAACTGTTTTGATAAATATATCGAGAGAAACGGAATAATTAAAAAGGTACTGAATCGCTCTAAAAATGTTGCGATAAATAATGTATAGATAATACTCGGTAATTTCATAAGATGTATGCACCCCTTTAATTTTCAGATAATTGCATTATGATGAGTGTATATGAAGCATTCCGATATGACAACCCGATATTGAATAAAAATCATTTGTATATGATATAGTATGCTAAAATTCATTTTAAATTTCATATAGTTTTCTGAACGAATATTTGTTATATTTGTGAGAATAAATATTCATGACAGGAGTAGATTGCATTGGACAATTGGTTAAGTTTCGTATTTATCGCATTAATTATTATCATCGTACCAGGCCCTGATTTTTTCATTGTTCTCAACAATACATTAAAAGGCAATGCTAAAAATGGCATCATGGCCGGATTAGGTATTTCAAGTGCACATGTACTATATTCAACCTTAGCAGCATTCGGGTTAATCTTTATATTAACGACTTCTTATTACGTATTTACCGGTATTAAAATTTTAGGTTCCATTTATATTGCCTATTTAGGAATTAAAACCATTTTAAATGCTAAGAAGACGTTTAATATTAATACCGATCAAAATAAAAAATTAAATATCGGCCTTGGAATGTCATACAAACAAGGATTTTTAAGTACACTCTTTAATCCAAAAGCAATATTATTTTATGTTAGTATATTACCTCAATTTATATCTAAATCAGACGGTTCAATGAAAATCATTATCCTGTCATCACTATTCATATTAACTGTGTTCGTTTGGTTCTTCTTATGTAGCTATTTATTTAACTATATAAGACAAATCTTTAATAACGCCCGAATCAAATCAATGTTAGATTACGCAATAGGTACCGTATTAGTAGGATTAGCAATCAGTATATTTAGAATGGGTAAATAAAAGAATCCCCATCAGAACAGAGGTGTATCATTAGAGTTGAATGCTAAAAATTCAATTCTAATAGTGCACTATAGATGTTCTGATGGGGGTTTTTAATGTCAGAATTATGAATTGTCTCCCATACAGCTCTCTTACGGACAGAATTCCGGATTGTGTCCCTTACAACTCTCTTACGGACAGAATTCTGGATTATGTCCCTTACAACCTTCTCGCAACCGTCAAAATACCGTTTACCTTTTTACATAAAAAAACATTCACAATTAGGACTCATCCTAATCATGAATGCTTTTCTTTTATATTTCTGCGACTTTTATTACTTGCT